>JBDHIW010000102.1:0-8303 GCA_039587215.1 Gemmatimonadota bacterium | reverse complement strand
CGAGATGACGTACGAGCAAGTGCTCGTGCGTGATCCGTCCGACATCGCGACGGCCCTGCTGCTTTCGCAGATGCTGGTGAACGGTCTCACGATCGACACGGCGACGCCGGTGGACACGTCGGCGCTGCAGCGGGCGGGGGAGTATCTCGACCTCATTACGTCGCAGAGCCAGGACACGTCGGTGCTGATGAACGCGGCGGTGCTGTACTACCAGCCTGCGCAGCAACTGGTGCAGACCCGGCAGGCGCTCCCGATCGCGGTGACGTTCCTCGAGAAGGCACTCGCGGCCGACGTGTTGGGACGACTCACGCTCCAGGGCAACTTCTTCCTGGGCCTCGGCTTGATGTTCGAGATCTTCACGTTCGACCAGCAGGTCGTGGATTCGCAGGACTGTGTGCTGGTCGCCCAGGAGGCCGACATGATCCGTCGCGGCAAGGCGGCGCTGGAAATCGGGGCGTCGATCTCGGAGCAGACGGCAACGCAGTTCTTGGGGCAGTACGCATCGTTCGAGCAGCGCATCCCGCAGCTCCGTGAAGCGTTCGAGTGTGGTGGGTAGCAGCTTGTCCAGCGGGTGGTAAGGGTCTACATTTACCGGCTGTCTCACTAGGGGCTGTAGCTCAGTTTGGTTAGAGTGCCGGTCTGTCACACCGGAGGCCGCGGGTTCAAGTCCCGTCAGCCCCGCTCGCGATTGACATAACGTGTCGCACTACCGGTCCCGGAGCCCTCGGCTCCGGGGCCGGTTTGCGTTGGGGGACCGTGAACGTCTACCACGAACCCGTGCTCCTGGACGCCGTACGCCGGCTTGCCGCCGACGCCGGTCGCGTGGCCGACCTGACGGCCGGCGGCGGCGGGCATGCCGGAGCGCTCGCCCCGGGGAGGACGGTGCTCGCGTTCGATCGCGATCCGGATGCCGTGGCGGAGGTCGCCCGGCGGTATCCGGAGGTCGAGTGTCGGCCCGGCCGGTTCGGGGATCCCGCCGTGGTCGACGCGGTGCGGGCGTTCCGGCCCGACTTCGTGCTGTTCGACCTGGGCGTGTCGTCCCACCAACTGGATGACGACGCGCGGGGATTCTCGTTTCGCCGGGGTGTGCCGCTCGACATGCGGATGGACGCCGCGGGTCCCACGGCCGCCGACCTGCTGAACGGCGCCCCGCGGTCCGAGTTGGAGAGCCTCTTTCGTTCGTACGGCGACGAACGCCGGGCCGGCGCGTTGGCCCGGGCGATCGAGCGACGCCGGCGCTCGGCCCCGTTTACGATCAGCGACGATCTCGTCAATGCGATCCGTGAGGTTCTCGGCGCCCGCGCCGGCCCCGGCGTGTTCGCCCGCCTGTTTCAGGCGGTCCGTATTGCCGTGAACCGGGAGCTCGAACAGCTGGCGGAGGCCCTGCCCGCGTACCGCGATACGCTGGTGCCCGGCGGAACCCTTGCGGTGATGAGCTATCATTCAGGCGAAGATCGCCTCGTGAAGCACACGTTTCGCGAGTGGGCCGCCGCGTGCGTGTGTCCCAAGGAGCAGCTGCGCTGCACGTGTCGCGGGCGTCCGCTCGGGACCCTGCTCACGCGCCGGCCGATTCGAGCGGAGGAGGACGAGATGACGCGAAACCCCCGGGCGAGAAGCGCGGTTCTCCGCGCGTTCCGCATCGATGCGAGCACCTAGAGGACGCTTCTGGGTGGGGGTGTGGCTCGTCTTCGGCCTCGGCGTGCTGCTGCTCGTGGTCGCGAGACAGACGTCGGGGTTCGTCGCGGTGCGGGAACTCAACGACCGGCGCAGTGAGCGCGCCGCCCTCGAATCGGAGCGGGCGTCCCTGCAACAGACCATACGAGAATCGCAGAGCCGGCGGGTCCTGGTTCCACGCGCCGAGTCGCTGGGACTGCGGGAGCCGGCCGATTCGGAGATCCGGATCCTTCGCGTGCCGGGCACCCCCGAGCGATGACACGGCCGTTCTTGAGGCTCGGTGCCGTCCAGGTGTCGTTCTTCCTGGGCATGCTCCTCGTGCTCGGACGGGCCGCCCAAGTCCAGCTCATCGACGGGGCGGCCTATGCGACGGCCGCGGAGGAACAGCGGACCGAGCGTGAGGCCGTTCGTGCGGCGCGCGGCGGCATCTTCGACCGCAACGGCTCGCCGCTTGCGCTCACGCAGCCGGTGTACGCGGTGGGAGTCGCACCGAACGAACTGCGGGACGTGGTGCGAGACCGCGCGGTACTCGTCGAGCGGCTGAACATCCCCGATCGCGTGGTGCGTCAGGCGCTCGAGAAACGGTGGGCGTATTTCGGCGGACCCTTCTCGTCGGCACAGGTGCACGAGCTGCGCGGGATGCGCGGTGTCTACCTCACGGAATCGCTGCAACGCTTCTATCCGCGCTCGGGGCTCGCACGCACGCTGATCGGCACGCCCGGCGGCGATGGGCGTCCGGCGAGCGGCATCGAACGCGCGTTCGACGACGAGCTCACGGGGACCGACGGCAGCGCCGTCGTGCTGCGTGACCGCGCGGGGATTGAGTACACGGCGCCGTCCGGTCTGGATCAGTTTCCGGTCCCGGGGAACGACCTCTACCTCACCATCGACGTCGAGCTGCAAGAGATCGTGGAAGAGGCGCTCGCCGAGGCGATTGAGATGCTGCCGGCGGCGGGCGGTGACGTGGTCGTGATGGCGCCGCGGACGGGAGAGGTGCTGGCGATCGCTTCGCGCCGGCGTGACGAATCGTCCGCCTCCGCGTTCGTGTCGGCGTTCGAGCCGGGATCGACGGTCAAGCTCTTCACGGCGGCGGCGCTGCTGTCCCACCGGTTGGCGTCGCCGGATGAGCAGGTGTGGACCGAGGAAGGGCGATACGAGTTCGACGGGCGGGTCATCGAAGACGATCACCCGTCCGAGTGGCTGTCGTTTCAGGAGGTCATCGAGCAGTCGAGCAACATCGGCATCGTGAAGCTGGCCGCACGGCTGGACGCCGCGCAGCAGTTTGCCATGCTCCGGGCGTTCGGTTTTGGCACGCCGACCGGCGTCGAGTTTCCCGCGGAGTCTCCCGGGATCCTCCGTCTGCCGCACCGGTGGAGCGGGACGTCCGCTGCGAGCCTCGCCATGGGGTACGAGGTTGCGGTGTCGCCACTGCAGCTGGCCCAGGCCTACGCTGCCATCGCGAACGACGGTGTCCTCGTGTATCCGACGCTCGTCCGGGAGATTCGGGCGGCGGACGGCACGGTCGTCGACCGGCACGTGCCGACGCCCGTACGCCGCGCGATCACGGCGGACGTCGCTCGGACGCTCAAGACCATGCTCCGCGGCGTCGTGTACCGCGGCGGAACGGGAGAGGCCGCGGCGCTTTCGTCGTACGAAGTCGCCGGCAAGACCGGGACGGCCCGGCGGGCAGGACCGGGGGGGTATGTACCCGGATCGTACATCGCGAGCTTCGCGTCACTCTTCCCGGCGGACGATCCGCAGCTCGTCATGGTCGTGAAGCTCGACGACCCGCGAAGCGGCTACGCCAGCACGTCGGCCGCCCCGGTCACGCGGGCCGTGCTCGAGCGGTTGCTCGCGTCCCGGACCACCGTGCTGGACCTCGCGGCGTTGGGCAAGTCCGAGCCGGTGCGGTTGCCGCGTGCGGTGCCCGAGGTCGAGGCGGTGGGCCCGCGGTTCGCGACGGTGTGGCCCGCCGAACCGACCGGCGAGCAGGACGCCTCGGTTGTCGTGCCGGACGTGAGCGGGCTCTCCGTTCGACGCGCGGCTGAGCGGCTGCACGGCGCGGGGCTGCGGGCGGGGGTGGGTGCCCTGGGCACCGTGCTGGAGACGGCGCCCGCCGGCGGCGATACCGTCGCGTACGGGACCACGGTCGCACTGCGGGTCGCCGGAGGGACCCGGTGAGCGGCCTCGATCGCATCGTGGACGCGCTGCGGACGGCCGGGAATCTCGTGGCGGCCCCGGACACCCTTCCCGAGATCGGGGGCGTCTCGGCCGATTCGCGATCGGTGGCCGAGGGAGACCTCTTCTGCGCGGTACGCGGGACCGCGGCCGACGGTCACCGGTTCGTCGCGGATGCGGCGCGCCGCGGCGCCGCCGCCATCTGCGTCGAACACCCGGTCGCGGTCGGCGTACCGGAGATCGTGGTGCGCGACAGCCGCGCCGCGGCGACGACGGCGGCGGTGGAGTGGTTCGAGCACCCGAGTCGGGGCATGCGCGTGGTGGCGGTCACCGGCACCAACGGCAAGACGACCTCCGTCGCGCTAATCCGTCATCTGCTGAATGCGGATGGGACCGTCGGCGCCATTGGCACGCTGGGGGCGACGGACGGGAGGGGTCGCGACGTGCCGGGGTACAGCCAACTCACGACCCCGGGGCCACTCGAACTCCAGGCGCTTCTCGCCGGGTTGCGGGAGGGCGGGGCGACGGGGGTCGTCATGGAGGCATCGTCCCATGCGCTCGATCAGGGTCGTCTGGGCGGGGTGGAGGTGGCGGCCGCGCTCTTCACGAACCTGACCCACGAGCATCTCGACTACCATGCCGACGCGCGTGCGTACCGCGCCGCCAAGCTCCGGCTGCTCGACCACGTCGCGGACGGCGGGGTCGTGGCGGTCAATGCGGACGATCCCGCATGGGCCGAGATGCCGGTTCCCGCCGGCCGCCGCACCGTGCGGTTCGGTGCCGCCGGAGACGTCCGCCTCGCAACCCGCCGGGCCGACGCGCTCGGCAGTGACGTCACGTTCACGGTGGACGGCGCGACCGTCGAAGCTCGCATTCCCCTGCCGGGGTCGTTCAACGTGGCCAACGCCGCTGGCGCGGTGGCCGTGGCGTGGGGCCTCGGGATGTCAGTGGCCGACGCGGTCGAGCGCCTGGCGGATGCACCGCAGGTGCCCGGGCGTATGGAGCGACTGGTGGACGGGGAGGTGACGGTCCTGCGCGACTACGCGCACACCCCGGACGCGCTGGAGCGGCTCCTCGCGGCCCTCCGTCCCGTGACGGCGGGGCGATTGGTCGTGCTCTTCGGTGCCGGCGGCGATCGCGACCGCTCGAAGCGCCCGGCGATGGGCGCGGTTGCCGAACGGCTCGCCGACCTCGTGGTGCTGACCTCCGACAACCCGCGGACCGAGGACCCCGACGCGATCATGCGCGACGTCGAGGGCGGCATGGCGGAACCGCCGCACCGGCGTATCGCCGATCGGGCGGCGGCCATCGCGACGGCCCTCGACGAGCTCGAGTCGGGCGACTGCCTGGTGCTCGCCGGGAAAGGACACGAGACGTATCAGATCCTCGGAGAGGAGCGGGTGGACTTCGACGAGCGGGTGCTCGTGACCGCCCACCCGCGCATGGCGCGATGACCGTGTGGACCGCGGGTGAGGTCGCTGCGGCGCTCGGGGTCACGCCGCCTCCTGAGCACGATCGCACGTTCGTGGACGTGAGCACCGACACGCGCTCACTGCAGCCGGACGCCCTGTTCGTCGCGCTTCGCGGGGATCGATTCGACGGACACGACTACCTCGCCGTCGCGGCGGACGCGGGTGCGACCGGCGTCGTGGTGGAGGCGGGCACCGCGTGTCCGGACGGCGTGACGGTCTTTCCCGTCGACGACACGCGGGCGGCACTCGGCCGGCTGGCGCGTGCCCGGCGCGAGGCCATCGCGGGACCGGTCGTTGCCGTGACGGGGACGAACGGCAAGACGTCGACGAAGGAGATGCTGGCGGCGGTGCTGGGCGTGCGCTGGCGCGTGCACGCGACGCGTGCAAATCGCAACAACCTCGTGGGCGTCCCCCTGACGATTCTCGAGGCGCCCGACGATACGGAGGCACTCGTGGTGGAAGCGGGCGCGAGTCTTCCGGGAGAGGTGGCGCAGCTGCGCGACATCATCGCGCCCACGCTCGGGGTCGTGACCAACGTGTCGGTGGGACACGTCGAGGGCTTCGGATCCATCGTGGGCGTGATGCAGGAGAAGGTGTCGTTGCTCGAGGGCGTGCCGCGCGCCGTGGTCGGGAGCGATCCTCCGGAGTTGGCGCAGACGGCCGCGGGGGTCGTCGCGCGGGTCACGGTGGCCGGCACGGCGACCACGGCGGACGTGTTTCCGACGGCGGTCCTCATGGGCGCGGACGGTCGGGCGACTATCGAGTACCGCGGTCATCGGTGCACGCTGCCGGTGATCGGCACGCATCAGGTCGAGAACGCCATGATTGCGCTTGCCGTGGGCGACGCCCTCGGGGTGGACGCGGAGGCGGCGGTGGCGGCACTCGGCCACGTCGCACTCCCCGGCGGCCGCGGGCGTGTGGTCCGCTCAGGCGCGCTCACGCTGATCGACGATACGTACAACGCCAACCCCGCGTCGGTCGCGGCGGCGATACGGACCGCGGCGGCGATGGCCGGCGAGCGTCGGTGGGTCGCCGTTTTGGGGTCGATGCTCGAGCTGGGACCGGACAGTCGCGCGATTCACGGCGAACTCGCTGACCGTGTCCTCGAGGCCGGCCCGGACGTCGTGGCGGCGGTTGGGGAGTTTGCCGCGGCCTTCGAGGCGCGCCGCGACGAACTCGGCGACCGGTTGATCGTAGCACCCGACCCCGACAGTTTGGGTTCAGCGCTCGGTGGCCGACTGCGCGGTGACGAACTGATCCTCCTCAAGGCGTCCCGCGGCGTCGGACTCGAGCGAGTGATACCTCACCTCATCGGGGACGAGACGAACTAGTGCTCTATCACCTGCTGGCGCCGCTCTCGGACCAACACATCGTCTTCAATCTGTTCACGTACATCACGTTCCGAACCGCCGGCGCGGGGCTCACCGCCGTGCTGCTGGCCTTCGTGATCGGGCCGGCCGTGATTCGTCGGCTCGAGCGGGCCAAGGTCGGGCAGGTGATCCGCGCGGATGGGCCGACTTCGCATCAGGGGAAGCAGGGAACGCCCACCATGGGCGGCATCATCATTCTCGTCTGCACGGTCGTGCCCACGCTGTTGTGGGCCCCGATGACCAACCGGTACGTGGTCGTCGCGGTGCTCGCGACGCTGTGGATGGGTGGAATCGGATTCCTCGACGACTATCTCAAGTTCATCGAGGGGAAGTCCCGCGGCCTCGTCGCCAAGTACAAGCTGGTGGGTCAGATCACCTTCGGGCTCGGGCTCGGCCTGTACCTCATGGTCTGGCCGCTTGCGCCGACCGTGGCGGCCAACGCGGTTACGCTGCCCTTCTTCAAGTACGTCGTGATCGTGCTGCCGGCGGGTGTGTACCTGGCCTTCGTGACGTTCGTGACAACCGGCGCGAGCAACGCCGTCAACCTCACGGACGGTCTCGACGGACTCGCGGCCGGTCTCACCGCGATCGCTGCCGCGACGCTCGGCATCTTCGCCTACCTGTTCGGCCGCGTCGACGCCGCCGAGTACCTGCTGGTGCCGTACTTGGCGGGCGCCGGAGAGCTCGCGGTGTTCTGCGTGAGTCTGGCGGGTGCGGCCCTCGGGTTCCTCTGGTACAACGCGCATCCCGCCCAGGTGTTCATGGGCGATACCGGGAGCCTCGCCATCGGCGGTGCGTTCGGCACGGTGGCGATCGTGCTCAAGTCCGAGTTCCTCCTGCTCATCGTCGCCGGAGTCTTCGTGGCCGAAGCGGTGTCGGTGATCCTGCAGACGTCGGTCTACCGCTGGCGCAAGCGGCGTCGGGGCAAAGCCTACGCCGACCAGCACCGTGTGTTCCGCATGGCGCCGCTGCACCATCATTTCGAGCATCTGGGCTGGCCGGAATCCCGCATCGTGACGCGGTTCTACATCATTGGCATCCTCTGCGCCCTCTTCGCGCTGTCGACGCTCAAGATTAGATGATCCCAGCCCGGTGGCGTGACGGCGAGGTCGCGGTCGTCGGGCTGGGTCGCAGCGGCCGCGCCGCCGCCGTCGCGCTGGCGGCGCGGGACGTGCGCGTCTACGCGTCCGACCTCGGCAACGGGCCGTCGGTGTCGGAGACCGCGGCGGCCGTTCGGGCGGTCGGCGCCGCCGTGGATGTCGGCGGGCACGATCTCGAGCGTATTGCGCGCGCTGCGGCGGTCGTGGTCTCGCCTGGGGTACCGCCGGACGCGCCGCCGTTGCGGGCCGCGCGCGACGCCGAGGTCGAGGTGCTTGCCGAGCTCGATCTGGGGGTGATGCTCCTCGAGGACGTTCCCGTCGTCGCCGTCACGGGCACGAACGGCAAGACCACGACGACAGCATGTGTGGCCCACCTGCTGACGGCGGCCGGGACCCCGGCGGTGGCCGCCGGCAACATCGGGCGCCCGCTGGTGGAGGTGGCCGCGGACGAGCACCGGCCGGCCTGGGTCGTGGTGGAGGCATCGTCGTTCCAGCTGCACGACAGTCCG
>JBDHIW010000101.1:0-8332 GCA_039587215.1 Gemmatimonadota bacterium | reverse complement strand
TCGCCGTGATGGCGGACGTCGTGCCGGCGTTCCGCGGACTCAGCTACGCGGGGCTCGGATTCGTCGGGGCGGCTGTGGACGCCGACGCCCAGGTGACGTCATGACGCCCGAGCTCAAAGGCTTCCTGCTGATCGCGACCCTCAAGATTCTCGTGGTCTTCACGGCCATCATGCTGGGTGTGATGTTCACGACCTGGCTCGAGCGACGGGTGAGCGCGTGGTTCCAGTATCGCCTCGGACCGAATCGGGTCGGGCCGCAAGGGTTGCTGCAGCCGGTCGCGGACGGCGTGAAGAACTTCGCGAAAGAGGAGTCCCTGCCGGGAATGGTCGACCGGCCGCTGTTTCTGCTTGCGCCGGCACTGACGTTCGTGCCGGCGCTTCTGCTGTTCTGCGTGGTTCCGTTCGGCGCGCCGCTTCCGGTCTCCTTCGACTTCACGTTACCGGTGCTGGGGCGCTTCGTGCACGCGGGCGCGACGCCGATGATGATCGCGGACCTGCCGGTCGGCTTCCTGTTCATTCTCGCAGTCTCGAGCCTCGGCGTGTACGGCATCGTACTGGCAGGGTGGGCGTCGAACAGCAAGTACGCGTTCCTCGGAGGGCTGCGTGCGAGCGCGCAGATGGTGAGTTACGAGATCGCGCTCGGCATGAGCTTGATCTCGGTCATGATCGTGGCGGGCAGCGTCACGCTCACGGAGGTCGTGGCGGTGCAGCAGCAGTCGCTGTGGCTGGTGTTCCCGCTCACGTTCGCGTTCATCCTGTTCGCCATCGCGGCGCTCGCGGAAACCAATCGGCTGCCGTTCGACATGCCGGAGACGGAGTCGGAACTGGTGACCGGCTACCACACCGAGTACTCGGCCATGCGGTTCTCCATGTTCTTCATTGGCGAGTACGGGGCGATCATCACGATGTCGGCGCTCATGGCCACGTTCTTCTTCGGCGGCTGGGACATCCCGTTCACGACCTGGGATGACGTCCGCATGGAGAACGGGGTCGTCGTGGCGGGCACGCCCACGGTGCTCAAGTCCCTGCTGACGAATGCGGTCTTCGTGCTCAAGACGTTCTTCTTCGTCTTCTGGTACGTCTGGGTCCGGTGGACGTTGCCGCGATTCCGCTTCGACCAGCTGATGACGCTGGGGTGGAAGATCCTGCTGCCGCTCGCGCTCGCCTACATCGTCGTCGTGGCGACGACGGTGTTGGTTTTGCTGGGTGAAGGCGGGTCGCTCGCGCCGGCGCAGGCCTGGGTGATGTTTGTCGTGAACCTCGTGGTCCTCGTCCTGGTCTTCGGGATTCTGGACCGCGGTCGGCTCATAAGCGGGCCGGGAGCCCGGCTGCGCCGGATCGGAGGAGCGTCATGACCATCGGCGTGAAGGTGATGCGGCGCCCGGAGCGCGAAGTGAGCTACCTGCGGGCGGCGTTGAGCGGCATGGCGTTGACCTTCCGGCATCTTCTGCGTCCGAAAGTGACGATGCAGTATCCGGAGCAACGGTCCACCGACGACTGGTCGATCACGCCCCGGTGGCGCGGGACGCATCGGATGCTCACGGACGAGCAAGGGCGGGCCAAGTGTGTGGCGTGCGGCCTTTGTCCACAGATCTGCCCCGCAAACTGCATCAAGCTGGTGCCGGGCGAGGACGAGCACGGGTTCCGGTATCCGCTCATCTACGAGATCGACGAATTCCGCTGCGTGTTCTGCGGCTACTGCCAGGAGGTCTGCCCCGAAGAGGCGATCCATGTCGGCGTGCACTACGAGAACGCCGAGTATGACCGGGGCAGGTTCGTCTACGACCTCGAGCGGCTTTGCGCGCAGACCCACCCGGTGTCGTCGTTGTGGGATCCCGCCGATCCCCGGGGAGAGTAGCCGGTGACGCTGCACGCCTTCGTATTCTGGCAGTTCGCCGCGCTGGCGATCGTCGGTGCGCTTCTGTGCATCACGCGGAAGAACCCCGTGGCGAGCGCCCTGTGGCTGGTCGTGACCCTGTTCGCGGTCGCCGGGCTGTTCGTGTTGCTCGACGCGCACTTCATCGGCGCCATGCAGGTGCTGGTGTACGCGGGCGCGATCATGGTGCTCTTCCTGTTCGTGATTATGCTGCTCAACCTCGGGCGCGAGCGTACGTCGGACATGGTCGGGTGGGGCGGCCGGGTGGTGACGCTCGTCGTGGCCGCGCTGTTGGTCGCGCAGCTTTGGGTAGTCCAGCGCGTGGCGCCGTCGCCCGAGCTCACGCTGCCCAGCGGGGCGCTCGCCGAGGCAACGCGCGACGAAGGTGCGGTCTTGCTCATCAGCGAGCCGCTCTTCCGGGACTACCTGCTCCCGTTCGAGCTCACGTCCATTCTGCTGCTGGCGGCCATCGTTGGAGCGGTCGTGCTGGCGAAACGGAGCGTGTGACGTGCTGACGGAAGCGCTGATGGTGTCGGCCGTGCTCTTCGGCATCGGAGTGCTCGGCGTAATGCTCCGCCGCAATGCGATCGTGATCTTCATGTGTGTCGAACTCATGCTGAACGCGGTCAACCTGTCGTTCGTCGCCCTCGCGCAGCAGCTGGGACGTGACGGACAGGTCATCGTGTTCTTCGTGATGGCCGTCGCGGCGGCCGAGGCGGCCGTGGGACTCGCCATCATGATTGCGATCTACCGACACAAGAGCTCGGTGAACGTCACCGAGATCAATCTGCTGAGGGGATGACGGGCGTGGCCGTAGACTCGATCTGGCTCGTGGTGCTCCTGCCGTTCCTGGGATTTCTGGTGAACGGCACGCTGAGTTTCACGCGGCCCGGGGCGACCCGCCTGATCGGTGCGGTGGGGGTGTCGGCGGTCGCGGCGGCGTTTGCTCTGACCGTCGCGATCGTGCTGGGGTTCGACGCGGGCGCGCACGAGCCGGCGGTCGTCACCCTGTGGTCGTGGATGCCCGTGGGGCAGTTGGCCGTCGATCTCGCGTTCCAGGTCGATCCCCTATCGATCGTCATGCTGCTGGTGATCACGGGGATCGGCATGCTGATCCACATCTTCAGCATCGGCTACATGCGCGAGGATCCGGGGTACGCGCGATACTTCGCCTATCTGAACCTGTTCGTCGGATTCATGCTGGTGCTGGTGCTGGGCGCGAACTTCCCGGTGATGTTCGTCGGCTGGGAGGGCGTGGGACTCTGCAGCTATCTGCTCATTGGGTTCTGGTTCTCCGACCAGGCGAACGCGGACGCCGGCAAGAAGGCGTTCATCATGAACCGCATCGGCGACTTCGGATTCCTGGTCGCCATGTTCCTGATCTACCAGGCGACCGGGACGCTCGACTTCGTCGGCGTGTTCGAGGCTGCACCCGAGGCGTTTATCGCCGGCGGTGGGCTCATTACGCTGATCACGCTGGCGCTGTTCCTCGGATGCACCGGGAAGTCCGCGCAGATTCCCCTCTACACGTGGCTGCCCGACGCCATGGCGGGTCCGACGCCAGTCTCGGCGCTGATCCACGCAGCCACGATGGTGACGGCGGGCGTGTACCTCGTGGCGCGGGCGAACGTGCTCTTCGCGCTGGCGCCGGTTTCGGCGTTCGTGGTAGCGGGCATCGGTGCGGCGACCGCGCTCTTCGCCGCGACCATCGCGCTCAAGCAGTGGGACATCAAGAAGGTGTTGGCGTACTCCACCGTCTCCCAATTGGGATACATGTTCCTCGGAGTGGGCGTGGGCGCCTATGCGGCCGGCGTCTTCCACCTGGTGACCCACGCGTTCTTCAAGGCGCTGCTGTTCCTCGGATCGGGGAGTGTGATCCACGCGCTGCATCACGCCTATCACCACACGCACAACGAGGACGATCCGCAGGACATGCGCAACATGGGCGGGCTGCGTCGTGCCATGCCCTGGACGGCCGGAGTGATGTGGATCGCCACGCTCGCCATCGCGGGGATTCCGGGGTTCTCGGGGTTCTTCTCGAAGGATGAGATTCTCGCGGCCACGTTTGCCCGCGGGCACGAGGCGGGGGCGTTCTATGTCCTGTGGGGTGTCGGGGCCGTCGCGGCACTGCTCACGGCGTTCTACATGACGCGCATGATGCTCTATACGTTCCACGGACCGAACCGCACGGGCGACGAGGAAGCGCCGCACCTGCACGAGGCCCCGTGGGTCATGACGGGACCTCTGCTGGTCCTCGCCGCCGGAAGCGTGTTCGCCGGACTGCTCAACCTGCCGGCCATCCTGCCGGGGGCGGGATGGCTGCATCACTGGCTGGAGCCCGTCACGGAGCTGAGCGTGCAGTACCGACCGGAGGCGCACCTCGAACACTCGACGGAGTGGCTGCTGCTGGGGCTCGCGACGGTCATCGCCTTGGTGGGCATCGTGGGGGCCGTCATCGCGCTCAAGCCGGCGCGGCTGCGTCCCGCGAGCGAGTCGCCGGCAGAGTCGGGTCTGCAGCGCGTCCTGCTCCACAAGTGGTACGTCGACGAACTCTACGACGCGATCGTCGTGCGCCCGATCGTCTGGCTTTCGGACCGCGTGCTCTGGCGCGTCGTCGACAAGGGAGCCATCGACGGGGCCGGCGTGAACGGCTCCGCGTCCATTGCGCGTGCGGTCGGCTGGATCGGCGCACGGTTCCAGACCGGCCAGGTCAGTACGTACGTCTTCCTTTTCGTGATCGGCGCCTGGCTGGTGCTGCGCGCGGTGGTGGGGTAAGGCCATGACCTACGCGACATGGGTACTCGACGCGCTGCTGGCCTTCCCGCTGGTCGTCGCCCTGGTGGTGCTGTGGCGACCGGCCGCCGAGGCGAAGTGGATCGCGCTGATCGGAACGGTCATCGAGTTCGCGATTTCGGTCCCGCTCTGGTGGGCGTTCGATCCCGGCACCACGGCCATGCAGTTCGAACAGCTGCGGCCGTGGATCCCGGCGTGGGGCATCAGCTACCGCATCGGCATCGACGGCATCTCGCTGTTCATGGTGCTGCTGACGACGTTCACGATGCCGCTCGCAGTACTGGGGAGCTTCAACTACATCAAGGAACGCGAGCGCGGCTTCTACGCGCTGCTGCTCGTGCTCACGACCGGCATGCTGGGCGTGTTCGTCGCGCTCGATCTGTTCCTGTTCTACGTCTTCTGGGAGATCATGCTCATCCCGATGTACTTCATCATCGGGGTGTGGGGCGGGGAACGGCGCCTCTACGCCGCCATCAAGTTCTTCGTGTATACGTTCGTCGGCTCGCTCCTCATGCTGGTGGCGATCCTGACGCTCTACACGCAGGTGGCCGCGGCCACGGGCACGGGGTCGTTCGACTACCACCACCTGCTGGCGAACGTGGATGTCGTGGAGCAGTGGGCGTTCTGGCTGTTCGGGGCCTTCTTCCTGGCGTTTGCCATCAAGGTCCCGATGTTCCCGTTCCACACGTGGCTGCCGGATGCGCACGTGGAGGCACCGACAGCGGGGTCGGTCATTCTGGCCGGCATTCTCCTCAAGATGGGTACGTACGGCTTTCTGCGGTTCGCCCTGCCGTTCTTCCCGCAGGTCGCGTTCGACCCGACCGTCGTGACGATCGTGGTGGGCCTGGCGCTCGTGGGCATCATCTACGGGGCGCTGGTGGCGATGGTGCAGCCGGACTTCAAGAAACTCATCGCCTATTCGTCGATCAGCCACCTCGGCTTCGTGATGCTGGGAATCTGGGCACTCACGGCGCAGAGCGTGACCGGCGCCATCGTGATCATGATCAACCACGGGATCTCGACGGGCGCCCTGTTCTTCCTCGCCGGCATGCTCTACGAGCGGCGGCACTCGCGGGCGATCGCCGACTTCGGCGGCATCGCGCGAGTAGTGCCGGCGATGGCGGCCGTCCTCACGCTCGTGTCGCTGTCGTCCATCGGTCTGCCGGGCACCAACGGGTTCATTGGAGAGTTCCTCGTTCTGATCGGCTCGTTCGGGCGGTATCCGTGGGCCACCGCGGTGGCGGCGTCCGGCGTGATCTTCGCGGCAGCCTATCTGCTCTGGGCCTTGCAACGCATCATCTACAACCCGCTCGCTGTCGAGGAATCGCAGATCGGCCCCGACCTGTCGCGGCGGGAGCTCATCGTCCTCGCGCCGCTGGTTGCGGTGATCCTCTGGGTCGGCGTGTACCCGGCGCCCATTCTGCATCGGATGGAGGCGTCGGCGACCGCGCTGGTCGAGCAGGTCGAGCACCACGCGCCGGAACCGGGTATGCCCGGAGTGACGGTGGAGGCCGTCGATCATGCCGATTGATCTGACGCAGCCCACCGGCCTCACGTTCGCGCTGCTGCCCGAGATCGTGCTCACGGCATGGGCGCTGGTGCTGATGATCGTCGTGGCGTGGCGGCACGAGAACGCGGCCGACCAGCGCCTCGCGGGCTATATCGCGCTGGTGGGACTCGTCAGCGCCATGGCGGCGGAGCTCTGGTTCTGGAACTCCGGCGTGCGTGCGGAGGGCTTGGCGGGGATGGTGGCCCTGGATCCGTTCCGCTATGCGACCTCGCTCGTGTTCCTGATCGGCGCCGTGCTGGCGGTCCTCTTGTCGCTCGGGTATCTGGAGCGAGAGGACATCGTGCTGCCCGAGTTCTACCTGCTCGTCGTGCTTGCGACCGTGGGCATGATGTTCATGGCGGCGGGTACCGACCTGATCGTGATCTTCCTGGGCCTCGAACTGATGTCGGTCGCGGTGTACGTGCTCGCAGGCATCAACCGGCGCAGCGTCTTCGCTGCCGAAGCGGCGCTCAAGTACTTCCTCCTCGGCGCGTTCGCCTCCGCGTTCTTCCTCTACGGAATCGCGCTGATCTACGGGGCGACGGGGAGCACGAACATCGCGCAGATCTACCAGCAGATCACGATGCTGGGGCTCGAAGACGATACGATGCTCCTCGCGGGTACCGCGCTGCTCCTGATCGGCTTTGCCTTCAAGATTGCGGCGGTGCCGTTCCACATGTGGGCGCCGGACGTGTACGACGGTGCGCCGACCCCGGTCACCGCGTTCATGGCGGCGGCGGTCAAGGCCGCGGGATTCGCCGCGCTCATCCGGGTGCTGCTGTCGGGCCTCGGGCCGCTCGACGTGACTTGGTCGGGGCTGCTGGGGACGCTGGCCGGCGTGACGATGATCGTCGGGAACCTGATCGCGCTGTCACAGCGGCACCTGAAGCGGATGCTGGCGTATTCGTCCATCGGGCACGCGGGCTACCTTCTGGTGGCGCTCACGAGCGGGACGGAGCTCGGCGCCGCGGCGTATCTCTTCTACATCCTGGCCTACACGCTGATGACGCTCGGGGCGTTCGCCGTTCTGGGTGCGGTCGGCCGCGACGGCGAGCGCGACGTCCTCATCGACGACATGAGCGGCCTCGCCCGAACGCGGCCGTGGGTGGCGTTCGCGATGACCGTGTTCATGCTCTCGCTGTTGGGCTTTCCCGGGACGGCCGGGTTCATCGGGAAGTGGTACATCCTGTCGTCGGCAGTGGACGTGGGCCATTTGGGACTCGCGGTCGTGCTCGTGGGTGCCAGCGTGATCTCGGCGGGCTACTATCTGCCGGTGATCATGGCCATGTACATGAAGCCGCCGATTGCGGACGACGCCCATGACGAGACGGCGATCGTCGGCGCCGGACGGTTCGTCGTCGCCCTGACGACGGTCGCCCTGCTGCTGTTCGGCGTGTGGCCCAACCGCGTTATGGATGCGGCAGCGGCGGGGGCGGAGGATCTCCGTCCCAGCACTATGCTGATCGCGGAACAGGCCGACTGACGCCGTGGACGTTCCTGCCGGCATCTTTCGTGAGTACGACATCCGTGGGGTCGTCGATCGTGAATTGACGCCCGAGGTCGCTCACGCGATCGGGCGCGCACTGACGACACGCACCACAGCGCGGATCGGGCGTCCGCCCGTCCTCGCCGTGGGTCGCGACAACCGGCCGTCCGGGGAGCGGCTGGCCCGCGCCGTGCGGGACGGCATTGCGATGGCCGGCGGGACCGCCGTCGACATCGGCGTCCTGCCCACGCCCGCGCTGTATCTCTCGCTCTACGAACTCGAGGTGGACGGTGGCGTCCAGGTGACGGGGTCGCACAATCCGCCGGAGTTCAACGGGTTCAAGATGGTCGCCGCCGGCGAGACGCTGTTCGGTGCGGCCATCCAGGAGCTCCGCGCACTGATCGAGAACGATGAGACCATCGAGGGGCCGGGCACGCTGCGGGCCGACGACTCTCTACTCGACCGGTATGTCGACGCGATCGCGTCGCGCAACGGACCCCTCGCCCGACCGATCAAGGTCGTCGTGGATTGCGGCAACGGCGTGGCCAGTGTGGTGGCCGAACGTGCGCTCACGGCGATCGGGGCCGACGTGGTCCCGCTGTTCTGCGAGTCGGACGGCACCTTCCCCA
>JBDHIW010000100.1:0-8535 GCA_039587215.1 Gemmatimonadota bacterium | reverse complement strand
TCCTGACCGTGCTGGGTGTGCCGCGGCCGGTGCTGATCGTCGAGGGGCGCGGGAACCAGGACCCGCTCACCGGGGACGACCCGGAGTCGACCGCGCAAGTCAACCGGAGCGTATCTTTCGAGGTCCGGCTGAGTCCCTACCGCGCGCTCGGGGAGGTGTCCCGGTGATTCAGAAGAAGATCTGCATGGTCGGTGTGTTCGGAACGGGCAAGACCAGCCTCGTGCGTCAGTTCGTCCACTCCAAGTTCTCGGAGCGGTATCTCAGTACGGTCGGGGTGAAGATCGACCGGAAGTCGGTGGAGGTGGACGGGGAAGACGTCAACCTCCTGCTGTGGGACCTCGCCGGGCGGGACGACGTCGAGGACATTCAGACCAGCTATCTGCGCGGCGCCGCGGGTGTGCTGTACGTCGTCGACGGGACGCGGCGCGAGACCTTCGATCAGGCGTTCGAGCTGCGGGACGTCGTGCGGGGAGCGATCGGTCACGTTCCGGCGGTCATCGCGCTCAACAAGTCGGACCTTCGGGATGCGTGGGCGCTGGCGCCCGCCGACATGACGCGCCTGGAAGAAGACGGGTGGAACGCGATCGCCACGAGCGCCAAGGACGGTATCGGGGTCGAGGAAGCCTTCCGGCGGCTTGCCCTCGCTACCGTGCGCACAGCGTGAGGCCATCATGCATCTAGGTGAATTCGACGTCTTCGGCGCGACACATCCCGGCAAGAAGCGGGAGCAGAACGAGGATCAGTTCCTGGTCGCTACGCTTCACAAGGCGATGGAGGTCCGGCAGACCAGCCTGGACTCGGCCGACGCGCTCGCGCAATCGACGCGATCGGACGCGCATCTTCTGGTCGTGGCGGACGGCGTCGGCGGACATGCCGGTGGTCGAGTGGCGAGTGGGACCGCGGTGGAGGCGCTCACCGAGTACATCGCCCAGACGACGGGGGTCTCCTACGGACTGGACGTGGCGCTGGAAGAGGAGTTGCTCGGGCAACTCGAACGGGCGGTCCGGCACTCGCACGCGCGGATCAAATCCCATTTCCCCGGCGCCGGTACCGGGCCAGCCACCACCCTCACGATGGTCACGCTCACCTGGCCGCGCGCCTACGTGGTACACGTCGGGGACAGTCGCGGCTATTACCTCCGGAAGGGCCGTCTCAAACAGTTCACCCAGGATCAGACGATGGCCGAACTGCTGATTGACGAAGGGGTGATGTCGGAGGGCCAGGCCGACGGCACGAACCTCCACAACGTGCTCGCGAGCGCGGTCGGCGGCACGATCAAGCCGGTCATCAGCCTGCTGGACCTTCAGGACGAGGACTGGATCGTGCTCTGCAGCGACGGGCTCACCAAGCACGTCGAGGACGATGTCATGCGGGCGACGTTGGAGTCGTCGGCGTCGGCGGAGGCGGCGTGCGAATCGCTCATCCAGCAGGCGCTGGACGGTGGCGGTTCCGACAACATCACGGCGGTCGTCGCCCGCTGTTCCGCCTCCGGCTGACCGCCCGTCAGCGGGATCCGCCCTCCCAGTCATGCTGGAGCCGCCGCATGAGAACCGCGGCGCGCTTGGCCTGCATTGCCAGCGTCCGCACGTCGATCCACTCGTCCACCGTGTGATCGTCTCCCCCGCCGGTGCCGAGACCGTCGAGCGCCATGGCGACGCGCCCCATGGTGAACGACACGTCGGCCGCGCCGGCGCGTCGCGGATCGACCGCCGTGACCGGGCCGAACCCCAGGTCCCGGCTCACCGCGTCGAACATGCCGAGGAGCCGGTGGTTGCCGTCCGTCGGCGCGAACGGCGGATAGGAGTCCCGGAACTCGATCGTCGCGTCCGTATGCGGCAGGTGGTCGTCCACGATCGCGGTCATCCGGGCTTTTGCCATGGCCAGCTGTTCCGGTGACACGGCCCGCAGATCGCCGCGCACCGTGGCGTGCTCGGCGACCACGTTGTTCTTGCCGAAGGCCGTGCCCCGCGCCTGGGCACCGTCGAACGTCACGTCGGTGCCGGCGAGCAGGACGCCGGGGTTGAACGTCAGGAGCGGCTCGGTCGAGAGTTCCTCGTAGAAGCGGTGGAGAATCCGCGCCGCTTCGTAGATCGCGCCGGCCCCGACCTCGGGCTGGAAGACCTGTGACGAGTGGGCCGGCCGCCCCGTGACGTCGAGACTCCAGGTGGTCGAGCCACGCCGCGCGATCACGGCCGTGCGGTAGTCGCTGTCGCCGTTCTCGAAGGCCAGCGCCACGTCCGCGGCGTCTGCCGCCTCCGTTAGGGCTGCGCGCGCCCGTGTGATAGGTGAGCCGCTTCGCTCCTCGTCGCCCGTCATGACGACCGTCACGCTGAGGTCCCCGAGAACGCCGGCGTCGGCCAGCGCCTGCAGCGCCAGGAGGATCACGACGTCGCCGCCCTTCATGTCGACGACCCCCGGACCGATCGCGGTCGAGTCGGATGTCCACTCCCACCGCTGGAACGGACTGTCGGTTTCAAAGACCGTATCGAGATGCCCGATGAGGAGCAGGCGTGGCCCCGTGCCGGTGCGCTCGGCGACGAGATGTCCAGCCCGGTCGAACGGCGCCCCGTCCACCCATTGCGTATCGAAGCCGAGTGCATCGAACCGCTCACGCAGCACATGTCCAATCTCCCGGACGCCGTCCAGGTTCATGGTGCCGCTGTTGATGTTGACGATCCGCTCCAGCAGGGCCAGTGCGTCCGGCGCGTGCTCGTCGACCGCGGCGACGATCCGCTGTTCCGTTCCGTCGCGCTGTGCCGCGAGGGAGCCGGGGAGAGTCGCCAGGGCGAGGAAGGCCACGAGGGTTGGGGCGCGCATGAGCCGTCTCCGTGAGATGCGGTGAAGGTGCCGAACGATACGCGAAGCGACGGGGTGGTGCGAGCGACGCGGCATCGCTCACGCGGCGGCCGCCAAGCGAGCGAGGCTCTGACGGCGCCTCCCTCCGACGTACTTTTGAGGTGAACCTCCACAACGGGGACGCATTCCATGTCTCGTGAAATCCTCGATTTCGAACTCTTCATGCTGAGCGGGACGGTGATCACGGTGGGCACCGTGTTGGCCGGGCTGCTGGTGATCGCCTTCGCATGGTTCTTCTCTCAACTGGCGCAGCGTTCGCTGAGCCGCGCACTGCGAGTGCGGGGGTGGGGACAGGACGGGTCGATCGCCGCGGGCCAGCGGCTCACGCACTACACGGTGATGCTCGTCGCGCTCGGTGTGGCACTCGACACCGTGGGGATCGATCTGGCGGCGCTGTTTGCGGCCGGCGCGATCTTCGCGGTCGGCCTGGGCTTCGCGATGCAGACCATCGCGCAGAACTTCGTCTCGGGCATTATCCTCCTCGTCGAACGGTCGATCAAGCCCGGTGACGTGCTCGAAGTCGGCGGCGTCGTCGGGCAGGTCGAGCAGATGCGGATCCGCAGCACCCTGCTGCGATCGCGGGACGACGAAGAGCTCATCATTCCCAATTCCATGCTGGTGCAGGCCACCGTGAAGAACTTTACGCTGCGCGACTCGCTGTACCGTGTCCGCACGACGGTTGGCGTCACCTACAGTTCGGATCTTCGGGTGGTGCACGAGGTGTTGACGCGTGTCGCGACGGAGGTCGAATGGCGGAACCGCACCAAGGAGCCGCGCGTGTTGCTGACGGGGTTCGGATCGTCGAGTGTGGATTTCGAGGTGTCGGTGTGGGTGGACGATCCCTGGGATGCGCGCGTGTACGCGTCACACCTGAACGACGGCATCTGGTGGGCGCTCAAGGAGGCGGGGGTCACCATTGCGTTCCCGCAGGTGGACGTGCACTTCGACCCGCCAATCGAGGACTCGCTGCGCGGTCTCGGTGGACGCGCGGCGTAGCGGCCCGTAGTGTTGGGTGTGAGGAACCAGCGCAGGCGGGCGTCGGCCGCCGCATGAGGCATCCATGTCGGATGTAATCGATCGAATTCGGTCGGCGTTGGCCGATCGCTACGACCTCGTGCGGGAACTCGGACGTGGCGGGATGGCCACCGTCATCCTCGCCCGCGACCGTAAGCACGGCCGGGACGTCGCCATCAAGGTGCTCTCGTCGGAGTTGGCGGCCGGGCTTGGGTCGGAGCGGTTCCTCCAGGAGATCCGGGTCGCCGCCGGGCTCCAGCACCCGCACATTCTCGGGCTCTACGACTCCGGCAAGGCCGAGGACACGCTCTACTACGTGATGCCCTACGTGCGGGGCGAGTCGCTGCGCGAGCGATTGGAGCGCGAGGCGGAACTGCCGGTGGACGACGCCCTGCGCATCCTGCGGGACGTGGTCGAAGCGCTCGCGGAAGCGCATGCCAACGGCATCGTCCACCGCGACATCAAGCCGGACAACATCATGTTGACCTCGGGGCATGCGATCGTCGCCGACTTCGGCGTCGCCAAGGCGGTCACGGACGCCGCGCGCGGTCCCGGCGGTGTCACGACCTCGGGGGTCACATTGGGGACGCCAAGCTACATGGCGCCCGAGCAGGCGGCCGCGGACCCGAAGATCGACCACCGTGCCGACATCTACGCGGTGGGCGTGTTGGCCTACGAGATGCTGGCGGGTCGGCCGGTTTTCGTGGGCGGAAGTCCGCAGACGGTGCTCGCCGCCCACGTGTCCCAGGACCCGGAGTCGATCGGACGGCATCGCGCGGTGCCGGAGTCGGTCGAGCAGTTGGTCATGCGGTGCCTCGCCAAGCGTCCAGCGGATCGCTGGCAGACCGCGAGCGAGCTCCTGGCGGCGATCGATGCCGCGCGCGGATCGGGCGAGACGATCGTCGGGGCAGCCGCACGCGCGCCGGCCGGCGGGTGGCGTCGCTCCGGCGCGATACTGGTCGCCGGCATCGTCGCGACGGCGGCGCTCGGGATCGGGCTGTTTGGGGGAGGTGGCGACGAGGCGCCGCCCACCCGTCCCAAAGTCGGCGTGCTCCCGTTCGCCGACGCCAATCGCAATCCGAGTGAGGAGTACTTCGGCGACGGACTCGCGAACGACATCATCGCGAGGCTCACAGCCGTGGATGGGATGCGCGTGGTCGCATCCCGCACGATGATGACGCACAAGGGAAGCGAGGCGTCGCTGGCGGAGATCGGGCGGGCGGTAGGGGCGACGCATGTCATGAGCGGAACGTGGCGTCAGCAGGGCGATGCGATCAGCGTGTTCGTCGAGTTGGCGGACGTTGGCACCGGTGAATCCGTCGGTGCGTGGTCGTCGACCCATCTGCTGGACGACATCTTCGTACTCCAGGCCGAGATTGCCTCGTACATCGTGCGCGAAACGGGAACCGTTTTGAGGGCGGACGACCAGCAGGCCCTCGCGCGTCCGCGCACGACGAGCACCGAGGCCTACCGTCTGTATCTCCGGGGTCGCGCCGAGTGGACACGGCGCACCGAGGTCGGGTTGCGCCGCGGGCTCGACTTCTTTCAGCAGGCGGTCGCCATCGACTCGAACTTCGCGCTGGCGCACGCCGCGATTGGGGACACCTACGCCGTCCTGGCCGACTACAGCACGTCGTTCACCGAGGAAGACGCGGCGACGCTGGCGCTCCCGGCCATCCGACGGGCCCTGGCACTCGATCCCCGGCTCGGGGAAGCCCACGCCGCTCTCGGGCTCATCTACTCCGCCGCGTTCGACTGGGACGCGGCGGACGCGGCGTACGCGGAGGCGCTGCGCCTCAATCCCGGCTATGCCTCCGCATATCAGTGGTCCGGGCTCCACGAGCTCGGGCGCGGCGACGTGGAGCGCGCCGCCGCGTTGCTTCGGGAGGCACTGGATCTGGACCCGCATTCATTGATCATCCACGACAACGTCGCGATGATCGCCGGGGTCCGGAGGGACTACGAGACCGCGATCGAGTTCCTCGCGCGTGCGACCGCGCTCGAGCCCGACCGCGGAGAGGCGTTCCTGACCCTGATGCTGCTGTTCGTCGGGCAGGATCGGGCCGACGAGTTCGTGCCGTCGCTCGAGCGCATTGGGTGGGCGGGTCGGCCGATTCACACGCTTGCCACCGAGGGCGGCTACGACGCCGTGCTGCGTCTGATTGCCGACGGCCCCGACACGGTGCAGGTGGGTCTCCGCGCGATCGTTTTGGGTGAACTGGACCGGCTCGACGAGGCGTTCGCCGCCCTGGAGCAGGGGATGAGCGAAGGGGATTGGATCGTTCGGTTCATAGCGGCGGCGCCGTACGCCGACCCGCTGCGGGGCGACCCGCGCTTCGCGAGCGTCCTCGAGCGCATGGGGCTCAGCACGGATTCGGTGTCGTCAGGCGACGGGGGGTCGTAGGTTTCACGAACACGGCAGTTCCTCCACGGCGGAGGGTGCATGGCCGACCGCATCACAGCTCCTACAGGCCCGGCGGCGCTCACGGCTGCCGACCGCGCCGCGCTCCTGGCGCTCGCCCGCGATGCCATCCGGGCCGACTGCGCGGGCAGCGCACGCCCCGACATCCCCCTCTCGTCTCCTAGCCTCTGCGCGCCACGGGGTGCGTTCGTGACACTGACGACGCGTGCCGACGGTCGCCTGCGCGGCTGTTGTGGCGAGTATGAGGCGCGGCGACCGCTCGCCGCGCCCGTTGCGGAGATGGCGGTCACCTCGTCCGCGCGCGATCCGCGCTTCCCCCCGCTCACGGCCGACGAACTTGCCGGGGTCCGTATCGAGATCAGCGCGCTCACGCCGCTCGTGCCGATCACACCCGAGGGTGTTGTCATTGGTCGGCACGGACTGCTGCTTCGGGCGCCACGGCACGCGGGGCTGCTCCTGCCCCAGGTGCCGGTGGAGTGGGGGTGGGACATCCCGGAGTTTCTGACGCAGCTCTGCCGCAAGGCGGGTCTCCCGAACGGGGCGTATCGCCGGCCGGACGCCGAGCTTCTGGGGTTCGAAGCCGACGTGTTCGGCGAGGACGACCATGGCGGGTGACGACGATCGATCCCCGGGCGGCGTGGTATCCACGCGCTACTGGCACCGGCTCGATGACGGCCGGGTGCAGTGCGATCTCTGCCCGCGGTTCTGCCGCTTGCGCGAGGGACAGCGCGGCCTGTGCTTCGTCCGCATGTGCGAGCGGGGGGAGGTCGTACTCACGACGTACGGTCGGTCGAGCGGGTTCTGTATCGACCCCATCGAGAAGAAACCCCTCAATCACTTCCTGCCGGGGACGCCGGTGCTGTCGTTCGGGACGGCGGGGTGCAATCTGGCCTGCTCGTTCTGCCAGAACTGGGACATCAGCAAGTCACGGGAGACCGATACGCTCGCCGACGCGGCCTCGCCGGAGCAGCTGGCCGAGGTGGCCGAGCAGACCGGGTGCCGCAGCGTGGCGTTCACGTACAACGATCCGGTGATCTTCCACGAGTATGCGATCGACGTGGCAGCGGCCTGTCGCGAGCGCGGAATCAAGACGGTTGCCGTCACGGCCGGGTACGTGACGGCCGAACCGCGTGCGGAGTTCTACCGGCACATGGATGCGGCGAACGTCGACCTCAAGGCGTTCACCGAGGACTTCTACCGCCGGATCACCAAGGCGTCGCTGGCCCCGGTGCTGGAAACGCTCCAGTACCTCGCGCACGAGACCGACGTGTGGTTGGAGCTCACGACGCTGCTCATCCCGGGGCACAATGACGGCGACGCGGAGTTACGGGCGATGACCGCATGGGTCGTCGAGCACCTCGGCCCGGATGTCCCGATGCACTTCACGGCGTTCCACCCGGACTGGCGCATGCGGGACGTGCCGCCCACACCGCCGGCGACCCTGAGCCGGGCGCGCGACATCGCGCTGACGGCCGGCGTCCGCTACGCGTACACCGGCAACGTGCACGACGTCGCCGGGGGAACCACGACGTGTCACGCGTGCGGGGCCGCGCTCGTGGCGCGCGACTGGTACGTCCTGCGGGACTGGACGCTGACGGACGAGGGGCGATGCGCGAACTGCGGAACGCCGTGTGCCGGCGTGTTCGACGGGCCGCCAGGGACGTGGGGTGCCCGACGGCAGCCCGTGAAGATCGCCGCCGCCTGACGCCGATCAGAACTCGATGGAGATGCCGCTGCGGAGCGAGGTGTCGAGCGCATCGATGCCGTCAGGCGGATCGCCGTCGTAGCGGAGCTGAAACGTCAGGGTCAGCGCCAACCGACCGACCACTCGCGCCCCCAGCGTCGCGTCCGTGAGCACCCGCGTGTCGGCGAAGGCGTCGAGGCGCGGCTGCACGTACCCCGTCCACGCGAGGGCCGCTCCTTCGCTGAGTGCGGCCCGCGCCGACAGATAGCTGCTCCACCGGTGGTGCGTGGTACGCGCTGGGTGCGCGTCTCCCGGCGCCACATCGACCCACTCACCCTCCAGCATGTACGACGACCCAAACTGCAGGGTCGTCCGGTCGCTGCCGGCAAGGAGGAGGCGTACGCCGGCTCCCGCGAGGGCACGCGCGTCGAGCAGACGGGACCGGTCGTGATTGAATTGCTGGTACGTCTCGAACTGCAGGCGCGACGCCGGCCGCCACACCTGACGGACGTGGACCAGGCTCTGGCCGAGATACTGCTGGCCCCGCAGCCATCCGAAC
>JBDHIW010000099.1:0-8564 GCA_039587215.1 Gemmatimonadota bacterium | reverse complement strand
GGAGCTCGAAGGGACACCCCTGGTGAGCACGCTCGACGCGGCTCTGTGGGGGTTCGGGGTGCCCGGACTCAGTGTCCGGACCCGCGTGCGCGTCAGCACCGACCTGGCCGACCCGGCGCTCTGGCCGGGAACCGAGCCCACCGTACAACTCCTGGAAGGATACGCCGAGTACTCGGCGCGATGGCTGCGTGCCCAGGTCGGGCGCACTCACGTCGTCTCGCGGCTCGGGTTCACGGGGTTCGACGGCGCACGGGCCGACGTCATGTCGCGTTTCGCGAACATGCGGGCATCCGTGTTCGGTGGCTGGGGGCTCGCCCGCGGCTCGGTCCTGCCGATCTCGAGCGAACAACTGAACCCGCTCGGCGACTTCATCCCGACCGAGCGGCAGATGCTCTTCGGCGGCGAGGTCGGATGGTCCACGGCGTTCATGGACGCCGGCTTCACGTACCAGCGAGCGATCCATCCCAACGGCAGCCGGGATGCGCTGTTGGCCGGTGACCGCGGCGCGGCTGACTTCGCGTTTCGGCCCGCCCGGGGGTGGCTCGTCGCGGGCGGCGCGGACTACGACTTCGCGCGGTCCGAGGTCAACACGGCGGACGTACGCGTGCAGCACCGGGACGGGCGCGGTCGGTACGGCGTCACCGTCGGTGGTCGCTACTACCGCCCGTACTTCGATCTGTGGACGATCTGGGGCGTCTTCAGTCCGACCCCCTACTGGTCGGTATTCGGCACCGTCTATGCCGTGCCGATGGACGATCTGCAGGTCTGGGTGTCGGGCGAGCGGTACACGTACGAGGACGCGGACATCGCGCAGCCGTACGCCACCGTGGACGGTGACGGGTGGCGGTGGTCCGCCGGCGCGTCCATGGCGGTCATGGAGCCGCTCACCGTCGGCGCCGGCTACTATATGGAGGGCACGCACGGCGCCGCCTCGGTGGGGTTCGACGCCCAGGTGGTGTATGCGCCGTTCGAAAACCTCGCGGCACGCGCGTCGGGCGGCTTCCGACGTCGGCCGCTCGAGTATCGCCTGAATCTCGCGCGCGTCTGGAACTACGGGCTCCGGGTCGACTACCAGCCGTTTGCGCTCGCCGCCCTCACGGCGGAAGCGCGGCGGTACGACGAAGAGCGGTATCGCGCGGGGGTGCCGGTCGTTCCCTTCGACCAGTGGCGGTTCAACGTCGGTCTCACCCTGCTCTACGGATCGGGGGCGGACCGCGCCAGCATGCACCCGGCGGTCCTCAGCATGCCCGAACGGAGGCCCTCATGAAGACGCTAGTGCTCTTGGCCGTGGGCGCGGTGGCGTGGGCCACGGTCGAAACGGTCCCGGTAGACGAACACGTCGTCGTGCCGGCCATGACGGTGCAGGGCGAATTCGATCATGCAGCCCACTCCGGGCTGGGGACGTGCACCACCTGCCATGCGGACGTTGCCGGCGGGGACGCGTATCCCGCGCCGACGTTCTGCGCGCAGTGCCACAACGGTACGGTGCAGCCCGAGGTCGAGTGGCTCCCGCCAAGGGCGGGGTCGCAGTTTGGGCTCGCGTTCGATCACGCCGACCACGTCGGGCTGGATCAGTGCGCCACCTGCCACGTCAGTGACGGCGTCGTCGTGCGGGCGGACGCGGACGCGTGCATGCAGTGCCACGGGTTCACCGAGCACGTCGACGGCGATGCCGAGACCTGCGCGGTCTGCCACACGCAGGGGGCCGTGCCCTCGTCGCACGACCTGCTGTGGGCCGATGCGCACGGAGTGCAGGCGGCGGCTGCGCCGGAAGCGTGCGCGTCGTGTCACGTGCGCGCCGACTGTCTCGCGTGTCACCGACCCGGGGCGGCGTCGCCACCGGGCGGGTACCACCCGGCGGACTTTCTGTCGAGCCACCCGACTGCGGCGTACGGGCAGGGGTTCGCGTGTGCGAGCTGCCACAATACGCAGCAGTTCTGCCAGGACTGTCACAATACGGCGGGCCTGGTGACGGGCGGACCCGACGACGGGGTGTATCACGACGGCACCGGCGCGTTCACGGTCGGACATGGGCAGGCGGCCCGGCAGAGCCTGGGTACCTGCGTGTCCTGCCACCGCGAGCTGGACTGCGTCAAGTGCCACATCGTGCTGAACCCGCATGGGCCGGACTTCAACGCGGAGCGGCAGGCGCGGACCGCGCGCAGCGCGTGCAGCGTGTGTCACGGGGGGAACGTCCCCGTTCCTTAAAGGCGCGGGGATGGCCTCTGGAACGAGGCCCGGCGGAAGTGTACAATTGATACGAGGTCACGTAGACCGCTGTTACCGACAGGGGAGGTGGTGAAATGCGCAGTGTGAAGCATGGTGTGTTGGCTGGTATCGCGTGCCTGATGGTGTTCGCCGTCACGCCCGGCTGGGCGCAGGACGCGGCGAAGCCGCCGGTGATGTCGCACGACGCCGCGGGTCGCGACAACTGTATGATGTGTCATTCGGGGGCCATGGCCGCGGTGCCGGGCGTGCCCGAGTCGCACGAGGGCCGGCCGAACGAGGCCTGCGCCATGTGCCATGCGGCCGACGCCGAGATTCAGACGAAGGTCGCGACGCCAGTCTCCCACGCGCTCGAAGGGCGCGACAACTGCATGATGTGCCACACAGCGGGCGCTATGGAGCCGGTGCCGGACGTGCCGGCGAGTCACGAAGGCCGCGACAACGCGTGGTGTGCGTGGTGTCACGTGAAGGCGGAGGGCTAAGCGCGCCGACGGGCGCTCTGGCCAGTTCAACACTCGAAAGGGTCCTCCCATGAAGATCAGCACTACGGTGAAATTGGGGCTGGGCGTTGCAGCATCGATGGCGGTCGTCGCCTCGGCGGCCGTCGCGCTCAAGCCCGCGCAGGTGACGTCGACCTCGGTGACGGTGTATCGGCCCCCTACCTGAGGCTGCTGCGAAGCGTGGGTGGGTCACCTGCGAGAGAATGGATTCGATGTCGAGACCGTGGACGCCAACAACCTCGTGCCCATCAAGCAAGAGCACGGCGTGACGCGTGCGTTGGAGGGATGTCACACGGCGCTCGTCGACGGCTATGTGGTCGAGGGGCACGTGCCGGCGGACGTGGTTAAGCGTCTGCTGAAGGAGCGGCCGGACGTGAAGGGCGTCGCGGTCCCGGGGATGCCGGCCGGCTCGCCGGGGATGCCGAGTCCGAATCCGGAACCGTACAACGTCTACACGTTTGACGAAAACGGGAACGCCACGGTGTACGATCGGCGGTAGCCGCACATTGCGACAGAGGATTGCGAGCGGGGAGGCCGGGTGTCCGGTCTCCCCGCTCGGCATGTGGCGCCGGTGGGATTCCGTTCCCGCGGGCGCCATATTGCTGTGCATGACCTCCGGGGCGGGCAACTACGAGCGGATCTACACCGTGGTCCGACGCATCCCGCGGGGCCGCGTGGCGACCTACGGCCAGGTGGCCCGGGAGGCGGGCCTTCCGGGGCACGCGCGGCAGGTGGGATACGCGCTCAATGCGCTTGCCGTCGACTCGGCGGTGCCGTGGCACCGGGTGATCAACGCCAAGGGGCAGATCAGCCGCCGCGCCGTGCCGGGGTGTGAGCTGACCCAGCAGATGCTTCTGGAGGGGGAGGGCGTGCGGTTCGACGGCGGCCGGGTGCGGCTGGACGACCACGGGTGGGCGCCCGGATCGTGAACTTCGCGCTGCCGGACGCCGTTGCCTCGCTGGAGCGGACGCCCGGCCTCCTGCGTGCGTGGCTCGGTGAGCTGCCGGCCGTGTGGCTCGACGCGCGCGAGGGTGAGGGGACGTGGAGTCCCCGGGAGGTGCTCGCGCACCTGATCGAGGGCGAGCACTCCGACTGGATCCCCCGCGCGCGCCGCATCCTCGACGCAGGCCCCGACCGGCCGTTCGCGCCGTTCGACCGGACCGCGCATCTCGCGGGACCGCCGGTCCCGATCGAGACCGCGCTCGACGAGTTCGCGGCCCTCCGCCGCGCCAACCTGGCCCAGGTGGCCGCGTGGGACCTCACCGAAGCCGATCTGGACCGTCGCGGCACCCACCCCGAATTCGGCGCCGTCACGCTGCGCCAGCTGCTTGCCACGTGGGCCGTCCACGACCTCACGCACGTGGCCCAGATCGCGCGGGTCATGGCGCGCCGGTACGGCGACGACGTGGGGCCGTGGGTCGCGTACCTGGGGGTGCTGAACCGCTGACCCTCGCACCTTGCGGTGCCCCTCCGATCTTTCCACGTTCCCCCGGTCACGAACCATCAAGCCTCACCGAGGAGTCTCATGGTCACGCTCAGCACGTCGCACGGCGACATCACGATCGAACTGTTCACAGACGACGCTCCCAAGTCGGTCGAGAACTTTCTGCAGTACGTCGACGACGGACATTTCGACGGGACGGTGTTCCATCGCGTCATCCCAGGCTTCATGATCCAGGGCGGCGGCTTCGACGCGACGATGCAGCAGAAGCCGACCCGCGATCCGATCCAGAACGAGGCGGACAACGGGAAGAAGAACGCGCGCGGCACGCTCGCGATGGCGCGGACGCAGGCGGTCAACAGCGCCACCGCTCAGTTCTTCATCAACCTCTCGGATAACGCGTTCCTCGATCACGGCGCGCGGGACTTCGGGTACGCGGTCTTCGGGAAGGTGACCGAGGGAATGGACGTGGTAGACCGCATTGCCGCCGTGGCCACGGCAACCAAGAGCGGCCATCAGGACGTACCGGTCGACCCGGTCGTGATTACGTCCGCGCGCCGCGCCTGATGGCGCCCGGCTTCGTCCCGCTGCCGGACTACCGGGAATTCCCGGTGGAGGAGATGCGTGCGCGGGCGAACGAGTTCTACGCGGACATCCGTCGCCGCCGGACGGTGCGCCACTTCGCCGACCGGCCGGTCCCGCGCGACATCATCGAGACCTGCCTCAAGGCCGCGGGAACGGCGCCCAGCGGGGCGAATCTGCAGCCGTGGAGCTTCGTGGTGGTGAGCGATCCGGCAGTGAAGCGGCGGATTCGCGAAGCGGCGGAGGAAGAGGAGCGGTCCTTCTACCAGGACCGCGCTCCCGCCGAGTGGCTGGCGGCGCTCGCGCCGCTCGGCACGGACGAGCACAAGCCGTATCTCGAGACCGCGCCGTATCTGATCGCCATCTTCGGCCGCAAGTTCTACGAAACGGCGGACGGCGGGCGGGCGCCGACGTACTACATGACCGAGTCGGTCGGCCTTGCCACGGGGTTCCTGATCGCGGCCCTCCATCACGCGGGACTGGCGACGCTGACCCACACGCCGAGCCCCATGGGCTTCCTGAACGAAGTCCTGGAGCGCCCATCCGGCGAGCGTCCCTTTTTGCTGCTGGTCGTCGGGTACCCCGCCGAAGACGCGACCGTCCCGGCCATCGGGAAGAAGCCCCTCGACGAGACTGCCACCTTCGTATAGGCCCCGAGAGGCCGAGGAGACACCATGGGCACGGCCGCGCACGCGCGTCCTCATGAGACGGAAGTGCCGCCCTACTACCGGGGCTACGTCGCCGCGGTCCCCGACGGCGACATCGTCGCGCTGCTGACGGAGCAGATCGACGGGACGCGCACGCTGCTGGACGGCGTGAGCGAAGCGCGCGCCGCGTTCCGGTACGCGGACGGGAAGTGGAGCATCAAGCAGGTGGTCGGCCACCTCGTCGATTCGGAGCGCGTCTTCGTCTACCGCATGCTCACGTTCGCGCGCGGCGACGAGACCGCGCTCCCGGGCTTCGAGCAGGATGACTGGGTGGCCGCGGGGGAGTTCGACCGCCGCACGCTCGCGGATCTCGTGGCGGAGTTCGTCGCGGTGCGCGAAGGGACGGTTCGGCTGCTCGCGGCGTGCTCGGACGACCAATGGGGTGCGCACGGCACGGCCAACGGGGTCGACTTCTCGGTGCGCGCGATCGCGTGGATCCTGGCGGGCCACGAACGGCACCACCGCGCGATCCTCGAGGAGCGCTACCTCGGCGGCTGATGCGGCCGCCCCGCGACGACGCCGAGCTCGACGACCTCCTGTCGCACCCGTCTCCCGACGACGTGGCCGCTGCGGCCCGCGTCCCGGGGGATGTGCTGGTCTTGGGGGCGGGCGGCAAGATGGGGCCGAGCCTCGCCCGCTTGATCCGGCGGGCCTGCCACGTGGCCGAGGATGGGCGGACGGTCACGGCCGTCTCGCGGTTTCACGACGCGCGCGCGCGGGAAGGGCTCGACACGCACGGCGTGCGGACCATGGCGGCCGACCTGCTGGCGCCCGGGGCCCTCGAGGCACTGCCCGACGCACCGAATGTCGTCTTCATGGCCGGCCAGAAGTTCGGAACGAGCGACGATCCCGCGTCCACGTGGGCGCTCAACGCCCTGTTGCCCGGCCTCGTGCTGCGGCGGTTCCGCGACGCGCGTGTCGTCGTGTTCTCGACCGGCAACGTGTATCCCCTGATGCCGGCGCCGTCGCGCGGGGCGCGTGAGGACGATCCCACGGGGCCGGTCGGCGAGTACGCGCAGTCGGCGCTCGCGCGCGAGCGCATCGTGTCCCACCTGTCGCAGGCGCAGTCGACACCGGCCGCGCTGCTCCGCTTGAACTACGCGGTCGAGCTGCGGTACGGGGTGCTGCGGGATCTGGTCGAGCGGGTCGCCGCCCGCGACCCGGTGGATCTCACCACCGGATGGGTCAACGTGATCTGGCAACGCGACGCCAACTCGGTGGCCTGGCGGGCCCTCGACGCCTGCGCCGTCCCCCCATACGTCGTGAACCTGACGGGCGGCGCGCCGCTGGCCGTGCGCGCGCTGGTCGAGGCGATCGCGGCACGGTTGGACGTCGACCCCGTGGTTGTGGGGGAGGAGGCGGACTCCGCGCTCCTGAGCGACGCGTCGCGCTGCGTCGAGCGCTTCGGCCCGCCGTCCATGACGGTCGAGACGATGCTCGACTGGGTGGTGGCGTGGTGGCGGCAGGGAGGGCGGTCCCTCGGCAAGCCCACGCGGTTCGACGCGCGGGACGGGGCGTTTTGACCGGGCACGACGTCCGGGCGCGCCTGCTCGAGGGCCTGGTCATCCCAGCGCACCCGCTGGCACTGACGGCGGCGCGGACGCTGGACGAGCGCCGGCAGCGCGCACTCACCCGCTACTACGTGGCCGCGGGCGCGGGCGGGATCGCGGTGGGCGTTCACACGACGCAGTTCGGTATTCACGACCCGACCGTCGGGCTGCTCGAGCCGGTCCTCGCGCTCGCGGCCGAGACGGTGGCCGACGCGGCCGGCCCCGCCGACGCGACCGTTGTGCGGGTCGCCGGCGTCGTCGGGGGCACGGCCCAGGCGGTACGCGAGGCCGAGGTGGCTCGTCGCCTTGGATACGACGTGGCCCTGGTGTCGCTCGCGGCGGTCCCCGACGAGGAACCCGAGGCGCTGGTCGCGCACATGGCCGCCGTCGGGTCGGTGCTGCCCGTGATGGGGTTCTACCTGCAGCCCGCGGTAGGCGGCCGCGAGCTTCCGTACCGGTTCTGGCGCCTCCTGCTCGAGCTCGAGAGCCTCGCGGCCATCAAGGTGGCTCCGTTCGACCGCGGTCGGACGCGGGAGGTCGCCCGCGCCGTGGCCGATGCGGGCCGCCGCGACGTGGCGCTCTATACCGGCAACGACGATCACATCGTCGGCGATCTGCTGGCCGCATTCCCCGGAGGACCGGGACGGCCGGCGCTCCGGATGGCCGGGGGCCTGCTCGGGCAGTGGGCGATGTGGACGCGGGAGGCCGTGCATCTGCACGGGCGCTGCCGCCGTGTCGTCCGCGGCGAGGACGGCCCCGACCCCGAGCTGACCGAACTCGGTGCGCACCTCACGGAGACCAATGCGGCGATCTTCGACGCGGCCCGCGGGTTCCGCGGGTGCCTGCCGGGGATCCACGAGGTGCTCCGGCGTCAGGGGCTGCTCGAGGGGCGCTGGTGCCTGGACCCCGCCGAAGACCTTTCGCCCGGGCAGCTCGAGGACATCGACCGCGTGCTTGACGCCTACCCGCATCTCGCCGACGACGAGTTCGTTCGGGAGCACCGCGATGCATGGTTGCGGTGACGCGGGCACGCGCTCGACCTTATGACCTCGGCGCGGGCGCCCGCGCTTTCCATTCTCATCCCGCGCACTGGAGCGAGTCATGCGAGCGTTCTTCGCCGTGTCCCTGGTCTTCGTCACGATCGGCTGCCAGCCGGCCGCGTCGCCATCGGTCGTCCGGGAGGACATCAACTTGGCGGCGCGCACCGACAGCCTCCCCTACAGCAACGCCGTCCGCGTCGGGAACACGCTGTACCTGGCGGGTCGGCTGGGGGTGGATCCGGTCAGCGGGGTGCCGCCGGAGGATGTCACCGAGGAGGCCCGGCTCGTCATGGACCGCATCAAAGAGGTGCTCGAGGCGGCGGGCATGACCATGGACGACCTGGTGACCGTTCAGGTCTTCTGTCCGGATCTCTCTCTCTACGAGCAGTTCAACGCCGTCTACGAGACGTACTTCACCACGGCCCGGCCGGCGCGCGCCTTCATTGGATCGGGCCCGCTTCTCCGCGGCGCCCGCTTCGAGGTGCAGGGAATCGCGGTGAAGACGGACTAGGGCGGCC
>JBDHIW010000098.1:0-10230 GCA_039587215.1 Gemmatimonadota bacterium | reverse complement strand
GCACGGGCACGTTCGCGGTGACGACGGTCACCATCAACTTCGACGGCGTCCTGCGGGGGCTCACGAGCCAGCGCTAGGACGCGGCGGCGGCGCGATCCTCCACGACGGCGATCGTCAGGACCGCCTCCCCCAACGCGATCGGCCACACGGGCGTCGCCGAGTGACCCTGCGTCGTCTCTTCGAGGCCGCGCTCGGACTTTGCGACGGTGGCGATCGGTGCACGCCACAGCGCCGTCGGTTCCGGGTCGCCGCGGAGACGCACTTCCGTCGCCGTCGAGATCTCCGGCGCGAACCAGGCAGCGGTAGTGAACGCTTCCGGCGCCCACCGGTACCGCACCGCCAGCGTTCCGTCCGCGCGGAAGGTGAGCTCCTTCATATTGAGGCGGTCCGAGCCGTGCGGGTGCATGCGCACGACGATCGCCGCGTCGTCGGTGACGATCTCCAGGTCCACCGGGGCCGTGGCCCAGGTGGCGATCGGGCGGTACTCCGCCGCATGGTAGCGCGGCTCGTCGACGTCAGCGTCGAGTACCCGTTCATCGAGCAGCGAGCGGACGTGGTGGTCCACGGGCGGCAATGCGCCGAGCCGCAGGCCGGGCTCCAGTTCGTGGATGCTCGGCGTGCCGTCGTGTGCGTCCTCGTGGTCTGCGGGATCGCCGTGGATCTGGTGATAGGCTTCGCGGCGTCGGGTGAGCACGTCGGCGTAGTTCGTTCCGTGTGCGAAGATCGAGTACTCCTCCACGGCGCCGCCCCGGGCCGGACTCACGATCGCCGAGAAGTGGGGCGAGTGGATCCAAAGTTCGTCCAAGCCGTCCCCGTCGATATCGACCCGTTCGTAGGTGAGGGGCTCATCGGCGCGGAGGAGGTGCTCGGCGGCTGCCAGCTGCGACCAGATTGCCGCGCGGAGGTGCGGGAGGTAGAGCCCGCCGAACACTCCGTGCCAGTACGCGTCGTTGCACTGCGCCCGCCCGATAGCGCGCCGTGCGGCGTCGGGATTGCCGCGGCGACGGCACAGGTCGGACAGGTGCACCATCTTCTTGTGCATGCGGTTCGCTTCCGGGTACTTGACCAGGAAGTTCCGCCAGTGCGCGCCGCGCAGCAGTGCGCGATCGGTGCGCTGCACGTGCTCGTGCACGAGGAGCGCGTCGAGTTGCTCCAGGCGTCGGTTTGCCTCCGGATGCAGCGCCCAGGCTTCCATCTCACGGTAGGACGCCGTCGGCAAGTAGGCCAGCCCGAGGGAGGGGATCTCCCGCACGGCACGCTCGGGCGTGGTGAGTTCGAGTTCGCCGCCGGCGACCATACCGTCCAGCGTGTCGAGAAACGACGCGAGCCATCCCCGATCGTAGACCCACTCCTTTGTCCCGGGCCAGCCGCCGAACTTCTCGCCGTCGTCCGCCACGATCGCGAGCCGGTGCCCGCGCGTGCCGAGCGTACGCAGGTAGGACGCGGTTTCCTCGGGCGGGTGGAAGGGGATCAGATAGCGCAGCTGTTCGTCGATGGCGAGCAGGGAGACGGCCTTGCCGTCGTGTTCCGTCCGATACGGTCCGTGCAGGTCGTGGGGCGCGAAGCCGCTCACCAGAAAGTGCCGGTCGTCCACGAGTGCGCAGCCGACGCCGGCGTCGGCCAGGTCGGCCGCCAGGTCGGGCTCCCACACGCGCTCGGTGAGCCACAGCGTGCGGGCGTCGACGCCAAAGCGTCGTGCGAGCGCGTCACGCATCCACTGGATCTGCTCCACGCGGTCGGGGCGCGGAAGTGCCGCGAGGATCGGCTCGTAATACCCCGAGAGCAGGAGCTCGAGCTTGCCGTCGGTCACCAAGCGCCCGATGAGATCCAAGTAGCGCGCGTCGTGCGCTTCCAGCCAGTCGAGGAGCGGACCCGACACGTGGAGACTCACCGGGAAGAACTCGCGCTCGGCGAGGGCCGAGAGGAACGGCAGGTACACGTCCTCGACGTGGTCGGCGAACACGTGGTCGAAGTTCCCGACAGGCTGGTGCACGTGCAGTCCGAAGATGAACTGCAGCGGCGGCCGGTTCACGCGATCCCCAGACGGTCGGCGAGCGGCCCGAGCTCTGCTGGACGGGGCTCGGCGGTGCCGCACAGGCGGACCAGGCTGTTCAGGACATCGTAGGGAACCGCGAGATCCTGCAGCTCGGCAAGCTGGATGAGATCGAGCATGGCCTCCACTTCGTCCGGACCCGCATGCTGCTCGAGCCACCGCGCGGTGTCGTGCAGCGCATCGGAGGTGACCGCCGCGAGCGGCGTACCGTCCTGCAGCCGGTCCAGTGCGTCGGGCGGCAGCCGTCGGGCGGCGATGACACCCCGCCAGTGTCGTTCGAGGCGTGCGCGGGCGCGGTCGGGGAGGTCCCGGAGCGTGATCGAGAGCGGCGGGTCGTCGGATGTGGGATCGGTAACGGACGCGGAGGGGTGCGCTCCGTGTTCGACCGTCGCACGCACGGTGCGCGGGCGGCCGCCGCACGAGCCGGTGACCGAGATGTCTCCGTCCGGGTCGCGTGTCACGGCGACCCCGCTCGGCACGACCTCGTCGTCCGGGACGCCGGCATCGTGGGCAAGCGCGGCGGCGGCGGCCAGCAGCACCGGCATCGGCACCCGGGGCTTCTCGACCCGGTAGACGGCGTCGGCGTGTCCAGCGGCGGCGTCGTTGCTGACGGCGGGGCGCAGCCGGTCGAGGAACTCCGCTTCGATGCGCACCGCATCGTTCCCCGTCAGTTCGATGGCACGAGCGGCGGTCTGCAATGCCTGGCGCCCCTCCAGACCCGCGACGTCGTCGAAGAACCACGCGCAGGACGTGAACATTCGCAGCGCGTTGCGCTCGAGCTCGAGCAGTTCCCGCGCCCGGGCGCGTTCGTCGTCACTGGACGCGGTAGTCCACGTCGCAAGGTGCGGATCGACCTCGCTCCGGCAGGCGATCCACCCGAGTGCGTCGCGCGCGGCCCACGGATCGTCGAAGAACGCGGCGGCGTCCCGCGCGTACGCGGTGTGGAGCTCGCCGGCCAGCCACTCGAGGGCGTCACGCAGGACGGGTCGCCAGGCCTGCTGCGACTGCCGGTCCGGGTGGGCGCGGCACCCGCAGGCCGCCCGCCAGCGCTCGACGCCGTGGTGACAGCTCCACGACGTGTTCTCGACGATGCCGATCGGCGGGAGGTCGGGCTGTCGGGCGAGGTACGCCCCTCCGTTCTCGAATTCGACTTCGTCGAGTGTGCCGACACGGTGGATCAGGCTTGCCACGGCCATCTCACCGAACGTGTGGTGGTGCCCGTAGGTCTCCCCGTCGGTGGCGAGCAGTGTCAGAGGGTGCGGGCGCGCGCCGAGGTCGTCGGCCCACGCCGTCGCGTCGCTGAGCGCGTTCCCGAACGCCACCGCATGCGAGGCCGCGCCGTCGTACACGAGGATCGCGATCGTCCGCCCGGCGCGTGTCGTGTACACGCCTGCGCCGGCATCGGCCGGAAGCCCCCGCACCTGGTGCGGCGCCAGTATCGTGAACCCGATCCCCTCGGCCGCCAGCACGTCCAGCGTCTCGTCGTCGACGGCGGTCTCGGGTAGCCACATGCCCTCGGGAGCGCGTCCGAAGCGCATGTGGAAGTCGTCGATGCCCCAGCGGACCTCCGTGACTTTGTCGCGGCGTGCGGCGAGCGGCAGGATCGTGTGGTGGTACGGTGCGGCAATCGCGTTGCCGTGCCCCGTCCGCGCGAGACTCGCCGCGTCGCCGTCGAGGATGGCCGCGTAGGTGTTGGGGGCGGCGGTGTCGAGCCACTCGAGGAGCGTACTGCCCACGTCGAAGCTCAGGTACTCGTACGTGTTCACGAGCGCCGTGATGCGCCCGGCGTCATCGACGATCCGGGCGGCGCCGAGGGGGCCGTAGCACTCGTGGAGGATCCGCTCGTTCCAATCGTGGTAGGGCGCCGCAGACCGCTCGCGCGGAATCTCGCCGATCCAGGGGTCGGCGCGGGGAGGCTGGTAGTAATGCGCGTGCAGGACCAGCGAACGCCGCGCGCTCATGTGCCCGCGTCCGCCGAGGTCGCCGAGGCCACCTCGGCGACCGTGGTCAGGACATCGGGGAAGAGCCCGTCCCGCTCCTCGAGCTCGGCCGCGAGCCGCGTCCCCTCGGCCAGCGCGTCGGGCGTGCCGCGTTCGAGGGACGCGAGCAGCGTCTCCGTCTGCGTACAGTGGAAGTCGAACCGCTCCTCCGCGTAGTCCACGACGGCGCCGGTCGAGATGATGAACTGCCAGTCCGAGCTCTGCGCCAGTAGCATCTCACGGGTCGCCTGCGCGAGAATCGGACGGGCCGCCTCGTCGGTCAGCGCCTTCGGGGCGGCCGCCCAGTAGCGGTGCTCTAGCGGCCACAGGCGTTCCCACGTCCATCGGGTGCCGTCGTTCATCCACATCCGGTGATCGCCGCCGGCACCCCACGACCCCTCGGCCAATCCGAGACGCGGCGACGTGCGATGCTGCGCCAGGTGGTCCGACGCCGTGCGCGGGTGCACGGTCGGCGTGTCGGCCAGGCGCCGGTAGCACTCGCTCAGAAAGTCCACGCCTTCGAACCACCAGTGACCGAACAACTCGGTGTCGAACGGTGCGACGATCACGTCGCCGGTCCCGCCTTCGTCGCGGCCGATCTCCGCGAGCAGGCTCGCGAAGTGGCGCGCATGCTCCTCGGCGCGGGCCGCCGCGGCCGCCCAGACGTACGGCTGTTTGTCCCCGAGGTCTGTGTCCGGCCCCGTCACACGCCACAGCTTGAGCCCCCCCGGCCACCGGATCTTGTGGAACTCGAGATACCACTCGTCGCCGGGATACCCTTGGTGCCGGCTCCACACCTGCATGGACGACCGCGGGTCGCGTACGAACGCGCGCACCGACGGTGCGCCGTCGGGCGCGACGTCGTACGCACGGTACGGCGACTGCGACACCGCCGTCGGCTGCACCGCATCCGGGTCGTGGCGCTCGGCGTCGAACCGCTCGGCCCCGAGCGGCACGTCGTGGTAGGTGCCGAGCGGCGTGCCCGCGGCGGCCTGGTGTGCGTCGGTGAAGAAGTACTCGAACCCGACGGCGGTGAGGTGCTCGTCGGTGCCCGGGCGCACTCGCGACGCGTCGGCGGTCCATGGCCCGCGCGGATGGTAGGCGCACTCGGGAAGCCAGCAGCCGCGGGGTGCGCGGCCGAAGAGCCGCGTGTGCTCAGCGTAGCCCACCGCGAGCTGCAGTCGGACGCTCTCGTCCCGCGCCAGCAGCGGCAGGTAGCCGTGCGTGGCGCCCGAGCTGATGATCTCGAGTCGACCCGCGTCGGCGAACCGGCGGAAGCTGCCTACGAGGTCGCCGTCGATTGCGGTGAAGAGCTCGTACAGGCGCTCGAGCCGCGCGGTCCACGCATCCGCGATGGGTGCGAGGTGCTCCTCGCCCTGTGCCGACAGTTCGGCCGGCGCCGTTCGCGCCCCGCGGAGCCGCTCGTTCATGAAGTGCACCATCTCTTCGGTGAACGACGGATGCGTGAGCTGATTCGCCAGCACCGGGGTGATCCCGAGGGTGATGGGCGCGTCGACGCCGTCCCGCTCGAGCGCCGTGAGCGTTTCGAGCAGGGGAAGGTAGGTGTCGATGGCCGCTTCGCAGAGCCAGTCGCTACCGTGCGGCCATCGGCCGTGGTGCAGCATCCACGGGAGGTGACTGTGCAGGGTCAACACGAACTGCATGTCAGGAGTCTCTCCGAAGCTGAAGGGCGTGCTGGTAGGCGTCTTGGTACTGCGCGACGGACCGTTCCCAACTGAAATCCTGCTGCATCCCGCGCGCGACCATCGCCGTCCACGCGGGCCGACGGTGATACGCTTCGATGGTGCGCCGCACGGCCGTGTCGAGCCCGTCCGCGTGGTAGGCGTCGAACAGGAACCCGGTGACGCCGTCCACGACGGTGTCGGCGAGTCCCCCCACACGGCGCACGACCGGCACGGCGCCGTAGCGTTGCGCCCGCATCTGGGTTAGCCCGCAGGGCTCGAATTGGGACGGCATGAGCAGCGCGTCGGCACCGGCCAGCAGTCGGTGCTCGGCCCGCTCGTTGAAGTCGAGTGGCACCGCGATGCGGTCGGGGGCCAATCGCGCACACTCGGCCAGCGCCGCTTCGTAGCGGGGTTCGCCCCGTCCCAGAAAGACGAACTGGGCGTCGTAGCGCGTCAGCAGCCCGTCGCCCAGGATGAGGTCCAGGCCCTTCTGCTCGACGAGCCGAGCGCTCATCGCGAAGAGCGGCGTGCGCGCCCGGCGCGGCAGCCGGTAGGTCCGCTGGACGGCGTCCTTGTTGCGTCGCTTCGGTTCCGGCGTGTCCGCAGAGAAACCCGCCGTCACGTAGGGGTCGCGGCGCGGGTCCCACAACTGGCTGTCGATCCCGTTCAGCACGCCGACGAACCGTTCGCCCATCGCGATGAAGTGGTCGTGCAGTCCGAAGCCGCCGGCCGGCGTGCGGAGCTCCGCGGCGTGCGTGGGGCTCACGGTCGTCGCGACGTCGGTGAACGCGAGACCGCCCTTCAGCACGTTGACGCGCCCGTACCACTCGAAGTAGCGCCAGTCGTACATCTGCCACGGCAGTCCGAGCTCGGGGATCGTCTCGACCGGGAAGTGGCCCTGGTAGGCCGCGTTGTGGACGGTCAGGATCGTCCCGAGCCGGTCGTAGAATGGCTGCCCGGCGTACCGGTAGCGCACGTAAGGAATCGCGAGGGCGGTGTGCCAGTCGTGCGCGTGCAGGATGCGCGCGTCGGGGCATAGGGTAGGGAGCAGTTCCGCCGCCGCCGCGCAGAAGAACGCGAAGCGCCGAAGGTTGTCCGGGTAGTCCTGCGCGTGCTCGCCGTAGAGCCCCGACCGGTCGAAGTACTCCGCGTGCTCGATGAAGAACACGGTCGGAGCATCCTCCTCGCACTCGCAGCGCCACACCCGTCCGCGTTCGACCCGGCCTCCGACCGTCACCTCGAACGCATCGATCACCGGAGACCGGAGGGTCGTGGCGCCGAGGACCGAGCGATACAGCGGCATGATGACGGACGTCGCTTGTCCCTCGCGCTTCTGGACCGCGGCCATGCCCCGGACGGCCTCGGCGAGACCGCCGGTCCGCGCAAACGGCCAGTACTCGGCCGTCAGGTGCACGACTCTGCCGTCGAGGATCGGGGGGCGCTGCGGGTCGAGGTGGTCCGGCTGCGGCGGGCTCATGGCAGTGCGTCAGCCGGGCGGGCCGTCGTGTGTCACGGAGGCGCCGCGCATGGCCGGCAAGTAGTACTCGGCCGCGTAGCGCTGCACCATGGTGCGGGCCGTGAACCGACGCAGGGACTCGGCGAGCGCGTGCCGCATGAAGTCGAGCCACCGGGCAGGCACGCCGTCCGCGCCGCGGTCGAAGAACGCCGGCACCACGTCGCCTTCCAGGAGCCTGTACACGTGGTCCGCGTCGTGCTCGTCGACGTCGGTGCCCGTGCCTCGGGGAATCGCCCATCCGTTCCGGCCGGTGAACCCCTCGGCCCACCAGCCGTCCGCCGTGCCGAGCTGCGGTACGCCGTTCAATGCCGCCTTCATCCCGCTCGTGCCGCAGGCCTCCATCGGCACCCGCGGCAGATTGAGCCAGAGGTCCACCCCCTGCACGAGTCGGTGGGCGAGATGCATCTCGTAGTCCTCGAGGAACGTGATGCGACCCTCGAAGCTCGGGTCGTGCGCGTAGCCGTACACCTCCTGCAGCATGCGCTTGCCGGGCTCGTCGGCCGGATGCGCCTTGCCTGCGAACACCATCTGGACGGGACGGGACGGGTCGGTCAGGATCCGCCGCAAGCGGTCGGGGTCCCGGAAGAGCAGGTTGGCCCGCTTGTACGTGGCGAACCGGCGAGCGAAACCGATCGTCAGGGCGCCGTGACTCAGGAGCGTGCCGGCCGCCACGAGGTGGCCCGGTTCCTTCCAGTGGTCACGCCACCGGTGACGCGCCTCCTCGCGCACGAACTCGAGCAGCCACGTCTTGAGCTGGGCATGCACGCCCCACAAGGCCTCGGCGTCCAAGCTCAGAACCTGGTCCACCAGGGCCGGATCGTCGAGCCGCACGCCCCAACCGCGTCCCAGATGCCGATCGAGGAGGTCCATCATGAGATTCGCCATCCAGGTGGCGAGGTGGACCCCGTTGGTGTTGTGCGAAATCGGGATGTCCTCCGCACTCCGCTCGGGCCAGAGCGGCCTCCAGATGCGGCGGGTCTCGGCGCCATGGAGCTCGGACACGCCGTTCACGCTCGCCGAGAGTCGAATCCCCATCACGGTCATGTGGTAGCTGCCGTGGTCGGCCGCCGGGTGATGACCGAAGTCGTAGAACAGCGCGCGGGGGATCCCCTCGTCCTCGGGATAGCTGCCAATACACCGGTCGACCTGATCGCGCGTGAACACGTCGTGACCGGCCGGAACCGGGGTGTGGGTCGTGAAGATGCTGGTCGCGCGGACGGCCTGGACGGCGTCCTGAGTCGTCGCCCCCTCGGCGACCCCGACGCCCAGGACCCATTCCTGACGGAGCCGCATCTCGGGGCCGCCGGCGTACAGCTTCAGGGAGAGCCCGCGGTCCTCCGGTGCGTTCTTCTCGAGGTTGGTGTCCAGGAAGAAGATCCGCACGGAACCGACCATCATGAGCCACGCCCCGACGTGTAGTGTGCGTCCGGCCATGGGAATGATGGCGATGTAGGGCGTGCCCTCGCCGTCGAGTACCGGAATGAGGGGCGTCACGCCGGGGTTCAGCGGATCGTCCGCATCCTCCTGCCACCCATCAAGCCGCACGCGTTGGTCGAAGTAGCCGGCAGTGTAGAGCAACCCGACGCCGACGAGCGGCACGCCGAGGTCGGACGCCGCTTTGCAGTGGTCGCCGGCCAGCACGCCCAGGCCGCCGGAGTAGATCGGGACCGAGCTGTGGAGTCCGAACTCCGCGCAGAAGTACGCCACCGGTCGGTCCACGTGGTCGGGATGCTCGCGACGGAACCACGTATCGCGTCCTTCGAGTGCCGCGTCCAGCTGGGCGTGCACGGAGTGGTACCGTGACATGAACGCGTCGGAGCGCGCGCACTCGATGAGCCGCGCGGGATCGACCAACTGGAGAAACTCGATCGGATTATGGCGTGTGCGGCTCCATAGCCGGTCGTCGATCTCCTTGAACAGATATCGCGCGTCGCGACTCCAACTCCACCAGAGGTTGGTCGCGATGCCGGCAAGCCCAGCCAAGGCGTCCGGTAGCCGCGGGATGCGAGATGATGATTCGGACATGTCTGCAAAACTAGCGCGTTCGTGGCAACGCTCCAGACCGGGCCCGGAATCGTCATAGTGGCTTCACGGTCGCTTTACCGGGCGGTGACGACATTGCGTCGGTAGGGCTGTCTCTTTTCCGACGAGATCAGTGCGATGACGACGTTGACCACATACCCACGACGCTTCAGCGGAGGCCTGTCGCTCGACGAGGCCGCGCGCGCGGTACGCAGCGGCCTCGAGCAGGAATCGGCGCGTTGCCCCGGGTGTGGTACGGTGCTGCGGCTCGTCGTGGGTGAGGAGCACCGCGACCCCGTCTGGATGTTCCGCTGCGACGAGTGCGGGCGGGGGGTCGTCTTCATGCGGTTGCACGTTCCCGACCCCCCGGGATGGGAGCACAACTGAGGCGCCGTTCTATGCCGGCGTCCCCAGACTAGCCAAACACCCCCTCCAAGCGATTCAGGCAACTCGCCCACCCCTGCTCGTGGTCCTCACGCGCCGCGGCGTCCGGGAAGCCCTCATGCGTGAGGACGACCGCGGTCGCGTCGTCCAGGTCGCGGAACTCGACCGTGACTACGGTCTCGCCCATGCCGGCGTCGCCCTCGGCCCACGTCCACGTGTAGACCAGCCGTCGCGGCGGTTCGACCTCCCGGTAGACGCCTTCCGCGGTGTGCGTCTCGCCTTCCGGCGATTCCATGCGCACCCGGAACGCACCATCGACCCGGAGATCGACCTCGGCCTCCTGCACGAGATACCCTTCGGGCGCGGACCACTGGGTCATGATGCTGGGCTCCGTCCATGCCGCGAACACCCGTTCGCGGGGCGCTTTGATCACGCGCGTGAGCTGCAGCGATGTCGAAGTGTCGGTGCTCATGGTGCCTCCTTCGTCCCTTCCAAGAAACGGGCGAGACGGTCGAACTGGCCCTCCCAGTAGGACCGGTACCGCTCCATCCACTCGGTTGCGTCCTTGAGCGGCGCGGCGTCGAGCCCGCA
>JBDHIW010000097.1:0-8670 GCA_039587215.1 Gemmatimonadota bacterium | reverse complement strand
GTGCGCGACCGGGCCTGAGTGGTGGGCGACGCGTCGTGACGACGGTCGATCGTCCGGGACCGGCCCCGTTCCCCCACCTTCTCGATGGGAGGTCGTCGTGATCCGTCCGGTACTTTCACTCGCGTGGTGCCTGGTCGCCGCGGCGCCGCTCACGGCGCAGTCCCTCGCCGAGGCCTGTGCGGCCGTCGGCGAGCTCACGGTCGGACAGTGGGCGCAGTACCAGCTGACGTCGCCGGAGATCCCCGGTGGGGCCACGATGCGGTTTGCCGTGGTCGGCACGGAGGCCGTCGGCGGGACGGAGCACTACTGGCACGAGACGACCATGACCGGCGCGATGGGGGAGGTCGTGATGCAGATGCTCATCGCCGGCTATCCCTATGCTGACGGCGACATCCAGCGCATGATCGTGAAGCAGGGGAACCAGCCTGCCATGGAGTTCTCCGCGCAGATGATGGCCATGATGCGGCAGAGCGGTGCGGGACGAAATCCGGCACAGTCGGCCACGGATGACTGCGGGGCCGCGACGCTGGTCGGGACCGAGACGGTCACGGTGCCGGCGGGGTCGTTCGACGTACTGCGGATTCGGCCGGCCGAGACGAATGCCGGGGACCTGTGGCTCGACATCGACATTCCCTTCGCCATCGTGCGTTTCAGCGATGGAGTCGGGAACGTGATGGAACTCGTGGCCCATGGAATGGACGCCACGTCCGCGATCACGGAAACGCCGCGCAAGATGCCCGGCATGCCCTGACGCCGGCCGCACAGCCGGCGCCGCTTTGGAGCAAATGATGCACGTCAAGACCACCGTGATGTCCGTACTCTGCCTTCTGGTGCCGGCGGTCCCGCTGCCGGCCCAGGACGCTGAAGCGCAGGCGCAGACGACCGTCGAGCTCGTCCAGGACTTCCGATGGAGGAACATCGGCCCCGCCACGATGATGGGCCGGATCTCGGCAATCGACGCCTGGCGCGAGAACTACCAGGTCGTGCTGATCGGCGTCGCTTCGGGGGGCGTGTTCAAGTCCACCAACGCCGGTATCACGTTCACCCCGATCTTCGAGCACTACGGCAGCCAGTCGATCGGCGACGTGGCGTTCTTCCAAGGCGACACGAGCGTGATCTGGGTGGGCACGGGGGAGGCCAATAACCGCAACAGCGTCGGTTGGGGCGACGGCATCTACAAGTCGACCGACGGCGGCGAGACGTTCGCCCACATGGGGCTCGACGACACGCATCAGATCGCGGCGATCGCGCCCCATCCGACGGACCCCAACGTCGTGTATGCGGGAGCACTGGGGCACCTCTGGGGCTTCTCGGGCTCCCGCGGCTTGTACAAGACGGTAGACGGGGGTGAGTCCTGGGAGCTTCTGACCAACGGGCTACCCAACGACGGGCGGACCGGCGCGACGGCCGTGATTCTGCATCCCGACGACCCGGATATCGTGTTCGTCGGCATGTACGAGCGGCTCCGAACGCCGTATTCGATGCACAGTGGCGGCCCCAACGGCGGGGTGTTCCGGTCCACGGACGGGGGCCGCTCGTTCGAGAAGCTCACGGCGGGCTTGCCGACCGGGGAGACGGGGCAGATCGACGTTTCGATCTATCCGCCGGATCCGTCCATCGTGTATGCGTATGTCGAGGCGTCGGATACGTTGCCGCACGACCTCGCTGTGCCCGGTCCCGGCGTCTACAAGTCGACCGACGGCGGTGACACGTGGCGTTATCTGCTGCGGCACAACTCGCGCCCCTACTATCACGGTCGCATTCGCGTGGACCCGACCGACGCGGACAACGTGTACGTCATCGCCCGGGACTTCGCGTACTCGCGCGACGGCGGCGAGAGCTGGAGCAACGGCCGGCCGTGGCGCAGCACCGGCGGAGACGACCACGATATGTGGATCGATCCGAGCGACGGCGGCGTGTACTACCACGCCACGGACCAGGGAGCCTATCTGTCGATCGATGGCGGCGCGACGACCCTGGCGTTCAACAACATGGCGATCGGCCAGTACTACGCGATCGGGGTCGACATGCGGGATCCGTACTGGGTGTACGGTGGGCTGCAGGACAACGGGGGGTGGGGGCTTCCGAGCAACAGCCGCGATCCCCGCGGCATCATGAACGACCACGTCACCGTGATCAACGGCGGAGACGGGTTCCACATGCAGGCGGACCCGACCGACTGGCGGACGGTCTACACGACGACGCACGTGGGATACTTCGGCCGGATCAACATGGAGACGCGAGCGCACGTCTTCATCACGCCCACGCCCGAGACCGTCGTGAATTTCGCGGAGCACTACGATCCAGACTACGGCGAGTCCCAGACCAACTACTCGATCAATCCCGGTGAGTACTGGCTCTGGTTCGGAGAACCGCAACAGACCATCAACGGCAACAATCTGCCGCCGCAGTTCCGCTTCAACTGGAACTCGCCGCTCGTGCTCTCACCCAGCAATCCGCGCACGGTGTACGTGGGCGGCAACCATCTCTTCCGTTCGGTCGACCGCGGTGAGACGTGGCGCATCATCAGTCCCGACCTGACGAGGAACGACCCGGCGACGCGCAACTCCACCAACTCCGGCGGCCTGACGAAGGACGCCACCGGAGCGGAGAATCACCACACGATCTACACGGTCGCCGAGTCGCCGTTGGACCCGGGAGTGATCTGGGTCGGCACCGACGACGGGAACGTCCAGGTGACCCGTGACGGGGGGGCGACGTGGCGGAACGTGCGGAGCAACATCGCAGGCGTTCCGGACGGCCGCTGGGTGAGTCGGGTCGAGCCGTCGGCGCACGCCGCGGGCACCGCGTACGTGACGTTCGACGGCCACCGATCCGACGATACCAATCCGTACATCGTCCGCACGACGGATTTCGGTGCCACTTGGGTCGACGTGTCGGGGGATCTCCCGCGCGAGAATCCCGGATCGTCCATCCATACGGTGGTCGAGGACCCCGTGAACCCGGATCTGCTGTTCGTGGGGACGGAGTTCGGCGTGTTCGTGACGGTGGACGGTGGGACGTCCTGGGTGCGCTTCGGGGCGAACCTGCCGAGCGTGGCCGTCCGTGACCTGGTCATCCACCCGCGGGATGCGGACCTCGTCGCGGGGACGCACGGACGCAGCATCTGGATCGCCGACGACATCACGCCGCTGCGGCAGCTGCGGCCGGAGACGCACGAGGCGGCGGTGCAGGTGTTCGACAATCCGGCCGGGACCAAGTGGCTGTCGTTCAACAAGGGGCGGGTGCAGCTCCACTTCAAGTTCCGTGGGGGCAATCCGCCATACGGTGCGCCGATCGCGTTCCACCTGCGCGACGCGCCGCGGGACTCCGTCGACATCGTCGTCGAGGACGAGTGGAGCGGGCGTCGGCGGGCATGGCGCGTCGCCGGGCACCGCGGGATCAACCGGGTGCGATGGGACATGCGGTTCGCGCCCACGGGGCAGGAACTCACGGCGTACCGCGACGTGCTGACCCGAGCCGGACGGGCGATCGACGAGCGGCTCCCCGAAACCCCCGACGAGCACCTCGCGCAGATGTACAAGGACCTACTCGCGCCGCAGAACTACCCGGCGATGTACCGCGGCATGGAATACCGGGATCGGGATACGCCGCTCGGGCTCCTCCAGGAGCATCTCGACGCGACCTTGGAGCGATTGGAGCGGGCTCGCAGCGTCCGGCAGCTCACCCAGGTGCGCGAGCAGCTGATCGCCTACAGCCAGGTCGTGGGCGACGACGCGTTTTTTGGGATCTTCGGTGACGAGCTCACGATGTTCCCGGCGACCGCGGGTCGGTACCGGGTCCGTCTCACGATCGATGGGCGGGAGTACGTGGGGACGGCCCGCGTGCGGGAGGACCCGCTTCTGCAGTAGCCGGCCCGGCCGGTCAGTCGCGACAGCCCGGCTGGCCGGCCGCCGCCACCTCGATCATCCCGACGATTTCGCGCACGGTGGACGCGCCCGCGTCGTCCGCGTACCAGTCGTATTTCTGACGGTAGAGCTCGTCTTCCTCGAGATCTCCCTCACTGTCGAGGAACCACTCCTGCAACGCGCTCGGCCGCTCGACCCAGCAGCCCGCATGCGCGAAGGCCTCGTCCAGCAGGACGATCGTGGGTGTTGCGGCTCGGCCGTCGGGCGTGCGATGGGTCTCCATGACCTCGCGGCCCGCGTCCGAGTCCACGATCCGCATGTCCAGGTTGGGGGCCTGATCCACGAGCCGCGCGAGATAGGGGATCGTATTGGCCGAGTCGCCGCACCAGTCTTCCGCCACCACGAGGAGCATCCAACGTCCCGGTACGGCAGCCAACCGGTGGAGGACCGTGTCGGCCACGACGGCGTCCGCATAATGCTCGCGCCACGCGCGGGTGCGCCGCGTCGCCGCGTCGCGGAACTCCGCGTACGTGCGACCGCGCTCGAACAGTGTGCGCAGGTCGGGTGGCGCATCGTGAGAGGGTAAGCCGGTGCACGCGACGATCGGCGTGAGCGACACGGCGGCGAGCATGGCGAGGGCGGCGATCATCGGGGCTCCGATGCAGGACGGGCGGCGGGTCTCGTGGCGCAATGTAGCGCCGACGCGCTGTCCCGGCAGCGTTTCGGATGGCTCGAGCGTGTGTCGTCCGGTGTTATGATCCGTTCATCATAGGGGTGTCCCTCAACCTGGACGAATGATGCGACAGGTGCTTCGAGTCTCGATCGCCACGGCCGCGCTAACCGCGTTGGCCGCCTCGGCCGCGGTGGCGCAACTCGCCAACATCCCGGTCTACGCCAACCCGTCCGCGTCCGGCATACGCGTCGGTGGGGAAGTGGCGGTGGGGATCAACGACGAGTCGGGAAAGAACCTGGCGTTTGCCGCGCGGGCGAGCGCGGGCTTCGGGAAGCTGATACTCGGCGCGGGCGTGGGGCTCGTGGATTTCGGAACCACGGAACCGACGTTCATGGGGTCGCTGGGCTATCGCATCGTGCGGGCAGGCCCGGTCAACGTCGCGGTCCAAGCCGGCGTCGGCTTCACGCGGAACAGTTCGCTCGGCGAGGTGCTGCGGACGGCAGACATCCCCGTGAGCCTTGGCATCGGGCTCAACGTGCCGCTGCTGCTGGCATCGGTCCAGCCGTGGGTGGCGCCGCGATTCACGATTCAGCGGGTGGCGATAGATGCGGGCAGCACCACTCGCAACCACGTTGGCTTGTCGGCGGGCGTGGATGTGAATCTGCTCATGGGGATTGGGGCGCGCGTCGCGGCAGACTGGAGTTCGCTTCCCTCCATCGATCCGGGTGACCTCGGCGGCGTTGTGACCGACCTCAAGCGCCGTCCCGTGATCCTCAGCGGCGGGATTCAGTTCGGCTTCTAGCGCCCGCTGGGCAGCGCGCGATCAGGGTCGGTCGGTCACCGCTCGGGCCGACACGCCCGGAGGCAGGGGACGGGGCACCCGACCGAGTACGGCGACCACGGTGGCAACGCCGTCGGCGAGTGTCGCGTCGGCCGCGATCACCACGGCGCTGATCCCGTGGGTGGTGGCCCACCCCGACCGCGGGTCCACGGTGTGGGAATGCCGGCGCCCATCGACATCGATGTACTGCCCGCCGTCGCCGGAGACCGCCAGAGCGGAGCGCGCAATCGGGGGCAGTTCGTCCACTCCCGTGATCTCCCGCAACGCTACCGTCCACCCGATGGTGCCGGGCGGGGGGTCGCCCGCCACGAGGTCGCCGCCGGCTTGGATCAGATAGGCTCCCAGGTTCAGCGAATCCAACGCGCGCGCCGCCGCGTCCAGTGCCGCGCCCTTGCCGATGCCTCCGAGGTCGAACTGCACCCCCGGCGCCTCGAGCCGCACGCGATGCATGGTCGTGTCGACCGTGAACCGGCGCCACCCCACGCGTGCCTCCGCCTCGCGCACGGCCGCCGAGTCGGGCAGGCTGCCGGCGGCACGCGCGGCGCGCCAGAGCCGTGTCAGCGGCCCGACCGTCGGGTCGAATACGCCGTCGGACCACTCGGCCACTGCGCGAGCGCGCCCCAGCGTGCGGGCCAGTCCGGGACTCACTGGGTGCCACGTTCCGGCGGGCATCCGCTCGAGCCGGCGGATCTCGCTCGACCGCCGATAATCGCTCAACCGGTCGTCGACGGCGGCGACCGCCGCGTACGCCGCACGCGCACCCCGACGGGCGTGCTCCTCTCCGGTGGCATAGAGCGTGACCCGGACTTCCACGCCCATGTGTATCTCCGAGAAGGCGTATCGGGTCGGGGGCGGCCGGTTGCCAAACGCCGGCCGAGGCGACAGCATCATCGCGAGCGCGCAGGCACCGGTGACCAGCTGTCGCAGGCGAGGGTCCACCGGGAGCCGCGCCGGCATCCACTCCGGGAGTCGCATGTGCGAAGTGTCGCTCGACAACCCGTGCCATGCCACCTGCGGGAGGCGCTGCTCACTGGCGCCGTGGCGTGTCTACCGTGCGGCGCCCTGCCGGCACAGCAGAGTGTGATCGTCGATTCGATTCCCGGCACCCTCATCGCGATCGAGCTCGTCTCGTTGGACGGCGGGTCGGTCACCGTCGACTCCGCCGGTCGGCCGGTCACCGTGCAGGTCGCGCCGTTCGCCATGGCGCGCACGGAGGTGACGTGGGACGCCTACGATGTCTTCGCCCTCGGGCTCGATGCGCCCGAGGGCCTGCCGCCCGGGGTGGACGCCGTTGCCCGGCCGAGCCGGCCCTACGGTGCGCCGGATTGGGGATTCGGCCACGCGGGCTATCCGGCGATCAGCGTCACGCGGGAGGCGGCGGAGGCTTTCGCCGAGTGGCTGAGTCTCGTCACGGGGTACCGCTATCGCGTGCCGACGGAGGCGGAGTGGCTACTGGCGCTCGAGCGGGCGTTCGGGGCCGCCGACTCCGCCGCCATTGCCGAACGTGCGTGGCGCCGGGACAATGCGGACGGTACGACGCACCCGGTGGCGGTGCGGGCGCCGGACCGCCTCGGCGTGTTCGACCTGCTCGGTAACGCCGCGGAGTGGGTCCGCACGCTGGACGGCACGCGGGTGACCCGAGGCGGCTCGTACCGCGACGATCTGTATGACGTCGGCGCGCGCGCGCGACAGACGTCGCGTTGGAACGAAACCGACCCACAGATTCCCAAGAGCCGGTGGTGGCTCTCCGACGGACCGTTCGTCGGATTCCGCGTCGTGCGGGATCCGTGAGGGCGGCCCCGAGGCGACGAAAGGACTGACGATGACGAAGAGCGAGAAAGCGACGGGGTGGAGTCGCCGCGAGTTCCTGGAGACGTCGGCGGCGGTCACGGCGGCGATCGCGGTGCCCGGCGAGCGGATGTGGGCGCAGGGCAGCGACACGCTGCGGGTGGGCCTCATCGGCTGCGGCGGGCGCGGCACGGGAGCGGCGAGCGACTGTCTGCGCGGGAACGAAGGCGTCGAACTCGTCGCGATCGGGGATCTCTTTTCCGATCGGGTCGCGCGGTGCCGAGCGTCGCTCGACGAGATCGGTGCCGAGGATGCGGCGTTCGCGGCCAAGCTGCAGGTTCGGGACGACCGGATGTTCGTCGGCTTCGACGCGTATCGGCAGGTGTTGGAGGCCGACATCGATCTCGTGCTGATTGCCACACCTCCCGCGTTCCGTCCGCAGCACGTGACCGCGGCGGTGGAGGCGGGCACGCACATCTTCATGGAGAAGCCCGTCGCGGTGGATCCCGCGGGCATACGGTCCATCCTCGCGTCGAGCGAACTGGCCGAGGCGCAGGGGCTGGGGATCGTCGCGGGCACGCAGCGCCGCCACGACGCCGCCTACAACGAGATCATGCGTCGGGTCCACGACGGTGCGATCGGGGACATCGTCGCGGCGCAGGTCTACTGGAACCAGGGCGGGCTGTGGATGCAGGAGCGCCAACCCGAGTGGTCCGACGTCGAGTGGCAGCTACGGAACTGGTTGTACTTCACCTGGCTCTCCGGCGACCACATCGTCGAGCAGCACATTCACAACCTCGACGTGGTGAACTGGGCCCTCGGAGCGCACCCGGTCCGGGCGGTCGGTGTGGGCGGGCGTCAGTGGCGCACCGACCCCGCGTACGGACACATCTTCGACCACTTCGCCATCGATTTCGAATACCCGAACGGCGCCCACGTCATGAGCATGTGCCGGCAGATCGACGGGACCGCCACCAACGTGTCCGAACACCTGGTGGGGACGCGCGGCACGGCGAACCCGGCCCAGTGGATCGCGTCGGGCGCGTCGTGGCGGTATGAAGCGGAGCGGTCTCCGGTCAGCCCGTATCAGCAGGAGCACACGGATCTCGTCGAGAGCATTCGCGCCGGCCGTCCACTGAACGAGGGTCGGCAGGTTGCCGAGAGCACGCTCACGGCCATCATGGGACGCGAGGCTGCGTACACCGGCGCCGCCATCACGTGGGACGACATCCTCCATGCGGATCTGTCGCTCGTGCCGGGCGAGGTTCGCTTCGGCGACCTGGACGTGGCACCGGTGGCGGTGCCGGGAGTGACGAAGCTGACGAGGACGGTGGGCGAGTGAGACGCCGGGACTTCATCGGGGCCGGCGTGGCGGGCGGGCTCGCCGCCGCGGCCGGGACGGTGGAGGCGCGCACCACGCGGCGGCCGGCCCAGAACGCGTTCCGGCTCGACTACGCGCCGCATCTCGGGATGTTCCGGGCCCACGCCGGCCCCGATCC
>JBDHIW010000096.1:0-8784 GCA_039587215.1 Gemmatimonadota bacterium | reverse complement strand
GAGACGAACCGGCGGTCCCGTGGATCCCGCACCTCTCCCTCGATGATCGATGCCAGCGTGACCAGTTCGTGCCGGGTGAGCCCCAGCGTATCGAGCCGCGCGTCCCACTCCTCCCGCCACTGCCGCCGGAACTCAGTCGCCATCTGCTCCAGGATGTCCCGGGCGGTCGCGTCCGTGGGGACCAGGTACGTGCTCGGGTAGAGGTACCCCTCCATCGTCGAGTCGGGTGTGCTGACCAAGGCCCGCAACGACGAGTCGCGCGTGGCGGCGAGGACGCTGTCGGCCGGCACCCCCACGTCCCGGGCGATCACCCGGGCGATCTCCTCCAGCCAGAGGCCTTCGGGCACGACCAGGCGGCGCTCGGCGGGCCGGCCGTTCATGAGCTCGGCCAGCACGGCTCGGGTCGTGCCGTTGGCGGGCAAGGAATAGGTCCCTGCCTGAATGCGCCGGGCACGGCCGGTGAGCCGCGCATAGAAGCGGAAGAATCCGGGCGACCGAATGGCGTCGTATGCCATGAGCGAGTCGACCACGGCGGCGAGGGTGGCGCCGCGCGGGATCGTGACGAAGGCGGTCGGTCCCTCGCGGGGCGGTGCACACGCCGGCAACGTCGCGAGCGCGATGACCGTCGCCGCGGCCCACACCCGGCGCGTCATCGGCGTCGGTCCAGGTACTGCTGCAGCAGTACGGTCGCGGCCAACTGGTCCACATCGCCCTTCCGGCCGCGCGTCGATCCTTCGAGATCGCGGATCGCGCCGTGCGCGCGCGCGGTTGTGAACCGCTCGTCCTCGTAGGCAACCGGAAGTGACACCGTGTCCCCGATCAGCTGTCCGATCCGCCGTGCCTCGAGGGCCGACGGTCCCTCGTCGCCCTCCAGCGTGAGCGGCAGTCCGACGACGACCCCAACGGCACCAGCGTCATCCAGGTGCGGCCGCAAGGCGCGCAGCGGGAAACGCCGTCCCGGCCGGCGCGTCAGGGTTGCGAGGGGGTGGGCGAGACGTTGCTCCGGGTCGGACAGCGCGAGGCCGATGCGACGCTCGCCGACGTCGACGGCGAGCAGGGGGCCCGTGGACGGGAGCGGGACCGCGTCGTCGGAGCCGGTCATCCCTCCTGCATCGTCGCGAAGAATTCCTTGTTTGTCTTCGTGCGCTTCATACGCTCCAGCAGGAACTCGATCGCTTCGACGGTCGGCATGTCCGCCAGGAAGTTGCGGAGGAGGTAGATCTTGTTCAGCTCTTCCTTGTCGAGGAGGAGCTCCTCCTTCCGCGTCGAGCTGCGGTTCACGTCGATCGCGGGATACACGCGCCGGTCGGCGATACGCCGGTCGAGGATGAGCTCCATGTTGCCGGTGCCCTTGAACTCCTCGAAGATGACCTCATCCATCCGGCTGCCCGTTTCGATCAGCGCCGTGGCAATGATGGTGAGGGAGCCGCCGCCCTCGATGTTCCGTGCCGCGCCGAAAAAGCGCTTGGGCTTCTGCAGGGCGTTCGCGTCGACGCCACCCGAGAGAATCTTGCCGGAGTGGGGGATGACGACGTTGTGGGCACGGGCGAGCCGGGTGATGGAATCGAGAAGAATGATCACGTCCCGCCCATGCTCGACAAGCCGGCGGGCCTTCTCGATGACCATGTCGGCCACCTGCACGTGCCGATCGGCAGGCTCGTCGAACGTCGAGGAGATGACCTCGGCGCCCTGCACGTTCTCCTCCATGTCGGTGACTTCTTCGGGACGCTCGTCGATCAACAGCACGATGAGGGTCGCCTCGGGGTGGTTCTCGGCGATCGAGTTGGCCACCTGCTGGAGGAGAATGGTCTTGCCGGCCTTGGGCGGCGAGGTGATCAAGCCCCGCTGCCCGAATCCGACGGGCGTCAGCAGGTTCGTGACCCGCATCGAGAGCTCAGCGTCCTTCCGCTCGAGGTGGATCCGCTTGTCGGGATACCGCGGGCGGAGGTTGTCGAACGCGATGCGGTGCTTGGCTTTCTCCGGCTCGGTGAAGTTGACCTGCTCGACCTTCAGCAGCGCCAGGTACCGCTCGCCGTCCTTGGGCGGCCGGACCTGTCCCTGGATCGTGTCTCCCGTTCGGAGGTCGAAGCGCTTGATCTGGCTGGGACTGACGTAGATGTCGTCCGGCCCGTAGAGGTAGTTCCAGTCCTGCGACCGGAGAAAACCGTATCCCTCGGGGAGGATTTCGAGCACGCCCTCGCCGCGGAGAACCGTGTCACCGTCGAGGAGCGACTGTTCGATTTTGAAGATGAGGTCTTGCTTGCGGAGGCCAGAGTAGTTGGTGATGTTCAACTCCTCGGCCAGCTCGTGCAGTTCGGTAACCGATTTCTGCTTCAGTTCGGCGATATCCACGGCTCAGAACGGCTCCATCAAACGGTGGGGTGTCACTGCGAGGGATACACGGTACGGGCCCGGTTCTCGGGCCGGCCGGCAGTCGATTTGGGGAGTGGTCTTAGGGGGTCTGCTGGATGTGTAACTGGCGCAATCTTATGGCGGGCTTGAACTTCCGTCAAGGGGTGCGATGGAGTCGTTGACCCCGTTCCTCCTGTGGTGGCGGCGCATCGTGGTCCGCGATCGGGAGATCGTCGACGCGGTGGTGAAGCCCGAGGCGCTCGAGGACCCGGCCTTCCAGCAACTGCTCGACGAGTGGACCGGCGCGCAGTACTGGTCCCACGAACACGGTGGTCGCCTCGTCCTCATCCGCGCGCTCGAACCGCCTCGTCGCGAACGGTGGTGGCTGCACGGGCTGCTCTTCGTCCTCACGTTCGTCACGGTCTGGATGGGTGGGGCGCTCCTCGCGGGATCGGACGCTGCGGTCCTGGGGTCGCCGCTGTCTCTCCGACTCGACGGCGCGGGCGAGATGCTGGCGGAACTCGCGAAAGACCTCTGGACGCTGCGCCCCGGCCTCGACTTCGCGATGGCCCTGATGGCCATCCTCCTGGCGCACGAGACGGGGCACTATCTGGTCGCGCGCCGGTATGCGATCGATGCGTCGCCCCCGTACTTCCTGCCCGCCCCACCCTTCATGAACTTCGTGGGGACGTTCGGCGCCTTCATCCGGTTGCGCAGCCCGATCGTCGATCGGCGGCAGCTGCTCGACGTGGGCGCGGCCGGACCGTGGGCGGGCTTCGTCGTGGCCATGCTGGCGCTCGTGTTCGGGCTCATGCGGTCGGACGTGGCGATCGCGGTCGCCGGACCGTCGAAGCAGCTGGTCACCGTGGCCGGGATGCAGCTCTTCATCGGGGACTCGCCGCTGCTGGTGTGGATGCGCGAGTGGTACTTCGGCGACGCCACGGTGCTGCTGCACCCCCTGGCGTTCGCGGGCTGGATCGGGCTGCTCGTCACGATGCTGAACCTGTTGCCGCTGGGGCAGCTGGACGGGGGACACATCGTGTACGCGCTGATCGGTAGGTATCAGCGCGTGGTCGGCATCCTCGTGTGGGTGGGGCTCATCGTGCTCGGCACGGCACCGGGGCAGTGGTGGTGGTGGCTCTGGGCCGTAGTGATCCTCCTCATGGGACGCGGGCGGCTCGCCCATCCGCAGGTGCTCGATCCCAAGCGACCCCTCCCGCGGAGCCGGTGGCCGTACGGGCTGGCGGCGGTGGTGCTCTTCCTGGTGACGTTTACGCCGATACCGGTCCATCCGCCGTTCTAGGCGGCGCCGGACGGTCTACAGGTCGGGATCGAAGGGCCGCCGCTGATCGACGACCGAGCGGTACAGGTCTCGGAGGTGGTGTTCTCGAAGGTCGGTGACGCTCTCCCACAATTCGGTCTCGGAGAGGCCATAGAAGATCTCGGCCGTCGCAGGCACGGCACGATCGTCCCCGTCGCCAAACAACAGTCTGGCCCTCCAAGTCCCGTCCTCCAAACGCCTCACCACGATACGCACGGAGACCTCGTCGGCTCCAAAGCGGAGCGACGGCATGTCGTGGATCGTCGGTTCTGAGGGGTCGGTCGCGCCGTAGCGGACGGGGTTCCCCGGCATGGCGAAGGCCTTGCTGGTTTGCGCAAATATAATGGTGCCTGCGACTTACGCAATATCTCGGCGGTCTGAGCAGGTGCCGCTTCCCACTGCCGACCTCGTGCCACACCCGGGTCCGACGTTCGAGAGGAACCCGACGCCGGCGCTTCCGTTTACTGCCGTTCCCTTGCTGCGTTCCTCGTCGGCCGACGCGGCGCAGGACTTGCGGCGTCGAAAGAGCGGCTGCGACCCGCGCAACACCCTCGACGCTCCTTGACGCCCCCCGATACGGGCGGCAAGTTCCCGCAGTCCCTCGGGTTGCGGACATCACCCTTCTGTTGTGACGCCTCGCTGGAGTATTCGCATGGACGTTTTCTCTTCTGATCGCGCGCGGCACCGGTGGTCGCTGCTCGGTGGTGTGGCGGTGGTCGCACTGGGCGTGGCAGCGTGTGCCGGTCGGCCGCTCGCCGTATCGCCGGCCGAAATGCCGGAACTAGAGGCGCGCCTCGCCGAGCGGCCGAACGACGCCGACGTGCTGCTGCGCTACGCTGCCGCGCTCTACAGCGCCGGGCAGTGCGACTCGGCCCGGGTGGTCGCGGCTGCGGGCAGTCGGTTGCGCCCCGGCAGCGCGCTCGGGCCGCTGGTCATCGGCCAGTGCTTCGAGGCCGACGGCGATTACGATGCGGCGATCGCCGCGTACGACGGGTTCCTCACGAGGAACGCCGAGGCCCGCGGTGGCGCGGCGGTCGGCGCGCGGCGCCTGTCGGCCATCCGTGCCCGGGCGACGTCGCGGGCACAGGACGCCCTGGCCCGCGAGGCCGACTTCCAGCCGGCCGATCCGCAGACGCTCGCCGTGCTGCCGCTCGACATCGTGGGCGACGAACGGTACGAGCCGCTGTCGCGTGGGCTGGCCGAGCTGCTCACGTCCGACCTCGCTTTACTCGAGCGCTTCCGCATGGTGGAGCGTCTTCAGGTCCAGGCGCTCTTCGACGAAATGGCGCTCTCGCAGACCGACCGGGTGGATCAAGGCACGGCCGTGCGGATGGGCCGGATGCTTCAGGCCGGCCGCTTAGTGCAGGGAGTCGCCGCCATCCCGGACGATGAGGACATGCAGCTCTCGGCGTCGATCGTGCAGTCCGACGGGCAGGTTATCTCCGCAGCGACGCAGGAGGGGCGCCTCAACGATCTCCTCCAGCTCGAGAAGAACGTCGTGATCGACCTCGCGGGACGGCTCGGCTATCAACTCTCCGAGGCCGAGCGCCAGTTGATTCTCGAGAATGGGACCCAGAACCTCACCGCGTTCCTCGCGTACTCGCAGGGACTCGCGGCCGAGGATCTCGGGGACTATGTCGGTGCGGCGGTCTTCTACCAGCAGGCCGTTCAGGCCGACCCGGGGTTCCAGCAGGCGCGCAGCCAGTATCGCTCCGCGGCGGCGACGCCCACGGTGCAGCAGGCGTCCGTGGGTGACGTGACGACGGTGGCCGACACCGACGTCGAAGACCCAGGGGTCGCGGCGGAAGAGCCGGCGTTCGACGCGGTGAGCGCGTCGCTCGCCGACGTGGCCGCGACGACGTCAGAGCAGACCGCGGCGACGACGAGCAGCAGCGAGCAGACCTCGACGCAGGCTGCGGGGACGGTGACGTCACAGGCGCCGCCGACCGTCACGACGCAGGCGCCGCCCCCAACCGTCACGGGCACGATTCGCATCGTGTTCAGACTCCCATGACGGCCCGTCGACTGGCCGCACTGGCGGTCACGGTTCTGCTGCTCGTTCCCGGCGCGCTCTCGGCGCAGACTGGTGTCCGGGCACGCACGGCGGTGTTCTTCGAGTCGTACACGTTCAACGATGGCCTGGCGTTCGACAAGGTCACCGAGATCACGGTGCCGATCGGCATCACGGTGCCGCTCGGCCGGGTCGCCGATTTCACGGTTTCCAGCGGGTGGGTGAATGTCCGCCTCAATTCGGCGCTCCCCGATCAGCTGGAGAATCAGAACATCAAGGGGTTCCTCGACACCGAGACACGCCTGGCGGTCAACGTGATCCCGGGTCGCCTCGTGGTGTTCGCGAACGGCGCGCTGCCGACCGGTATCAAGCGGGTCCAGCAGCAGGAACTCGCGGTCCTCGGCGCGCTGTCGAGCGACCTCATCGGGTTCACGGCCGCGAACCTCGGGACGGGCGGCAACGTCGGCGGCGGGTTCGCCGGGGCGATTCCCCTCGGGAGTTGGGCCGTGGGCCTCGGTGCCACGTACCGCAACTGGTTGCCCTATCAGGCACTGGCCACGACCGAGGACAAGCTCCGTCCGGGAGCGGACGTCCGCGTCCGCCTTGGCATCGAGGGCCCGCTTGCGCGCCGCACGTACGTGCGGATCGCCGGCATCTGGACGCACCGGCAGCAGGATGACTTCGGAACCCAGAAGCTGAACGGCGTCGGCAACCGGATCATCGGGTACGCGTCGATCAATCAGGGAATCGGTGCGGGGACGCTCACGCTCTACGGGTTCGACGTGTTCCGCGGCAGTCCCTTCCGTGAAGAGACCGCCCTCGGCGCGCCGATTCTTCCGCGGGGCAACCTGATCGCTGCCGGGACCAAGTATGAGTTCCGGCTCGGGCGGACCGTCACGGTCATTCCCAGCGTGGAGTTCCGTCTGTCCGCGCAGGCGCGCAGTCTGAGCGAGTCGCAGCTCCGGCTGGCTGGCGAGTCGCTGCGGTTCGGCGCCGACATCAACTTTGCGGTGAGCCGCTCGTTCGCGCTCACGCTTCAGGGTGGCGGCATGAGCGGTTTCGTGAAGCAGGTGAACGACAAGATTGGATTCCGCGGGTTCCGGATGGCGCTCCACGGATCCGTCACCCCGTAGCGAGCGGAACGGGAGAGGATTTGTGCGGGGACGGGGGAGTGACAGAACCGACGGCGACACGACATCGGCGACGAGAACCCGGTACGCTCGCCTGCCGCGCTTCGCGGCGGGGGCGTTGGTTGCGGCCGTTGCAGCAAGTTCGTTGTCCTGTCTCGATGGGTCCGCAGGGTCGGTGTCCGCCCTGGGGTACTTCTCGGTCGCACCTCGGTTGGCCGCATCGGCGTCCTCGGTGGCGGTGCAGCAGGCCCGCGTCGTCTTGACGCGCCTCGACGGCACCACGGCGCTCGATACGACGACCACGGTGTCTTCCACCGACTCGACCGTCGATCTCAACCTCACCGTGGTCGTGCTCCAGGCCGGAGAGGTGTTCCGCCTGACGATCTCGCTACTGGATGCGGTCGGTGTCGAGGTGTTCCGCGCCGGTCCGGTCGACGTCACACCGTCGGAGAGTCAGAGCGGCGCGCCGGTGGTCGAAGCGTCGTTCACCTACACGGGTGTCGGGGCCGATGCGGCGGAAGTGGTCATCATGACGCCGTACCCGTTCTTGCCGCCCGGGGATACGGTGGTGTTCGAGGCGGCGGCGCTCGACGATACGGGTGGCGTGATCGAGGGCGCGCCGATCGAGTGGTCGTCGGGCAACCAGTTCGCGACCGTGCTGGACGCCGCGGCGGGGCTCGTCGAGGCCTCGACGCAGACGGGACAGGCCATGATCATCGCGGCACTGCCGACTGGTCTGGCCGACACGGTCTACCCGTCGGTGCAGTTCCGGTCCGGGAACGTTCTGATCGTGTCCAATGCCGGGTATGCCTACCCGACGTTCCTGGACACGCTCGCGGCCGAGATGCCGAGCATCACGTTCGACACGATCGACGTGTCGAGCGTTCCGCCGACGCTCGCGTTCCTGCAGCAGTTCCCGGTCGTGCTCGTGTTCGAGGACGGTATCTTCGACAACGCGAAAAACGTCGGCGACACCGTGGCGGCGTACGTCGCGGCCGGCGGAAACGTCGTCATCGGGACGTTCTTCTGGCAGGAGCAGCCGTCGGCAGGATTCGGCGGGCCGGGGTGGGGGCTCCTGGACTCGATCGAGCCGTTCCAGACGACCGGCGGATCGGAGTACAACGCCGACAGCCTCGACGCCACGTCGGTGGTGGCGCACCCTCTCACGACCGGGGTCGACTCGCTGTGGGTCAACTCCTATCACGGTGGCGTGACGGCCAAGCCGGGCACGACCGTGTTGGCCACCTGGTCTGACGGTGTGCCGCTGATCGGGTATCAGGTCCTGGGAGACGGTCAGCGGCTCGTGTCCATCTCGGTCTATCCCAACTACAGTTATTACGGTGGTTTTGGAGGGGATTTCTATCGGCTCTGGGAGAACGCCTTCCTCTGGGTCGGTGGTGGTGCGGCGGCGCCTCCACCGGTCGGCCGGGTGGCTCGGCCCTCGGGTGATGTCGACGCCGACCGTGCTGGGTCCGTGACGAACGCCGAGACCGGAACGAGACGGCACCGATGAGCATACCGCGCCGGTACCGCCGTGCATGGGCTGGAGCCCTGGTGGGACTCACGGTCGTGGCGCTGTCGTGCCTCGACGATCCGGCCGGACCCGAAGCAGTTCCGGCCTACTTCGCCATCGCGCCGACCTTTGCAAGCTCCGCGGCGAGTATCGTGGCCGTGGCGCAGGCGCGAGTGACGCTGGTACGTGTCGACGGGACGGTCGCGCTCGATAGCACCGTCACCATCTCGCCCACCGACTCGACCGTCGATTTGAATCTCACGGTCGTGGTTGTACAGGCCAACGAAGTCTTCGACCTCACGATCGAGCTCCTGGACGAAGCGGGGAACACGACGTTCACGGGCGGGCCGGTGCCGGTCACGCCATCGGAGAACGCGAGTTCCGCGCCGGTGGTGGACGTGACGTTCGAGTACACGGGCGTGGGCTCGGATGCGGCCGGCGTCTTCATTTCGCCTGC
>JBDHIW010000095.1:0-8803 GCA_039587215.1 Gemmatimonadota bacterium | reverse complement strand
TGCGAGAACAGATCTTTGCCCTCCCGCGATATCGCATCGAAGAGCGATGGCTGCGTCGATTTCTCGGGCAGTTCACCCTCGATCGCATGTTCGGGCGGATGACGAGCGATGGGCAGGCCGAGTCATTGGCGAGAGCGCGGCTGTACTTTGGTGACCTTCGAATGGCCGACGAGTACGTGGAACGCCTCCGCGATGTGGAGGTGGCCGCGATGCAGCGCGCGGCGAGGAGGTACATGGTCAACCTCCAGTTCGGATATCTCGGCGATACGCTAGCGATGGGCGACGGTTGGTGAACCATGGCGTCGGCGAGGGCTAGCGGTTGTCAGGCGAACCCGGTGCCATCGCACTCTGCACGGCGCAGCTCCCGTGGGGGTCGCTCCGCGTCAAATCCCGCCGTCCCCACCTCGTTAAGTCACGACATCGCTTAGCGTTGCACGACGATCGCGCATTGAACGGCCGTTCGTTTTTCACGCTCGCGTGTCATCCGTATGCCGAGCGTTGGTCCTCTGCTCGCCGGTCGCCGCAGTGAGACCTATCTTAGCACTCTATGTCTGACCTGCTGGAGCAGATCTCGACTGCACTTGCGGACCGCTATCGCATCGAACGCCAGCTGGGTGCGGGTGGGATGGCAATGGTCTATCTCGCCGAAGACCTCAAACACGCGCGCAGGGTCGCCGTGAAGGTCTTACGCCCAGAGGTAGCTGTCGTCGTCGGTGCCGAGCGGTTCCTCCGCGAAATCCGTGTCACGGCGAACCTCCAGCATCCGCACATTCTCCCGCTGCATGATTCCGGCGAGGCGGGCGGATTTGTGTTCTATGTGATGCCGTTCGTTCGCGGAGAGTCGCTTCGGGATAGTCTGAACCGGGAGCGCCAGCTCCCTGTCGAGGACGCGTTGAGGATCACGGGAGCCGTGGCCCACGCGCTGGACTACGCCCACCGCCAGGACGTGATCCATCGTGATATCAAACCCGAGAACATCTTGCTGCACGATGGGCAGCCGGTCGTTGCGGACTTCGGCATTGCGCTGGCGGTGAGTGCCCTTGGTGGCACGCGTTTGACGGAGACCGGTCTTGCGGTGGGCACGCCGCAGTACATGAGCCCAGAGCAGGCGACCGGCGAGCGAACCATCGACGGACGGAGCGACGTCTACTCCTTGGGGTGCGTCCTGTACGAGATGCTCGCCGGCGAGCCGCCGTTTACGGGTCCCACGGCGCAGGGCATTCTCGCCAAGGCCGTGACGGAACGGCCTCGAGCGATCACCGAAGTCCGCGACAGCGTGCCACCCAACGTCGCGGCAGCGGTGACGAAGGCGCTCGAACGACTCCCGGCCGACCGCTTCCAGACCGGAGAGGCGTTGGCGCACGCGCTGACGGACGCGTCCGCGCGGCAGGGTCCCGACCGCGCGGCAGTGGCGGGGATCCCCTGGCTGAGGGACCGGCGATCGCAGGCTGCCGTTTTTGCGGCGGTGACCATCGCTGCGGTGTCGATCTGGTCGCTGGCTTCGAGGGACGATCCAGCCGCGCAGCCCGTCGCCTTCCGGGTCGAGGCACCGCCTTCCTATGACTTCTCCGCGTCGTCGGGGCAGACTGTGGCCGTGAGCTCGGATGGGCACCATGTCGCGTATATCGCTGGGCCGACTGACAGTGGCAGGCGCGTCTTTCTGAGGAGTTTGGAACAGCCCAATGCGGTGGCAGTCCCCGGGATTGGTGACGCGAACGGGGTGTTCTTCTCCCCGGACGGGTCGTGGCTCGGTGTCTTTGATCGCGGGAGTTTGGTGAAGGTGCCGCTGACCGGCGGCAGCGCTGGCACGAGGATCGATGGCGTGACGACGTTTAGTATTGCCGGTGCCTGGACGCGGGACGGGAGAATTCTCTACTTGCGCACAGACCGCGTGTGGGTCGGGTCTGCCGATGGCAGTAGTGGTCGGGCCCTCTCTCCCACAACGCTGGACGGTGAGGCGTACACGGTGACGGCCATTGTACTGCTGCCCGCCGAGCGTACCGCGCTGGTGGGCGTGATCCAGTCGCCCAGACCCGCAGGCATCGCCACGCTCAACCTCGAGTCTGGTGAGATCACACCGCTGCTCGAAGAAGCGAGAGTCGTCGGGTTTGTGGACGGTCACCTGCTCCACGCCCGTCCTGACGGCGTACTCGTCGCCACACCGTTCGATGAGGAACGGCTCGAGTTCACCGGTGCACCGGTTGCGTTGCCGGTCAATGTCGGAACTGAGGGGTGGATGCGGTGGGGAGCCACGGAGAAACTGTTTGCCTTCCTCGAGGGCGGAGCGTCGAAGGGACAACTCATGCTTGCTGACCGGAACGGATCAGTCGAGGCACTGGGGGGCGCGCCGCTCAAAGCATGGATCTTCATGCGTTTTTCGCCTGACGGGCGGAAGGTCGCCGCGGAGATCCACGAGGCTGGAGGGCACATATGGGTCTATGACATCGAGACGCTGACGCTGACGCGCCTGACGTCGGAGGGCCACAATTCGCGGCCCGCATGGTCGCCGGACGGTTCTCTGGTCGCCTACATCCGATACGGATCGCCTCACAACCAGATCATCGTCCGACCGGCGGATGCGTCCGAGCCAGAGACCATCGTACGTGGCAGCGCCGACGCCCAGAGCTTCGATTGGTACCCTTCGGGTGAGCGGCTCGCGGTGTCCGGTCGTGGGGATATCTGGTCCATGCGCCTGCGCGGCGACACCGTCGCTTCACCGCTCATCGCGACTCCGGCCGGCGAAGGTGCCGCAGTGATCTCCCCCGATGGCGCGTGGCTTGCCTACGTGTCCGAGGAATCCGGTACCCCGGAGGTGTATCTGCGGGCGGCCGATGGCACGGGCCCGCGGATGGTCGTCTCGGTGGGAGGTGGGGAAGGACCGTCCTGGGCACCCGGCGGGCAGGAGCTATTCTATTCCAGTCCGAGCGGTTTCGTGTCGGCGCGGCTCGCGTTCGAGCCGCGATTCCAGGTGGAGCGCCAGGTGCTGTTCGATATCCCCGGGATTGGACCGGGAGGGGGGGATCCCCGGCACGCGATCCATCCGGACGGCGAACGTATTCTGTTTGCGCGCCAAGCCAGCGCGAGTGAGGTGCGGCTCCAGGTCATCGTGAACTTCCGCGAACAGCTGCGCCGCTGGATTGCCGCTGCGACTCCGTGATGCGTTGGGGTCGTTGAACCTGCCTACACACTCGTTCCGATCACCCCTAGCCGCCGAAGGGGTTCAGGGGGGCGCGGGTTGCTCTTCACATCGGCGGCGGCCGATGTGCGATCCGCGCTGTTCGCGTTGCGCCAAACCAGCGCTCGCTCGCGCCGCGGCAGCCGGGGTACCGAGCGGCCCAATCGGGGGCAGCCGGTGTCCGACTGCCCCCGTCAGACCGTCACTCCGTGCGGGAGGCGGCCGTCACTTCCCGTAACTCGTAATCGGGATCATCAGGTGCGCGAAGGGCGTGTCCGGGAACATCACCCATGGCCCTCCGTTGTAGGGGTCCGTGGACACACCGGCGAAACCGTCCGGGCCCGGGACGAGCATCATGAGGTGAGGGCCGAGGTCGGCGACCCAGACATTGTCGTCAGTCGCTGAGGTGGCCGTCGGATCCACGTTGCTCACGGGAGTGTCCCCGCGCAGCATGTAGGCGATCCCAATGCGGTCGTACTCGGGCGCGGCCCCGTTCAGCATCGCGTGCAGGAACCCCATCCAGACCTCGTCGGCACACCATGGATCGACGCCCGGGGTGTCGGGTCGATCGGGCAGACACGTCCATCCGTTGCTGCCCTCCCGCAGCACCGTGCCATCCCACCGTTGAATGGTCGCTTCGTACGAGACCGACACCGGTCCCGCGCTCATCGCACTGATAACTTCGGCGTTTTGGGCCAGCGCCCCGGCGGGGACCACCAGCATTGCAAGTGGAACAAGCAGTGGGAATCGCATGGAACCTCCTCGTGAGGGGATACGAGTGACCGATGACCTGGGAGTCCGTCAGACCAGCGTAGATTCTCGCAGCGGCCCGAGGGGCGCGCCCAGCACGTGCACCGTGGGCGAGGACCTTACTGGAGCCTGACGACGTTGCACGCGGCCGTGCCTTCCGGGCCGACGGAGAGATCGAAGGCGACGCGATGACCTCTCGCCGTCAACCCATACGTCGTTCCCTGGACCGCCGAGTGGCTGAGGCGACAGTCGAGACCGTCGCCGTCGGCGGTGACCGATCCACGACCCTCGCTGATGTCGAACCACCGCACGATGCCGGTGGCGCGCCTCATCTTCCCTCCACACTGATTGCGGTGCTGGGGGGCTCCGGTACTTCAGACTCGCCTTGGTACACGAACATCATGTTTTCCTTTTCATACAGAAGCGCACGCTTGGTACCGGTCGCCTCGTCCATGAGATACACGCGTAATGATGAACATCCGTCTTCGACCCACACTTCCTTGCCGTGGAGTAGGCCACCGCTGAAACGCACCTTCACGGTTGGTGGCATCCTAGCGCACCGGCTCGACGAGGTCGTACGAGATGTCGACGTATGGTCGCGGGTCGTCGGGGTCGGGGGCGAACAGCCGCACGACCCGTGCGGTCATCGAGATCAGTCGGCCTTCGTACACCGTATGACGCGATAGCCACTTCGCCGCAGTCAACCCACGATTGGACTTGAGTGTGAAGAAGCGCCGCGGGGCATCGATCATGCGTCGGTGCCTGCGTGGTCGGCGCCGGGCGGTTGCGACTGCGCTCGTCGCAGCAATACACGGAGGACCGTGTCGGTTATCGACGACAGTTCACGATCGGTCGGCAAGGTGCCTCGTGTGAGTGGCAAGAACCGTGTTCGTCCTCCGAAGCGAAAACGCAGGCCGGTTTCGCCGGGTCGTGGGGACATGGAGCGTTCGACCTCCCACCTCTTGCCGTCGCAGACAAAGCAGTGAATTCGGTGGTCGGTCATAGGGCACGTGTCAACGCGGACTTACGTCCGACCGTCCACGACGAGATTCCTGTGGCAGATCATGCACGAGACCAGACAGCGGGCGCCCTCGGCAACGCCGTCAAGCCGTTCGCGAGTCAGTGGGCATCCACAACGGGGACAGTCGACGGATTCGGTCGACGCGGCCAAGGCCGCAATGATCGTGACGACCTCGTCAGCCCCGAAGTAGGGGTTCGTCGGCCGCGACGCAGGCAGGTCGTGTTCAGTCGAGCCCGTTGCACGACCCCAATCTTCCGTCGCGACCTCGATGGCGTCTCCCGCTGCGCTGAAGAACTCCCCGTGGGTAATGGCCACGGCATCCCGGCCAACGACCCGAGCACGCAACACGATCGCCCCGAGTGTGGTATCCACGAGGTGGAACCCGCTGCCGGAGCCGCTGAACTCGAACCGGTTCCGGTCGTTGAACGTCCACCGGTTGCGTCGTAGTCGGGCCACGTGTCGGCCTTCCGATCCGTACAAATCCATGGTGAGCTGCAACCTGCGATCGTAATACCCCCACTCGAGCGCGATCTGTGACTTCCCTCGAACAGTCACCCGTCCGTCGGTCCCATGGAGGCGGTGCGACCCGATCATCAGCTTCATCGGAGCGCTGGCTCACTCAGGCAGAGCGACCTCACGACACGCACGGACCGCCCGTCGCCATGCCGGCTCGGTGCGTCTGAGAGCTGCGCGTCATTCTGATGGCTACGACCTCGTGGTCAGGTGTGTGACACGACCACCAATGGAAAAGGGGGACTGCGCAGTGGCCAGATCCCCCTCTCGTACTCGCCGGATTGTCTTGTACACGGCTTTCGCCGCCTACATGCAACCTAACGACGTCGGTAGTCGCTCGATAGGGGTACCGACCGGACCGCGAGCAGCGAGGGGGTACTCGTGGAGCGTGCCTCCCCCTTGCGTTGTGGCCTGTACGTCGGAATTGTGTGATCGGGCGTCGCAGAACGACCATCCTGGGAGGGCGTGTGGACACCGGCGGATCGCGGCATGCGAAGGACGACCCCGGCGGCGGGGTGACGGCCAGGTACTCGGCGGCCGAAGAGGTCGCGCATTCGATCACGCACGGCGCGGGACTGCTGCTCAGCATCGCCGGACTCGTGGTGCTGGTGGTGTTCGCGAGTCTTCGCGGGACCGCATGGCACGTGGTGTCCTGCAGCGTCTACGGCGCGTCGCTGGTGCTGCTGTATGCGGCGTCGACCCTGTACCACGCCTTGCCGCCGTCGCCGGCCAAGACGGTGTTCCGCACACTCGACCGCGCCGCGATCTACGTGCTCATCGCCGGTACCTATACGCCGTTCACGCTGGTCAATCTGCGCGGCCCCTGGGGCTGGACGCTGCTGGGCATCGTCTGGGGGCTCGCGATCGTGGGCGTCGTGCTCGAAGCGACGGCGCCGCGGAGGGTCCGGACCCTCTCGGTCGGTCTCTATCTGGCGCTCGGCTGGCTCGTGGCGATTGCGGTGCGCCCGCTGCTGGCCGCCGTGGCGAGCGTGGGCTTGGTGCTGCTGGTTCTGGGCGGGTTGGCATACACGACCGGCATCATCTTCTATGCGTGGCGGCGCCTTCCCTATCATCACGCGGTGTGGCACGTGTTCGCGATGGTCGGTAGCGTCTGCCATTACTTCGCGGTGCTGTTCTTCGTAATCCCGCCGGCGGGCGGCTGAGTTTCGGGCGCGGGCGTCGGGACACCGCCAAAACTCGCGGGTAGTAATCCCGGCAAGGACCGGGTAGCTTCCGCCCCGTAGGACGAACCGCAAGCTGGTATCCTCTCCTTTAGTGAGTAGACGGTCCCCGCTTAGGAACGAACAGCGGAGCAGTCTCCCGTCGATTCACTCCCAGGTTCCATACCATGACGCGTACGACTCGCCGCCGACATCGGTGTTGGGCGGCGTATGAGCGTGCGCCACGATGAGAGTTGGTCATTTGAACACGTCATTTCAGTCCATGGGGCTCACGCCTCAACTGCTCCGCGCCCTCGACGACGAGGGTTACTCGGAGCCGACCCCCATTCAACAGGAAGCCATTCCGCTCGGCCTGCAGGGCCGCGACGTGATCGGATCCGCCCAGACCGGAACGGGTAAGACCGCCGCGTTCTTGCTGCCGATGCTGCAGCGCCTGTCGAACGGCCGACGCGGGGTGTTGCGGGCCTTGGTGCTGGTGCCGACCCGCGAGCTCGCCGAGCAGGTGCTCCTGAGTGCCAAGGCGTACGGACGGCACACGGGTGTGCGGTCGGCCGCCGTCTACGGTGGCGTCGGCATGGAGCCGCAGACCCGCGCGCTCCGGCGCGGCGTCGAGATCGTAATCGCCACCCCCGGCCGGCTGCTGGACCACATCGGCCGCGGCCACGTCGACGCATCGGCCCTTGAGGTGCTGGTGCTCGACGAGGCGGACCGTATGCTCGATATGGGCTTTGCCCACGACGTGCAACGCATTCTCCACGTGCTGCCGCGCACCCGCCAGACGCTCCTGTTCTCCGCCACCGTTTCGGCGGACGTCGACGCCCTGGCCCGCCGCGCGCTCAACGACCACGCGGCAGTCGAGATCGGCCGCCGCGCCGAAGCGGCGACGGGGCTCGAGCACAAGCTCGTGGCCGTCGACAAGTCCGCCAAACGCGAGGCGCTCGCGCACCTGTTGCGGGAGTCACCGGCCGAGAGTCGTACGCTCGTCTTCACGAGGACGAAGCACGGAGCCGACCGACTGGCGCGACAGCTCCAGCGGGCCGGCAACAGCGTGGTGGCGTTGCACGGAGGCAAGACGCAGGGGGCGCGAAACAAGGCGCTCAGGCGCTTCCGGGGCGGGTCGGCGCAGATTCTCATCGCCACGGACGTGGCGGCGCGGGGGATCGACGTCGACGACATCGTGATGGTGGTCAACTTCGACGTCCCGACCGATCCCGAGGTGTACGTACACCGGGTGGGCCGGACGGCACGGGCGGGCGCCCAGGGTGTCGCCGTCACGCTGATGGCGCCCGATGAGTGGCTGCTGATGCAGGACGTCGAGAAGCTGATGGGACGGACGTTCCCGCGCGAGGTCTTGCCGGGATTCGAACCCGTCGTGGCGCCGCTGCAGCCGCGGGAACGGCCGGCGGCCCGCACCCGTCCGCGATCGTCGCTGCGGTCGCGCCGGGGATCGGCGCGCCGCCGGTAGCCGGAGAACGGGACGACTGGGCCCGGCGGCGTCCAGCCGCCGCGGCCATCCCCGGATGGGGTTCAGCTGCGCACGGCCCTATGGCCGTGCGCGCTGCGCTTCGCGTCAGGGGGTCGCGGGCTGATCTTCGCATCCGCGGCGGCCGATGCGCGATCCGCTCTGTTCGCGTCGCGCCACCCAGCGCTCGCGGTCGTTCCGCGTCGAATCCCGGCGTCCCGATTCAACTAGATCGCAACACCACGTGAAGTCACACGGGTCGGCCGCTAGTTGCTCACGGTGATTGTGGCGGAAGCTGATTTGCCCTCGCTGGTCGCGGTGACGGTTGCCGTCCCAGGGCGTAGCCCTCGCAATTGGACGTACCGACCGAACGTCCCCTCGATCGATACGATGGCCGCGTCCCCGGTAGTCCAGCTGACGGCTCGGTCTGAGAGTTCCCGACCTTGAGCGTCGCGCAGGGTGGCGGTGATCGCCAGCGTGTCTCCCTCGGCGATGGTTTGGCTCACGGTCGACAACGTGATCGTCGCCACAGGCTCGCCGCTGTCAGGCTCTCGCACCGTCACGTACACAGAATCCGACAGACCATCGCTGTGCGCAAAGATCAGCGTACTGCCGGGGCCGGTCGCGGTGACCTGAGCCGTTTGTGCTGCTGCGGCAGAGTACGCCACCGTCGCGACGGCGGCGTTCGAACTGGTCCACGT
>JBDHIW010000298.1:0-2554 GCA_039587215.1 Gemmatimonadota bacterium | reverse complement strand
TCGCGGCCGAGCGGTTCCTCCACGACGGCGGATGGGATCACACCGGCCGGTACTTCCTGGTCGCTGCCAACATGCGGAATCAGATGGTCGTGATCGACGTGCGGGAGCAGGAGCTGGTGACGAAGTTCGAGACCGGCAACAAGCCGCACCCCGGACGGGGCGCGAACTGGGAGGACCCGGACTACGGATGGGTCAACGGCACGACGCACATCGGCCAGGGGCTGTTCACGGTCTACGGCGCCGACCCCGCCAACCACCCGGAGCATGCGTGGAAGGTGGTGCGGCAGGTCGAGTTTCAGGGCACGGGCTCGCTGTTCGTGAAGACGCACCCGCACTCCCCATGGGTGTGGATGGACATGGCCCTGAACAACGACCCCGAAGAGGCGCAGCAGGTCTGCGTGTACTCGAAGGCCGACGGCGAGATTCACCGGTGCTTCCCGGTGGGTGACCGCGGACGCGTGGTGCACTTCGAGTACAACCGCGCCGGCGACGAGGTGTGGGTGTCGGTGTGGGACAAGGCCGGCGAGCTCGTGGTCTACGACGACCACTCGCTCGAAGAGAAATACCGCATCACGGGGGACTGGCTCGTGACCCCCACAGGCAAGTTCAACGTGTACAATTCGGCACGGGACGTGTACTGAAGACAGGCGGTGATGCGCGCACGAGGCGAGGGTCGATAGCACACTGGTCGGCCCTCGCCTCGTCGCGTGACCGCACGACATACAAGGAGAGGTTGATGATGACGGGACGGATGATCATGACCTTCGCGGCGGCCGCGGCGGTGTTCGTGCCGCCGGCAGCGGCCCAAGACATCACCCTCGGCGGACAAATCCGCCCGCGGTATGAGTTCCGCGACCCGGTCGCGGGCGAGGGCGACGCCTTCACGTCGATGCGGGTCCGCGCCCAGCTCTCGGCCGCGCTGGATCGCAACGTCAGGGTGTTCATCCAGGTGCAAGACGTCCGGCTCTGGGGCGAGGAGACGAACACCCTCGGCGACTTCGCGGCCGACGGCTTCGACCTCCATCAGGGCTACCTCGAGATCCGGCGGCCCGGCGCGGTGACCCTCAGCGCGCGCGTGGGACGCCAGGAAACCTCGTTCGGGGGGCAGCGACTCGTCGGGGCCGTGGGGTGGGCGCAGCAGGGTCGCGCGTTCGACGGCGTCCGGCTCGGCGCCCGCGGAACCTTCGGCACCGTGGAGCTCGTCGGCTTCAAGCTGAGCGAAGGCAGCGACCCCGACGTCGCCCTCGACGCGGAGTTCGCCGGCGTCTACGCATCGCTCGCGGGGATCCCGGGCGGGACGCTCGACGTCTACGGCCTCTACGACCGCGTCGCCAGCGGCACGGGGACGAGCCGGGGTACCGTCGGCGCGCGGTTTCACCGACAGGGCAACCCGTTTACCTATCGCATCGAGGGCGCATATCAGTTCGGCAAGGAGCAGCTCGTCGACGTCGGCGCGTTCATGGTCGGCGCACGGGTCGGTGCGAATCTGGGACGCGGCTCGGTGACCCTCTGGTACGACTACTTGTCGGGTGACGACGCACCGACGGACGGCAAGACCTCGGTCTTCAACACGCTGTTCGCGACCAACCATAAGTTCTACGGGTTCGCGGACCTGTTCATCGACATCCCGGCCCATACACGCGGGTTCGGGCTCCAGGACATCGCGCTCAAGACCGCCGTCACGGCGACGGACCGTGCGACCGTCATGCTCGACGTCCATCACTTCCGCGCCGCGAGCACCGGAACCCTCACCTCCGCCCGGTTCGGCGAAGACACCGAGAACCTGCTGTGGATCTACGTGATGCTCGACGCGCGGTTCTAGGCGGACGCCGCGGGCAGGGCGACAACGGACGGCGGTACCGAGGCTCCGGATCGGTGGGTCGACCGGAGCCTCAGGTCGTTCACGGCCCTCAGCCGTACGTGCGTTGTACGTGCTGTGCCGACGCGCCCACGAGCTCTTCCAATACGGCGAGATCGATGTCGGCAAGACGCTTCACATACAGACAGGACACGCCCGTGGTGTGCGGGCCAAGCTGCTTCATGAGCGCCTCGTATCGCCCGAAACCCGCCATCACGTAGATCGTGAGGTCGCGCTTGCGCGGGGCAAACCCCGTCAGGAACCAGTCACCCTCGCGGCCGCTCGCGTACCGGTAGTGGTAGCTGCCGAACCCCACGATACCCCCGGCCCACATCACGGGAGACTTGCCGGTCGCCCGCCGCATGAGGGCAAGCAGGGTTCGGCACTCGCGCCGGCGATCCGAATCGGCGATCGATGCGAGGAACGCGGACACCGTGGTCGTGGTTGGTGTCGTTTTGAGTTTGGCGCCCATGCGAGTCTCCGGGGGAACAACGAGGAACGCGCGGGCTGCGTCTCCCGCAACCCGCGCGCACACGATACTACCCCGGCCGGCCGGTGGCGAGCGCGCCGCCGCTCAGCGGCGGCGCTGCCAGGTCGGACGCAGGTCAGTGGCGAGCTCGTGGATCAAAACGTTGACCAGCTCGCCGTACGCCTCATTCGGATCGGTCGCCGCGAAGTACAGATCGCCGTTGCGAA
>JBDHIW010000094.1:0-15758 GCA_039587215.1 Gemmatimonadota bacterium | reverse complement strand
CGAGACCATCGTGTTTGGTCACGGCCCGGTCGGCGATCGCGGGTCGGTCGAGCGGCAGCTGCGGTACTACCGCGAACTGTGGGATGGCGTCGTCACAACCGTCGAACTCGGGATGTCGGAAGACCAGACGGTCGCCACGGTGCAGCTGCCCGCCTACCAAGACTGGGACCGGTACGACGAGTGGTTCGCGATGAACGTGCGGGGGATGTACCGAGCGGTGAAGCGGTAGAGCCGCGGCTCAGCCTTCGGTGAACCCGCGGCGGCGCATCTCCCCCCAGTGGGTGAGACCGCGCAGGGCGTTCCAGAACCCCCAGAGCCTCCAGAACACCGTGAGCTGGCGATAGCCGAAGGGTTCCATCAGGGAGTACCACACGAGCCGGAGGAAGTCGCTCACCCGGCCGTAGACCCGGAACGTGGTCTCCTCGAGGATCACGGCCCAGATGGAGAGGAGCATCTGGTAGCCGAGCGCCACCACGAGGAAGAGCAGGGCCATTTCCACGTTCAGGATGCCCATCGTGGCGCCCAGCAGGGTCACCACGTACCCGAGCAGCTCCAGCACCGGCGCGATCATCTCGCCGAAGAAGAAGAACGGCGCCGTCACGAATGCGATGCGTCCGAACTTGCGGTTGAACAGCAGGTTCAGATTGGACAGCATCGTCACGACGAGTCCGCGGTGCCACCGCTCGCGCTGCCGCGCGTGCGTCCGGAGATCGGACGGCACCTCCGTCCACGCCACCGGGTCGGGCACGAACGGAATCCGATACGGAATGCCTTCCGCGCGGAGATGGCGGTGGAGCCGTACCACCAGGTCCAGATCCTCGACGACGTTGCCCGTCGTATAGCCGCCGATGGCCAGCAGGTAGTGCCGCTGAAACAGCCCGAAGGCGCCCGAGACGATCAGGTTGCCTCCGAGCTTGTTCCACCCGAGCCGTCCGAACAGGAACGCGCGAAGGTACTCCGGTACCTGGACCGCCGCGAGAAAGCTGCTCGGCACCCGCGCTTCGACGACGCGCGACCCTTCGATGCGGCATCCGTTCGCCACGCGGATCGTTCCGCCGGCTGCCGCCACGTTCTCGCCCAGGAGGAACGGCCGTGCGAGCCGGAGCAGCGCGTCGTGTGCCACGATGGTATCGGCGTCGACCGCGACGACCAGCGGATACCGGCCGGCGTTGAGGCCGGCGTTGAGCGCATCGGCCTTGCCGCCGTTTTCCTTGTCCACGACGAGCAGCCGCGGTTCGCGGTGGGAGCGATAGTAGGCTCTGACGGGCTTGGTCTCGAGCTTGGCGGGGAACGCCGGCGGTACCTCGTACAGCTCGAACGCCTCCCGCAGTCGCGCCATGGTGCCGTCGATCGAGCCGTCGTTGACGACGACGACCTCGTGATGGGGGTACTCCAGCGCCAGCTGGGCGGCCACGCTGTCGGTGATGCTGGCCTCCATGTCGTGCGCGGGGATGAGAATCGTGATGGGCGTCAGCGCTTCCGAGCCCAGGTAGAGCTCGAGGTCTTCCTGGCGCGTGATCTTCCAGTGCTTCCACAGCTCCGGGATCGACAGGATCAGCAGGAGCGCGTAGAAGGAATTGACCAGGAGGAAGTACCAGATCACGGCGTCGTCGACGAAGACGACCATGCGCGCCACCAGCGGGTAGACCCAGTCCATCAGCCGAGGTAGTCCTGCACGGCGGCTTCGGTGAGGCCGAGGGCGTAGCTCGCCATTTCGGCCGCGAAGCGGTCGTCGCCGTCGCGGGCCGTCTCCAACCGATTGTGACCGGCGTCGCCGAGCCGCCGAAGGGCGATGGCCGCCCGCAGCCGGACCCACCAGTTGCGATCCCGCAGCGCGACGCTCAGCGGCTCCACGGCGTCCGCCCCGCCGACCGCGCCCAGTGCGATGGCGGCCCGCGTCCGCACCTGCCACGCGTCGTCGCACACGAGCACGAGCAGGGCGTCCCGCGCGTCGGCGCCGGGGTAGCTCCCGAGTGTGCGGGCCACGCCGCCGCGCACCTCGGGGTCCTCATGCGTTCGGAGCGCCATCACCTCGTCCAGCAGCTCGGGGTCGGCGACGGTGCCGGCGAGCCGGATGAGATCGCGCAGCTCGAACACCGACCTGGGGTGGGTGAGGCGGTCCTCCAGGATCGGCGTCAGCGTGCCGCCGAGGGCCGTCAGCGAATCGAACATGTAGCCGCGCACGACGCGCTTGGACGCGATCGCCTCGTTCAGGACCGTTTCGACGAGCGGGCCGTCGTGCGCACGAGCGAGGATGCCGATGGCGGCGAGCTTCACGGCCGGGTGGTGATCGGCCACCAGGGCCCGCGCGATGTCGACGTCCTCCATCGTCGCGACGATGGTGAGCGCGCGGGCGCCGACGAGACGGCGCCACCAGAAGCGTGAGGAGACGTACCGCGTTCGCAGATTCCGGTACCAGCGCGTGCTGCGCACCCCTCGGATCAGCCGTTCCCAGTCGGGGTCCCCGGGCGTCCGTGCCTGCCGGTACAGCACGCCCGCGACGGTGTCGAAATGGGTCCGGTCGACCTCGTCCAGCACCCGTTCGAGTGCGCCGCCCTCCAGGGCCCCCCGTACGAGGTCCGCGAGGTGCTGGTGCTCCTGACCCCTGCGCCGGAGATTGGCACGGTCGACCTGCCGTCGAATGACGAGGAGGATGAACGTTCCGAACAGGAACGCCGACTGGAGTACCGCGACGACGATGAGGAACGTGCTCATGGGAGGCAGGGGGTCCCGCGGGTGGGCAGGCGGGGGCGTTCGAGGATGTCGGTCACCTTCACTTCGATCCGCTGCCGAGACTGCGGGGTTCCCACGTCGCAAAGCTGCGCGTTGGGCAGCCAGCGTTTGGGCCGTCAGGGGGCGCGTTCGTTGACGGTTCGTGATGCGCGATTGATGATAGACGGCCGGACCCGTGCGGGCAACGCGCCTCGCGGCGAATCCCGAGCAGGAAATACACCATGCGCTATGACACGCTGACCTTCGACTGCTACGGGACGCTCGTCGATTGGCAAGGCGGCATTGCGAAAGCGTTCGCGGATGCGGCGCCAACCGGGGCCGACGCATCCCCGTCCGCCGTCCTGGAGGCGCACGCGGCCGCGGAGCCGGAGCTGCAAGCGGGGACCTACCGCTCCTATGCCGACGTGCTCTCGGCGGTCGCGCGCCTCACGGCGGACCGTCTGGGATGGTCTCACTGCCCGGACGAGGGGGCGTTCTTACCTGCCTCGCTCGTGCACTGGAGACCCTTCGACGACACCGCCGAGGCGTTGGAGCGCCTGCACACCGCCGGTGCTCGCATGGCGATTCTGTCCAACGTCGACGACGACCTGCTGACGGGGACGCTCCGCCACCTTCCGGCGGTCTTCGAATTCTCGATCACGGCGGAGCAGGTACGCAGCTACAAGCCCGCACCCGCCCACTTCGACACCTGTCGGGCTCGGCTGGGGCCGTCCGTGCGATGGCTACACGTCGCCCAGAGCTGGTTCCACGACGTGCGTCCGGCGACCGCGCTCGGCATCCCCGTGTGCTGGGTCAATCGGACAGGCGAAGCACCCGGCTCGGGCGGTCCACCGATCGCCGAGTTCCCGACGCTGGCCGCCGTAGCCGAGTGGCTCGGCGCCTGACCGCGGCCGTGTGGCTGGTCGGTCGGTCGTTCCCCCCATGACGAGGAGGCGTGTGATGTCGTCGAACGACCCGTATCGCTGCGCCTGGTGCCGCTCGAGTGAGCGGATGATGGCATACCACGACTCGGAGTGGGGAGTCCCGCTGCACGACGATCGGGGCCTGTTCGAGTACCTGGTGCTGGACGCGTTCCAGGCGGGTCTGTCGTGGGCGATCATCCTCGACAAGCGTGAAGGGTTCCGGCGAGCCTTCGCCGGGTTCGATCCGGAGGCGGTCGCGCGATTCACGCCGGCGCGGATCGCCCGGCTGACTCGCGACACGGGCATCGTTCGAAACCGCCAGAAGATCGAGGCCACCGTCGTCAACGCGAGACGGTTCCTCGACGTGCAGGAGGCGCACGGCTCCTTCGATCGCTACATCTGGACGTTCGTCGACGGCGTCCCCAGGGTGTATCGTCGCCGGCGCATGCAGCAGATCCCCGCGACCTCCCGCGCGTCGGACGCGATGAGCACGGCGCTCAAGGCCCTGGGGTTCAAGTTCGTCGGATCGACGATCTGTTATGCCTTCATGCAGGCGGCCGGCATGGTGAACGACCACGTGATCCGCTGCTTCCGGTGGGAGGAGGTGCAGCGGCACGCACGCTGAGGCGCGGTCAGACCTGGTAGTGGCCCGAGAGTCTGGGCCGGTGCCCGGACGAACTCGCGCGCCGTCGCTCCTCGTGTGCGGTGACGAGTGCGTGCTTGACGCCTGGACACGACGTGCAGATCTGGTCGACGTCCTTCTTGGACAGCTCGAACAACTGGCAGCCGGTCACCGCCCGCACCGTCGCGTTCCTGGGTTCGGCCGACAGGAGCGCCCCCTCGCCGAAGAAGTCGCCGGCGTGGAGTGACGCCACCCGGGCGGCCACGCCGCCGGGCGGCGCGATGAGCACCGCGACGACGCCGCGGGCGATGAGGAAAAGCGACGACCCCCGCTCACCCTGCGTGATGATCGGTTCTCCCGGGAGCGCCGGTCGTGGCACCAGTGCCTCCGCGACGCGATGCAGGTCGTCCGGCCCGAGTGCGGCGAAGAACGGTACCCGCGCCAGGATCTCTTCCGGCTTCGGCTCCAGCGCGGAGACCGGGCGGCGTGCGAGCAGGCGCCGGGCGTTCTGCAGGGTCTCATGGGCCTCACTCGCGACGGACTTGGGAATTCCACCCGTGGCCGCCAGGGCGTCGATGGCGGCCGACTCACCGTCGATCGCCATGCGGCGGGCCGTGCGCTGCTGTACGGCCTGCACGTACTCGGGGAAGTGCTCGGCCACCTCGTCGATGCGCTCCATTGCCTCATCGCCGCAGTGACGGTAGACGACCCGGCAGTTTTCGCTCAGCGCGTGTGGAATCCCGCTGAGGTCGCTCAAGTGCTCGAGCTGCTGGATCACGCGCCGACTCGCTTCCAGGACGGCCAGGTCGCGCTCGTAGTGCGCCGCGAGGGCGCGCATGCGGTGCCGCATCACGGCCCCGCTCCGGGGACTCACCTTCCCAAGAAGCCCGAAGAACCCATCGGTGATCCGGACCTCGACCGGACTGACCGAGTCGATGCCGCTCGGCTCCTCCCCCCGCTTGAGCTGGTCACGGCGGAGCTCCGTGGAGAGCTCGAGTTCCCGGAGCACCGGCTCCGAGATCGCGCCGTTCGCAAACTCCTCGTGGTACACGGTGCGTTCCGTCGTCAGGGCTTCGGACCAGAGTACCAGGCGGATCTCGTCGTCTGAGCACACGCCGTTGAGCCGTGCGAGTTCCTGCTCGGCACTCTCGAGGCCTTCGCGGTACTCCGCTTCGATCTCCCCGAGGAGTCGGTTGGAGAAGTGGCCAGTATTGGCCAGCTGCTGCACGCGCCCGAGAGCCGCGCGTTTCGCGGCGAGCGTCGCCTGCGCTCCGGCCACCTGCTCGACGAGCCCCGGTTTGTCGAGGCCGAGCCACGAGATGAGCGGGGCCATCGTCAGTCCGCCGCTCAGCAGCGTGAACAGCACCACGACCACCGCGAGGGCCACAAGCATCTCGCGGCCGGGGAAGTCGTCGGGAAGGCTCAACACCAAGGCGAGCGCGACGGCGCCCCGCAGGCCGCCCCAGTACATGACCGCGCGGTACGGGCCGGTGATGGGCTCGGCGCCCGGGAGCCGGGTCACGACGGGGATGAGTCCGAACACGGCGATTGCGCGCGCCACCATGGCCACGAGGATGGCCCAGCCAATGGGGCCCGCGTATTCCACCAGACCGCTCAGGCTCACCGAGATGCCCACGAGCAAGAAGATGAGCGAGTTGGCGACGAAGGCGGCGTACTCCCAGAACTGATGGAGGTAGGCCCGCACTTCCTGGGTGAACCGCGTTGCGCCGAGCGTTCCCACGACGATGCCGGCACCGACCGTCGCCATCACCCCGCTCACGTGGAGGTAGTGGTCGGCGGCGATGAACGCGGCGTAGGCGACGACCGTCGACAGCGCGACCTCGACGAGCGGGTCGCCGTGCGACAGTGCGATCGAGCGGATCATGAGGTAGCCGATTGCGCCGCCCACCAGGAGCCCGCCGAGGAACACCACGAGGAACTCCGACACGCCGCTTCCCACGGTGCCGGCCGAGAAGGACGTGCCGCCTGCGACGACGGAGAGAATGATGCCGAACAGGACGATCGCCGTGGCATCATTGAACAGGCTCTCGCCTTCGACGAGAATCGCCAGCCGCTTCGGAGCGCCGACTTCTTTGAACAGGGCAATGACCGCGACCGGGTCGGTGGCGGAGATGAGTGCGCCGAAGAGGACCGCCTGGCCGAACTCGAGCGGCGTCAGCCACGTCATCATCCCGCCCACCAGGGCGGTCGACAGCAGCAGGCCCGGTGCAGCCAGGATGAAGACCGGTACGAGATTCTGGGACAGCAGCCGGCTGTCGAGGTTGAAGGCCGACTCGAAGATGAGGGTCGGCAGGAAGACGAAGAGGATCAGCTCGGGCGACAGCGCGATCTGATGGAGGGGCTCCAGCGCCTCGTAGCGGTCGGAGACGACACCGAGCACCAGCCCCAGCAGGACGAGGCCGACGGTGTAGGGGAGGTTGATCCTCCGCAGCCCGATCGATGCGGCCGAGGCGACGAGGAGAAGTCCCACGATACCGATGACGGTGAGGACAACGGCCTCGTTGTGCATGCGGGCGACTCTCCCGATGTGTGATCGACGCGTGTCTACCGATCAGATGCCCGGGCGCTGCGGTCCCCTGGCTTCCGGCTGGTCGAGAATGACTATGTACCTTTCGGCGTCATGATCGGCAGCCTACAACCACGGGTCGGCAGCATCGAACGCCGAGCGATGGCCAGGACGACTGAGAAGTTGTGCCGTGGCGATTCAGAGCGCAACTTGGGGGCTCGACGAGGTCGCGCAGCCGACCTCACGCATGCCCGCACAGAATGTTGAGAGTGACGTTGATAAGGTGCAGAGTCCTCCGCGACCCGTTCACGTACGGCAGGTAGGGTAAGCGTGCCACCTACTTGGATTCGGTTTGGCGATTACCAGCAAGAGGTTTCGATCAAGTACGATCGGATCAGCTTGAACGACGTCGTGGAGTCCACACCGTCGTCTCACGAGCGGATCCAGCTCCGCGCGGTCGACGTCTACCAGATCATCCGCCCGTACGTCACCCCACGTTTTCTCGAGCAGTTCAAGGCTGTGGCACCACTGGCGCTGTATCTCGTGGTGTTCCAGCTCCTGCTGCTTCGGCAGCCGGTCGTCGGTGGATGGGCAGTGGCGGCGGCGCTGTTGGCGGTAGTGATCGGTCTCATGGTGTTCATGGAAGGTCTGAAGCTCGGACTGATGCCGCTGGGCGGGCGGATTGGAGAGACGCTTCCGGCGCATTCTCCCCTGCCGGTCGTGTTGGTGATCGTGTTCCTGCTCGGTGTTGGTGTGACCTTCGCCGAGCCGGCCATCGGTGCCCTGAAGGCGGCGGGGTCGATCGTCGAGCGAGAGCGTAGCCCGTTGCTCTTCAGTCTTCTCAACGAGCAGAGCCACTTGCTCGTGCTGGTCGTCGGGGCTGGTGTCGGACTCGCCGCGGTGCTGGGAACTATGCGGTTCGTGCGCGAGTGGAGTCTCAAGCCCCTGATCTATGCGACCCTCGTGCCGTTGCTGCTCCTGACGGCGTACGCGCAGCTCAATCCTGATCTCCGAGAGGTCGTGGGCCTGGCGTGGGACAGCGGAGCGGTGTCGACTGGCCCCGTCACCGTGCCGCTCGTGTTGGCCTTGGGGATCGGCGTGGCGTCATCGGTCGGCCGGGGGCGGAGCAGTCTTGCTGGATTCGGGATCGTCACGTTGGCATCGTTGTTCCCGGTCATGGCCGTCTTGTTGTTGGCGATCGTGATCGACCCCTCCCCGGCGCCGGTGATGGTGACGGAGGTCGCGCCGCGGTGGTTTGAAGTGAGCCCCGTCGTAGACTTGATCGGCGCGGCGCGGGCCATCGTTCCGCTGGTCATCTTCCTGCTGCTTGTGCTTCGAGTCGTCGTCCGCAAGCCGGTCGGACATCCGGCCATGGTCGCATACGGCATCGTGTTGTGCCTCGTCGGAATGATGGTGTTCAACGTCGGTCTCACGTTTGGATTGGCCGAGCTCGGCAATCAGTCGGGCGGACTGCTCCCGGCTGCATTCACCTCGATCGAGGCGGTGGGCGAATCCCCGCTCTATTACGTCGCGCTTGGCATCGTGATCGTAGGGGCCTTCGCGTGGTTCCTCGGGTTCGGTGCCACGTTGGCGGAACCCGCGCTCAACGCGCTGGGGCTCACGGTCGAGGAGCTCACGAACGGGGCGTTCCCGAAGCGACTCCTCATGATGGCGGTGTCCATCGGAGTGGGATGTGGGATCACCCTCGGCGTGATCAAGTTGGTGTACGGCGTCCAGCTCGGGTATCTCCTTGTCCCGGGCTATGCGCTCCTGCTCTTGCTGACGCATCTGTCATCGGAAGAATTCGTCAACGTGGCATGGGACAGCGCCGGGGTCACAACCGGCCCTGTGACCGTGCCACTCGTGCTGGCGATGGGACTCGGCTTGGGTGATGCAGTCCGCGCGCCCGAGGGTTTCGGAGTGCTGGCGATGGCGTCGCTCTGCCCCATCGTGTCGGTGCTCTCGACCGGACTGTTCCTCCGGTGGAAGAGCCGTCGACGAGAGCTCCGCAACGGAGAGATCGGTGATCATGTCAAATCGTAAGGTGGTCATGTTGACGGACGTTGCGCTCATCACGTGCATCGTCCAAAAGGGGATGGCGGACAGCATCGTCCGTGCGAGCCGAGAGGTGGGGGCGCAGGGCGCAACCGTGTACTACGCTCGCGGGAGCGGAGTGCGCGAGCGACTCGGTCTCCTCGGCGTGGCAGTAGAGGTAGAGAAAGAAGTCATCAACATCGTCGTCTCGACCGACCAAGTGGACCGCGTTTTTGAAGTGATCTATCTGGCCGGCAAGCTCGACACATCATGTACGTGACCCCGTTGGAGAAGGCTGCGACGTACATCCCAGAAGACGTGTTACGCAGAATCACCGATCGGGCCGACGCACGATGAGGGATGCCTCCGACACGCGACTGATCAGTTGTGTCGTCCCGCACGGACACGGGCACGAGATTCTCGACCGTCTGTTTCATGAGCACCACAATGCTCGGGCAACCGTCCAGGCGGCGCGGGGATTCTCAGGATCGCGTCCCGCTGGGGTGTTCGACCGGGTCGAGAAGGAGATCCTGCTGGTCGTGGTGCCTGGAGCCGAGAGTGAGGCTGTGTTCGCGTGGTTGTACGAGGTGATCGACGTGGCTGGCACACCAGGCTGCTTCATGTATCAATCACGACTCTCTGAAGCCACACCGTTTGCCCTGCCTGAGGGGTTGCCCCAAGAGGTGCCGTAAGCCCCCACAACCGGGCGTCCGGAACACGCTGCTGTCGGCGCGCGGCGGCGCCGTCACCGTGTCCTCAGGATCTACATCGCGAGCGGATCGCTTGTCGTTAAGGCTGGGAGCGTTCAGCCTTCGGGAAGCTGGTCGCGGCTGCGCTCACGCGCCAGCATCCGCTCGACGAAATCGACCCGCTCGGCGAGGTCGGCCATGTCGCCGCGCGTGAGTTCCATCTCCTCCAGAATCAGTGCAACCTGACGGTCGTCGAGACCCGGGCGGGCCGCGCTCACGTCTTCCTCGGCCCAGTTCGCCAGCCGGCGGTCGTCCCCGTCGCGAAAGGCCCCGGCACCGATGAGGATGATGTCGTAGAGGGTCCAGATCCCACACCCACCGAGGGTGAGCAGCTGCAGGATGCCGGTGCCGGGCTTGCCGACGTAGAACCGGTGACCGCCGAACCAGCCCGTTACGAGGCTCAGCGCGAGGGCCACCGCTCGCGAGCGCGGGGACGCCTTCGCCGGCGGGGCATGCTGGTCCTGGTACCGGCGGAGCGGCAGCGGCGTGATCGGTTCCAGCGCCATGGCACCTCGGCGGGTGTGAAGAGTGCCCCCAAGGGGAGTCGAACCCCTGTCCCCACCTTGAAAGAGTGGTGTCCTGACCGCTAGACGATGGGGGCGGATGAGGCGGGATCGATAGCGGTAACGGGATTCGAACCCGTGTTTCAGCCTTGAGAGGGCTGCGTCCTAGGCCTCTAGACGATACCGCCAAGCGGGCAACAATATCGTCGGGCCCGGGGTCCGACGCAACCCGATTGCGTCAGAAACGGCCCGTCCACGATGCCCCGAGCCAGAGGTGCCGACCGGGGGCATCGATCCCACTCGAGTGCGACCGATAGAGGGCGTCCCCAATGTTCTCGAATCCGATCGACACTCCGAGTCGATCCGTCACGTCGAGGCCGGCACGCACGCCGTGCACCGCGTATCCCGGAGTGCCGCCCGCGGGGATACGCGGGTCGGATTCGTCCCGGACGCTGAGGCGGTCCTGGGTGCGCGCCCATCGGAGCACGTACTCGACCCAGATCGGGAATCCGTCGTCATGCCACTGCATCGCTGCCGTGCCCGCGAGCGGCGGGATCTTGCTCATCGGCTGTTCCACCCCGTCGATTCCCTCTTGATCGCCGATCGTGTAGGTGAGCGTGCCGCGCAGGCGCACGGGGCCCGCGTGCTGCACGGCCTCCGCTTCGATGCCCCGCATCCGCGCGACCCCAACATTGAGGCCCTGGAAGACGCGCTCGCCGCCGAAGAGCGTATCGCCCTGGAACGCGCCCGGCCCGCGGTCGATGAAGTCGGTGATGCGGGCGACGTAGCCCGTCACCTCGAGCGCGCTCCGCGCGCTGGCATACCGCACGGACAGCTCGCCGCTGAGGGAGAGCTCGGGGCGCGCATCGGGATTCGGGAGAGACACCCCGCCGGGGACCGGGCCCACGCGTGTCAAATCGTAGAGGTTGGGAGCCCGGAATCCCTCCGCCACGCGAGCGGCGACGCGCCACCGCGGGGCAGGGGTGACGACCAGGCCCACTTGCCCGGTGAGGTCGGAGCTGCGGTTCTCGACCATCCCCCCGAAGTCGACGCCCACGTCGGCCTCGTTGCGGAACTGGCTCCAGCGGCCGCCGACGGAGAGCAGCACCGGGTCTAGAATCTGGACGTCCGCCGACAGAAACACGCCGAGCCGTTGGGACCGGGCTCCGTCGGGGAAGCTGCCGCTCGATACGGGGCCGGTCACGCCGTTCCGCACAATGGGGGTGACCGTCCCGGAACGAAGGTCCAGGTTCGAACCCTCGCTCACGAGGGCGTCCCGGTAAATCTCGGCTCCCCACGTCAGCGCAACCAGCCGGGGCCCGGCCATGACCATGCTGGAACCGACCAGCGACACGCCGGGCGTGTAGACATCGTCGCGCCACGTCGTGACGGTGGCATCCGGCGCGCCGCCACGGATTCGCTGACGAATGCGTGTCTCGCGTTGGGTCGCGAGACTCGCGGTGACGTCCAGCGTCGTGAGGAGCATGCCCCGCGGGCGGTAGCTGTAACGCACGTACCCGAGCTGGCGCGTCTGCGGGTCGAATAGGTGAAGGGCGTCCTGTGCACCTGCCGGGTCGCGGAAATCGACGTAGCGATCGAAGCGCGGTACGGAATCCATCCGAAAGTGCTGGACCGTCGCCGTGACCCGATGCGCGTCGGACGGTTCGAAGACCAGGGACCCGTCGAGGCCGAACGCATCGAAGCCTGTCGGTACCTGCCGGCCGAGCTCGCCGCCCGCCTGTGCGTCGCCCAGCGACTGAAACGTGCCGCCGAGCCCCACCGTCAGCGAGCGGCCCCGATAGCCAATCGACGCGCGTGAACGCCCACCCCGGTCGTTCGTGTTGCCGCTGGCCGCGACCCGAAAGCTCATTCCTTCCAGTTCCGGGTGTGGCCGGGTGATCACGTTGACCACGCCGCCCTGCGCGTCCGATCCGTACATGACGGAGGCCGGGCCCCGCACGACCTCGATACGGTCGATCATCTCGGGGTCGATCGTCGCGAGATACTGGCCCGGTCCCGGCCGGTACGTGCTGTTGTTCATGGGTACCCCGTCCACCAGGAAGAGCACCCGGTTGCCGATCAGGCCACGGAGCACGACGGTTCCCTGTCCGGCGGACGTCTGCTGCACCTGCACGCCGGCCACCTCGTCGAGTAGGTTCGCCGCCACCTTGCTCGCCGCGCGCTTGCCGACCGACGGGCGACCGAGCGACACGGCCTCCGGCTGTTCCATCCGCTCGGTCACGTGCGATCGGGTGGCACTGACCACGAACTCCTTCAGCCGCACGATGCTGTCCGTTTGGACGGTATCCTGCGGTGCGAGGAGGGCCAGCGATGAAAAGAGAATAGCGGTCGTGGACATGGAGCTCGATCGGGGATGCGCGGCCCGCAGGGTACGAAGATCCAAGCGTCGGCGCAACGACGCTCGCAGACGAGTCGGGATTTCCTACCCGGGCGGGCCGCAAGAGGTCCTGGAGCCGGTACGGAACGGGGACGCTAGATTCCGCCCGGTTCGGCGTGAGAACGACAGGCGACCCGCTCGGAAGACGGTGACGGGACATGCGCATGCGCACACAGAGGCGAGACGAGCGCTTTCGGCTTCGCGGCTACGGCTCGGCCCCGGGCGACGGCGTGGCCGACGTCCGGGTGTACCCCGTCGCCCGGCAAGTGCTGCGGGCGCTTGGGGCGCTGGCGGGCATCTGGCTCGCCGCTCTGGCATCGGCCTTCATTCCTGTTGCGCATCTGCTGCTCGTCCCGGGGTTCCTCGTGTGGGGGATGGTGCTCTTCGTGCGGAGGCTCCGCACAGACCGGGTCGCTCTCGGTGTTCGTGGGACCTGCCCGGACTGCGGCGAGGACCAGGCCTTCGAGGCGGGCGGACGCTGGCGCCTGCCGCGGACCTTCACGTGTGCCGCGTGCCGTCGAGCGCTCCGTGCCGAGGCGCTCGCGGCTGCGGAATTTCCGGACACCCCCGCAGGAGATCCCGGTTGAAGTCCCGGTCGCGATCGAATCGCCGGGTAGACCCGGTCGAAGCAGTCCAGAAGCCGGTCGGCGCTCCGGGGCTCCAGCCCGTCCTGCCTGCGAAGCAGTTCAACGATGATCGCCGTGGCGGGGCGAATCGATCGAAGGCGGGGGCGGTCGGCACCGAGACGGGTGGCCGCGGGTGCGGTCTCACGGTATTCTGGCATGTCGACGGTGACCGCTCCCGCCGCGCACGCGGCACACCGAGGAGAATGGCCATGACGGATCAGTTGGATCATCGAGTACGGTTCGTCGCATGCCGCGTCGAGTCGCCTGCCGACGACGTGACCCGAGCGGTGGTGGTCCTCGAGAACGCGGCGGGCCGGTCGTTCGAAGGGGCGGCAGAGCACGAAGGCAGCGACGGGGACCTGTGGTCGACCGCGCATGCGACGACGCATGCGCTGCGACAGGCCCTCGGCCTGCCCGAGGCGGCCCTCCGCCTCCGGGACGTCACCGCCTTCGAGATCTCCGAGAGCCCGGCGGTCGCGGTGGCGCTGCGGCTGCAGGTCGAGGGGCCGCGCCGTCGGCTGTTCGGGCTGAGTCAGATGGAAGACGATCGCGGTCGCGCGGCCGCGATCGCGGTCCTCGGGGCGACGAATCGGATCCTGAGCAAGGCGTAGTCGCCGCGACGCCCGCTCCCGTGCGGGCAGCGGGAACCCGGTTGCTTGCACTTCGGTATCCTACCCAGACGCCGTTGACCGGAGGATTGTCGTGTCGGTTCGGAGTTCCACGCTCGTCCCATTCTTGGCAGTCGCGCTCGCCCTGGGCGCGTGCACGTTCGGCGACGCCCCGACCGACCCGGGTGGCGACGGGGGGCCGGGTGGTGGCCCGGCCCCGACGGACCCGTCGTTTGCCAACGACGTCCAACCAATCTTCAACACGAACGGCTGCGCCACGTCCGGCTGCCACGGGTCGGCGACGCGTGGTGACCTCGACTTGCGCACCGGAACCGCCTATGGCGAGCTCGTGAGCGTGTCCGCGGTCAGTGAACCGGGCACCCTGGTCATCCCCGGCGATGCCGACAACAGCTATCTCGTGATCCGTCTGGAGGATCGGCAGAGTGCCGGTTCGGCGATGCCCCTTGGGCGACCGGCCCTCACGGCCGTCGAGATCCAGACCGTTCGGAACTGGATCGCGCAGGGAGCGCAGGACAACTGACGCGGAGCGCGGGATGGGTGCTGCTCGGGGCCGCGCTGGCGACGGTGCTTCCGGCGACGGGGCGGGCACAGGAGTATCAGGTCGATCGGTCCGCCGCCAACACGGTCACGTTCATCTCGCGCGCGCCCATCGAGGAGTTCGAGGGCGTGACCGACGCGATCGACGGTTACGCCTACTGGCGGGGAGACGGCCTCGCGGCGGGAGCGGACTACGCGGACAGCGAGCTGTATTTCGAGGTCGATCTCAACGGCCTCGACACCGGCATCGGTCTCCGGAACCGCCACATGCGCCGGAACTACCTGGAAACGCACAAGTATCCGTACGCCACCTATGCGGGGCGCAGCACGCGCGTGTCGAGTGTGGCAGACGGTTTTCTGGTCTCCGCGACCGGCACCCTAGGCATTCACGGTCGGAAGCGAGAGGCGGCCGTCGACTGTCCGGCAAGCCGGACGGCGGGCGGCTACCGGATCATCTGTCGATTCAGGGTCTCGCTCAAAGACTTCGACATCGCCATTCCGTCCCTGATGTTCATGAAGATCAGCGAGACGATCCGGCTCGAGCTGGACTTCTTCGTCCAGCGCGTTACCGAGAACTGAGCGGGGGTTTCATGTATCGCACGGCGACTGCAGCGCTGCTCGTCCTGAGCGCCACGACGGCAGCGGCACAGGAGGGCCCGCGGTGGCAGCGGCGGGCCGCGCAGGTCGATCCGCCGGCCGCCTTGTTCCATTCCACCAGTTCACTGAACCTCCCGACGGCCGAAACGATGCAGAGGGGCGTATTCCAGTTCGAGATCTCGCATCGGTTTCTTCCGCCGCTCTCGGACGGCCCGTCGGGTCTCTGGGGGTTCGACGGCCCATCCGACTCGGTCTCGGGTACGCGTTCACCGACCGACTTACCGCGACGCTGGCCCGAAGCAATCAGGACGACAACCTCGATCTGACCCTCAAGTACCACGTGTGGGACCTTCGGAGTGATGCGCTGCCGCTCAAGGTGGCGCTGCAAGCGGGCGGCGCGTGGAATACCGAAGTCGCCGGGCGCTCCGCGGGGGACGGCCAGAACTTCCAGGCCTACGGCCAGCTCATCGTGAACACGCTCATCGGGGAGAAGCTCGGGCTGGGCGTCGTCCCGTCGCTGCTGCACAATGCCTACATCTTCGATGACGAGGCCGAGCAGACGGTGAGCGTTGGGATGTACGCACACTACTACGTGTCGAGCCTGCTCGCGTTCATCGCCGAGTGGAACCTGAGCGACGACCTCGAGACGTTCACGCACGACGCCGTGTCGGTCGGGTTCCACCTCGAGACGGGTGGCCACTTCTTCAAGATCGTGTTGACCAACAGCACGAGTCTGAATCCGTCACAGTTCCTGTTGGGGAGCGCCAATCCGATCGCCGCTGACGAGATCCGACTCGGTCTCGGGTACGCGTTCACCGACCGACTTACCGCGACGCTGGCCCGAAGCAATCAGGACGACAACCTCGATCTGACCCTCAAGTACCACGTGTGGGACCTTCGG
>JBDHIW010000093.1:0-9204 GCA_039587215.1 Gemmatimonadota bacterium | reverse complement strand
ACTTCGACCTCGATCGGACGCCCGAGCTCCCCGAGCCCGACCACGCCGACATCGCTCGCGGCATCGATCGCCAACCAGAGCGTCACGGTGCGCCGACCTCCACATGGCGCCGGGTCGCGTCGGCCCCGTAAGCGAACCGCACCAGAAGGTCCGCCCGAGGCGCGTGCCGTCCGGCTCGTTCCGGCCACTCGATGAGCAGTGCGCGCGCGCGGTCGGCAAGATCCGGAAAGTCGAGGTCGATCGCCTCGTCGGGTTCGCGGAGGCGATAGCAGTCGACGTGCACCACGAGCCCATGCGGCGTCTCGTACTCGTGCACCAGCGCAAACGTGGGGCTCGTCGCACGATCGCCGCCCGCCGCTTGAACGAGGTAGCGCACGAACGTCGTTTTCCCCGAGCCCAAATCCCCCTCGAGCCAGACCACCGACCCCGGCGCGAGCGCGTCCCACACCCGGGACGCCTGCCCGCCCAGCTCCGACTCGGTGAGCCCCGGCGCCTCAGGCACCGGCCGCTCGCATACGCGGTTTGCGCCGCACGGGGCCGTCCGCGGCCCGGAGCTCGAACACCTGATCCCTGAGCCGCGCGGCGAGTTCGAAGTCGAGTTCCGCCGCGGCCTCGCGCATCTGCTGCTCGAGCGCCGCAATCACCTGTTCCCGATCCTTCGGCTCTGCCTTCGGCTTCGGTTCCTCGGCCGGCGCGGCGGCGCGCGCGTCGGCCACGCGCGTGGTGAAGCGGACCTGATCGACGGACTTCACGATCGAGACCGGCGTGATACCGTGCTCGGCGTTGTGCTGCTCCTGCAGCACACGACGTCGCGACATCTCGTCCAGCGCCCGCTGCATGGACCCCGTAATGCGATCGGCGTAGAGCGTCGCGCGCCCCCGTTCGTGCCGGGCCGCGCGTCCGACCGTCTGGATGATCGAACGATCCGACCGCAGGAATCCCTCTTGATCGGCGTCGAGGATCGCGACGAGCGCGACCTCCGGGAGGTCGAGCCCCTCCCGCAGCAGGTTGATGCCGACGAGCACGTCGAACTCTCCGAGGCGCAGCCCGCGCACGATCTCCATCCGTTCGATGGCGTCGATGTCCGAGTGCATGTAGCGAACCCGCACACCCGCCTGCGTCAGAAAGTCGGTGAGATCCTCCGCCATCCGCTTGGTCAGCGTCGTCACGAGCACGCGGTCCCCCCGCGACTCGCTCCCGCGGATCTCCGCCAGCAGGTCGTCGACCTGGCCGCGGACGGGCCGGACTTCGACGGTCGGGTCGATCAACCCGGTGGGGCGGATGATCTGCTCGACCACCACCCCCTCGGAAAGCTCCAGCTCCGCGGCTCCGGGCGTCGCCGACACGAAAATCGTCTGCGGCGTGAGCTCCATGAACTCGGGCAGATTGAGCGGCCGGTTGTCGAGCGCCGACGGCAGACGGAATCCGTACTCCACCAGGGTCCGCTTGCGGGAACGGTCGCCCTCGTACATCCCGCCGAGCTGCGGCAGGGTCACGTGCGACTCGTCCACGACGGTGACGTAGGACTCCGGGAAGTAATCGAGCAGGCACGCCGGGCGCTCGCCAGGAGCCCGCTCCGTGAGGTGGCGGCTGTAGTTCTCGATGCCGGCACACGTGCCGATCTCCAGGAGCATGTCGACATCGAAGAAGGTCCGGGATTCGAGCCGCTGTGCCTCGAGGAGCTTGTTGGCCGACCGCAGCTCCCGGAGCCGCTCCCGCAGTTCCTCCCGGATCGCCCGCACCGCACGTTCGACCGTCGGACGCCGGGTCACGAAGTGCGTGGCCGGGTAGATGGCGCAGCGCTCCAGCTCGGTGATGACGGTGCCCCGGAGGGGATCGATCTTGCTGATGCGTTCGACCTCGTCGCCCCAGAACTCGACCCGTACCGCCTGCTCCTCGTAGGCCGGCAGGATCTCCACGGTGTCGCCGCGAACGCGGAACGTTCCGCGCTCCAGTACCACGTCGTTGCGCTGGTAGCGAATGGCAACGAGTTCTTCGAGCAGGACGTCCCGCGGCCGATCCTCTCCCCGCGCCACCTGCACCATGAGCCTCCGATACTCCACCGGATCGCCGAGACCGTAGATGGCGCTCACGGTCGCCACGACGATCACGTCGTCCCGCTCGATGAGGCTCGAGGTCGCGCGCAGGCGCAGCGAGTCGATGTCCTCGTTGATGGACGCGTCCTTCTCGATGTACGTGTCCGTCTGCGGGACGTACGCCTCGGGCTGGTAGTAGTCGTAGTACGAGATGAAGTACTCGACGGCGTTGCGCGGAAAGAGCGACTTGAGCTCGCCGTACAACTGGGCCGCGAGCGTCTTGTTGTGGGAGATCACCAGCGCCGGGCGACCGTGCCGTGCGATGACGTTGGCAATCGTCACGGTCTTCCCCGAACCAGTCACTCCCAAGAGGGTCTGGTACGGGTCGCCGCGGCCGAGCCCGGCCGTGAGCTCGGCGATCGCCCTCGGCTGATCGCCTGCCGCCTTGAACGGCATTTGGAGATCGAAAGTCGCCACGGATGCCCGGGTCGGCGCTAGTGGCTTTCGGGATTCAGCATGCGCGCGGAGGGCTCGCGTCGTTCCACCTCATGCACGCCCTTCACCCGTCGCATCGTGCGCATCACCTTGGCGAGGTGGCTGTGGTTCTCCACCTCCACCAGGACGTTCCCGAACATCCCGCCGTCACGGCTCCACAGCTCTGCGCTGCGGATGTTGGTGCCGGTGCCGGAGATGACCTCCATGAGGTCGGCGTACAGCCCGCGCCGGTCTTCGCCGTCGACACCGAGACACACGACGAACACCTCGCCCTGCATCTCCTGCCAATCGATCTCGACGCGCCGCTCCGGGTCGTCGGACATCGCGAGGAGGTTCGGACAGTCCCGTCGGTGGATCGAGATGCCGCGGCCCTTGGTGACGTACCCCACCACCGGGTCACCGGGGACCGGCTGGCAACACTGCGCGTAGCGCACCATCAGCCCGTCCACCCCGTGGATGCGGACGCCGCGCCCGACGCGGAACCGCTCGATGACGCGGCCGAACGCCGTCGGCTTGGGCGCCTCGACCTCCGCGGACGTACGGTCCGGGTACACCGACTTGATCACCTGCCCCGTCGGGATCTCACCGCGACCCAGCACGGCGAACAACCCGTCGACCGAGCCCACCGACAGCCGCTCCGCCGCCTGCTCGAGGGCCTCGTCGTCCGGCATGTCCAGGCGGCGCCGTCGGAACTCGCGCTCGAGGATCTCCCGACCCAACGCCACGCTGCGCTCCGCCTCTTCCTGCTTGATCCAGTGACGGATCTTGTGACGCGCACGCCCCGTCCGCACGTGACTCAGCCAGTCGCGGCTCGGCCGCGCGTGCGTCGCCGTGAGAATCTGCACGGTGTCGCCGTTGCGCAGCTGCCGATGCAGCGGGGCGATACGGTCGTTGACCTTCGCCCCCTGGCAGTGGAGCCCCACCTCAGTGTGCACCGCGAAGGCGAAGTCCAGCGGCGTCGCCCCTTTGGGCAGCTGCTTCACGTCCCCCTCTGGGGTGAAGACGAAGATCTCGTCCTGGTAGAGGTCGATCCGCAGAAACTCGAGGAACTCCTCTGGCGAGTGCGCGTCCTGCTGGAGCTCCAGCAGCTGACGGAACCACTCGAGGTGCGTGTCGAGTTCGTCCGCACCTCCCCGCTCTTTGTACACCCAGTGCGCGGCAATGCCGAACTCCGCGGTGCGATGCATCTCCCGATTACGGATCTGGATCTCGTACAGGTGCCCACCCGGCCCGAACACCGTCGTGTGAAGCGACTGATAGCCATTGGACTTCGGCGACGCGATGTAGTCCTTGATGCGCTCCTGCAGCGGGGTCCACTTGTGGTGAATCACCCCGAGCGCATGGTAGCAGTCCTGCACGGACGTGACCACGACGCGGAAGGCCATGAGATCGTAGATCTCCCGGAACGGCCGCGATCGCTGGGTCATCTTGCGATGGATCGACCAGAGGTGCTTCGGACGGCCCGTGACCTCGAACGCCTCGAGACCGGCACCCTGCAGGGCCTCCTCGAGCGGACTGCGCAGCCGCCGGATCATCTCTTCGCGGGCGGCCCGCGTGTCCTGCACCTGTGCCACGAGCGCGGCGAAGTCGTCGGGTTCCAGGAACTTGAACGCCAGGTCCTCGAGCTCGGCTTTCACCCCGCCCATGCCGAAGCGGTGTGCCAGCGGCGCGTAAATCTCGCGCGTCTCGCTCGCGACGAGTCGCTGCTTGGCCTCTGGCAGATGCTCGAGCGTTCGCATGTTGTGCAGCCGGTCCGCGAGCTTCACGATGATGACCCGGGCGTCCCGGGCGATGGAGATGAGGAGCTTGCGGTAGTTCTCCGACTGGGCCTCGGCCTGGCTGCGGAACGTCAGCGTCGAGAGCTTGGTCAGCCCGTCGACGATCTCGGACACCTCGGGGCCGAATTCTTCGCGGATCTCCACGAGGGTGACCTCGGAGTCCTCGGCCACGTCATGCAGCAGCGCCGCGACGATCGTCGTGGTGTCCATCTGCTGACCGACGAGGATCTTCGCGACCTCGACCGAATGCGAGATGAAGTCATCGCCGGACAGACGCTTCTGACCCCGGTGCGCGGACGCGCTGAAGTGAAACGCGCGCTCGATCACATCGAGATCGAGTCGCCCGCTGTGCTCCTCGAGCGCCTGCGCAAATTCGACGTCGATGGCCGCTAACGCTCCGGTCACAACAATCCCGCCTCGGCAAAGCTGAAGTACTGATCCCCGGCCACGATGACGTGGTCGCACAACGGCACGTCCACCACCCGACCGGCCTCCGCCAACTGCGACGTCACCGCGCGATCGTCCGCCGACGGCACCGGGCTGCCGCTCGGGTGATTGTGCACGACGATGATGCCCGCCGCGGCCTCGGCGATCGCCGTTCGGAAGACCTCGCGGGGGTGCACCAGCGAACCGTTGAGAATCCCGCGGGTCACGAGAACGTCACGCGTAACCCGGTGCTGCACGTCGAGCGTCAGCACACGAAACTCCTCGACTGCCAGGTCCCGCATCGCCGGTCCACACCGTCGGAACACGTCGCGCGGCCCACCGATGGCCGCCTCGCGCTGCTGCGACTCCGCGGCCAGTCGCCTGGCCAGTTCCAGCGCGGCAGCGACCCGCGCGGCCTTGGCAGGCCCCACCCCGGGTACGCGGCCAAGTTCCGCCGCTGGACGGCGAGCCAGCGCGCGTAACGACCCCCCGCCGAGCCCGAGCACGCTGCGCGCGACCGCCAGCGCATCGTGCCGCACTCCGCCCGTCCCTAGGAGAATGCCGAGCAACTCGACCGGCGTCAACGCGCCCGGGCCCAGCGAGAACAGGCGCTCGCGCGGTCGGGAATCGGGGGACACGTCGGCCAGGCGGGAACTCGTCACCCGGAGATGGTGCGGCGGCGGCGGCGCGGCATCCAGCCGCTTCCGCCCGGGCCGGACCGGAACTACCGGCGGCAGCCCGTCAGCTCAGGCAGCCGCGCCGTGGCACTTCTTGTACTTCTTGCCGCTGCCGCAGGGGCACGGATCGTTGCGGCCCACCTTGGGCACCGTCCGCTTCTGCGGCTGCTGCGGGCCGGCGTCGCCCCGATTGGTCAGAAGCTCTCGCTTGGGCGCCACCGGGCCGCCCGGGCCCACCGTGGCGGCGGGCCGTCCGACCATCAGGTCCGACTCGCTCGGGCCCTCGGTCTTCAGGCTCTCGGGCGACAGCGCCTGCCGTCTGGGCGCCTGCGGAGCCCCGCCCGTGATCTGGACCTGGAACTTCAGGAAGCGCTCGGTAAACGTGGACTTGATGTCCTGCATCAGGCCAACGAACATCTCAAACGCCTCACGCTTGTACTCGATGAGCGGGTCCTTCTGCCCCCAGGCGCGGTACTGGATCCCCGTGCGGAGGTGGTCGAGCTCGAAGAGGTGGTCCTTCCACTTCTCGTCGAGGACCTGCAGCATCACGTGCGAGAGCAACCGGTCGGGAAGATCGCTCGACCCATGGCGCGCCCCAAGCTCATCCCACGAACGGAGCTTGGCCTCGAACGCCTCGTGCCAGGCCGTGGTCACCAGGGCCTCCAGCGCCTCCGCGTCCGGCACCTTGTCCGGATCACGGAGGTCGGGCGCCGAGATGAAGTACTTCATGAGCAGCTCGCCGGCCATCAGGTCGCGGTCCCACTGCTCGGGAAGCTCTTCGCTGAATTCGTCGACGAACTGTTCCAGCGCGTCGTGCATCATGCGCTGCGCCTCGGCCTTGAGCTCCTCCCCCCCCTCCAGCGCGAACAGCCGCAGCGAGTACACGACCTCTCGCTGCTGATTCATCACGTCGTCGTAGTCCAGGAGCCGCTTCCGCGCCTGGAAGTTCTGATACTCCACCCGCTTCTGCGCGCCTTCGATGGCTCGGGTCACGAGCGGGTGCGTGATGACTTCACCTTCCTCCGCCCCGGTGCGGTCCATGATCTTGGCGATCCGGTCGGAACCGAACAGCCGCATCAGGTCATCTTCGAGCGACAGGAAGAACAGGCTCATGCCTGGATCGCCCTGCCGCCCCGACCGGCCCCGCAGCTGCCGGTCGATGCGCCGCGACTCGTGCCGTTCCGTGCCGACGACGATGAGCCCGCACGGCGGATCCTCGTTGCAGTTCCGCTCCTTGATCTCGGCCGACTACAGGTCGGGCTGTTCCTGCTGCTGGGCGAACGGCGCGAGTCGCGCCTTGATGCCGCAGACCTGACACTGCTTCACCCCGCCGCCGAGTTTGATGTCGGTCCCGCGCCCCGCCATGTTGGTGGCGATCGTGATCGAGCCCGGCTGGCCCGCGCTGGCGACGATCTCCGCCTCGCGCTGGTGGTACTTGGCGTTCAACACTTCGTGCTTGAGGCCCCGCCGCTTGAACATCCGCGCCAGCGTCTCCGACACCTCGACGCTCGTGGTGCCGACCAGCACCGGTAGGCGACGCTCGTGCTGCCGCACCACTTCGTCGACAATGGCCTGGTACTTCTCGCGTCGGGTCCGGAAGATGAGATCGTGGTCGTCGACCCGGCGCACTGGCCGGTTGGTCGGGATGACGACCACTTCCAGACCGTAGATCTCGAAGAACTCGTTCTCTTCGGTCTCCGCCGTTCCCGTCATCCCGGCGAGCTTGTCGTACATCCGGAAATAGTTCTGGATCGTGATCGTGGCGAGCGTCTGCGTCTCCCCCCGTACCGTGACGCCCTCCTTCGCCTCGATCGCCTGGTGCAGACCGTCGGACCACCGGCGCCCCGGCATGATCCGTCCCGTGAACTCGTCCACGATGAACACCTGGGCGTCCTGCACCACGTACTCGACGTCCTTTTCGTAGAGCGCGTGGGCCTGCAGCAGCTTGTGGATGATCTGGAGCTTCTCGCTCTTCTGCGCGTACTCCACCTCGAGGGTCTGGCGCCCTTCGAGCTTCTCCTCCGCCGACAGGGTCTCGTCGTCCTCGATCCGCCCGACCGCTTCCGAAATGTCCGGCACGATGAACAGGTCGGGGTCGCCGGGACTCATCGTCTCGACGCCGCGGTCGGTGAGGTGCACGGAGCGCCCGCGTTCGTCGAGAACGTAGTAGAGATCGTCTTCCACTTCTCGCAGGCGCTGCTGAGCGACTGGGAGTTTCCGGTCGGCCACCCGGTCGAGCTCGACGCGCTGCACGAGCTGCTTCACGCCGGACTCCTGCAGCAGCTTCATGAGACGCTTGTTCTTCGGCATCCCCAGCTGCGCCTGATACAGGTAGACGGCTCCCTCGTAGGACTCGGGATCGCCGTCCAGCAGCTTCTCCCCCTCCGCCACCTTCTGGTTGGCGACGCCCGTCTGCCGGCGGACCAGATTGGCCACCTGCGAGTTGAACTGCGCGTACTTCTGGTCCGACTCGTTGCCGACCGGACCCGAGATGATGAGCGGTGTCCGGGCCTCGTCGATCAGGATGCTGTCGACCTCGTCGATGATGGCGTAGCTGTGCGGACGCTGCACGCGCTGCTCGAGCGAGAACACCATGTTGTCGCGGAGGTAATCGAAGCCGAACTCGTTGTTCGTGCCGTACGTGATGTCGCAGTTGTACGCCTCACGGCGCTCCGGCGACGACGGTTCGGTGTCGTCCAGGCATCCGACGGTGAGCCCGAGGAACCGGTAGAGGTGCCCCATCCACTGCGAGTCCCGCCGCGCCAGGTAGTTGTTGACCGTGACGAGGTGCGCCCCGGAGCCGGACAGCGCATTGAGGTAGAGCGGCAACGTGGCCACCAGCGTCTTGCCCTCACCGGTCGCCATCTCCGCGATCGTACCCCGGTGCAGCACCAGCCCGCCGATGAGCTGGACGTCGTACGGCACCATGTCCCACGTGAGCTCGTGACCGGTGACCACGACTGGAGAACCCTGCAGGCGGCGGCAGGCTTCGCGCACGGTCGCGAACACCTCCGGGAGAAGGTCGTCGAGTACCTCGGCCGTCCGCTCCTTGAGCTCCTGCTCGAGGGCATTGAAGTCCTTCGTCAGCCGCTCGCGCTCGTCCGGATCGGCGCACTCATGCTTCCGTTGCCGCGTGTCGTCCACCCGCGCCCGGAGGTCGCCGAGGCGGTCCGCGAGGACCGCGCGGAACTTCTCCGTCTGTCCCTGAATCTGCTCGTCGCTCAGCGAGGCCAATTCGGCCTCGTGGGCATGTATGCTCTCGATGATCGGCCGAATGCGCTTCATCTCCCGATGGAAGCGCGTGCCGAACACCTTGGTGAACGCCTGCTTTAGCATCCTGCTCCTTCATCGACGGCGCGGTACAGACCGTGCCGGTGGATGTACTCGGCAACGGGAGGCGGGACCATCTGGTCGATCGCCTCCCCGCGGCCCACGCGACGGCGCACGGCCGTGGCCGACACCGGTACGTCGGGAACCCGAACCACCTCCGCGGGAGCCACCTCAGGCGGCATCTCGCGCCCTGCCCGGGTCAGCACACGGACCGCCGCCAGCTCCCGAATGCGGTCGTAATCACGCCAGCAGGGAAAGTCGACGGCCGTATCTGCCCCAACCAGTAAACATAACCAGTCCGAGGGGAACTCCCGCCGGAAGTCTTCCAGCGTCTCGACCGTGTAGGACACGCCCCCGCGCCGTACCTCGCGGTCATCGGCCACGAGGCGGGCGTCCTCGCCGACGGCCGCGCGGAGCATCGCCCACCGGTGCACCACCGGCGTGTTGGTCACGCCGCCTTTG
>JBDHIW010000092.1:0-9228 GCA_039587215.1 Gemmatimonadota bacterium | reverse complement strand
GTTCGCGGGCGCGTTGGAGACGCCGGCGGACGCAACGGGCGCCTTTCTCGCGACGGCGGTCGCTCGGAAGCTGCCTCATCTCGCGGGCGTGTACGTCGTCGCGGCGGTCGCGGTGTTCTTCGCACTGGAGGTATTGGTCAATCGGCTGATCTGGTCGTCGCACCTCCCCCTCTTCGGCGTGTCCGCCACACTGCTGCTCCTGCCCGCGTTTCTGGCCGTCGCCTATCGACGGAGCGCGCGGACGATCGTAATCCCGGTCAACCTGGCGCTCGGCGCACTCGTGCTGTGGCTCGGCTTCGGCTCCAAGGACCTGGGAGCGGCGACGCGAGCCGTGGTCGTCGAGGATGAGGAGGGCAATCAGATCGAACGGGTTGTTCCCAAGAGCGAGTTTCGAAAGCGGTTCGCGCTCTTCTTCTTCGACAACGCGTCCGGGAACGCGGAGCTCGACTGGCTGCAGTACGGCCTGCCGCTCACCGTCGACCTCGATCTCTCGCAGGACATGTTCGTCCAGTCGTGGACGCCGGAGGAGAAGATCGAGGACCTGCGGCGCGCCGGGTATCCTGCGGCGCTCGGGGTACCGTTCCAGCTCATGCGGGAACTCGCCGAGGAGAAGCACATCCCGTACATCGTCTCGGGCAGCTTCGCGACCGACGGCGAGCAACTCGTGGTGACCGTTCGGCTGCACGAGACGCGACGGGGGCGGCTGATCGCCGAGCGCACGCACCGCGGAGAGGACGTCCTGGGGTTGGCGGACATGATTTCCCTGCAGCTGCGCCAAGATCTCGAAGTCCCGACGCAGCATCTCGAAGAGTCGGAGGACCTGCCCATTCAAGACGTGATGACGACGTCCGTGGCCTCGCTGCGTCACCTGAGCGAGACGTTCCGTGCCATGTCGATCGATGAAGACTGGGCGGCGGCGTCGACCGCGGTGAACGCGGCGATCGAGGCGGATTCCACCAACGCGTACGCGCACCTGCTGCGGTACATCGTGAGCCTCTTCGGCAACGACCCGCAGGGAGCGGGTCTCGGCTTGCAAGGTGCGATGCAGCACATCTACCGGCTTCCGGAACGGCAGCAGTTCGCGGTCAAGATGGGGCACTACGAGTTCAACCGGGAACCGGAGAAGCAGCTGGCGGTCGCCGAGATGTGGGTCGAGGTATTCCCCGACGACGTTCAGGCGAGGGAGGTCCTGACCGCGCTGTACAACGTGCGTCGTGACCGCGACGGGATGATCGCCCAACTGGAAGCGATCCTCGAACTCGACCCCTCGAGACTCGAGATCCTCCAACGTATCGGCACGGTGTATCAGGCGCAGGGCGAGTTCGATCGTGCAACGGAGTACTTCGCCGGATATGCGGAGCAGTTCCCTGACGATGCCGAGGCCTACCTGTCCCTCGGCCAGCTCCTGCAGCTGCAGGGAGAGTTCGCCGAGGCGCAAGCGCAGTACGAGCGAGCACTGCTCATCGATCCCAATGACGTGGGAGCGCAGATCCGCTTGGCGGTGATCGAGCGCCGCGTGGGGAATTTCGACGGGGAGCTGGCCCAACTCGAGGCCCTGGTTGAGCGCAGTACGACAGCGCAGGACTCGGCGCGGGTACTGGCGTCGCTCAGCGCTGCCTACGGCTATCGGGGCCAGCGTGCGCGCTCGCTCGCGTATCGCGAGCGGCAGTGGGCGGTCCTGTCGGGATCGCTGCCTCCCGTGGCTCTGCTGCTCCAGCAGCTCGGCGCGCTTGACGAGTACGTGCGGGCCGGCCGGGAAGATGAGGCACGCCAGATCCTCGCGGGAGTGCGCGCGCAACTGGCGGCGCCGTTCGACGGGATGATCCCCGTGGGCGAACTCGCATTGGCGCTCGAGGTGGGAGATGTCGACGGCGCCCAGGCGGCGCTCGTCGGCGTCGAGCAGTTCATCACGGCGTTCGGCGTGGAGAACCTCCGCCCGGCGGTCATGCACGGTACCGCAAAGGTCCACGAGCTCCGCGGCCAGTACGGTGCGGCGGAAGCGGCGTACGAGGCGGAGATCGCGGAAGCGCCCACTGACCTCGGCGTGCACATCGATCTGGCCCGGGTGCGGCGTCTCGACGGTGATCTGGACGGTGCGGAGCGAGCGCTGCGGCGAGCGTTGACGGCTTTCCCGAACAGCCCGACGGCGCACTATCAGATGGCGCTGATCGCCGAGCAGCGCGGCGATTCGACGGAGGCGGTCGAGCACCTGCGCCGGTCGCTGACGGTGTGGTCCGACGCCGACGAAGTGTTCGCGCCCGCGCGGGAGGCCCGCGAACGCCTGGCGGCGATCGGCGGATCGATGTGACGCGGGCGGTCGCGCTGGCAGCCGGGCTCGCGGTCGTGACCCTCGCGGCGCCCGGACGCTCGGCGGAGGCGCAGTCGCTCGACGGAACGCTGGTCGTCCAGGGCTCGGGAGCGCCGTTCGCCCAGGCGTTCGTGATCCTCCGCGACATGAACGGCCGGGAGGTCGCGCGAACGCTCACCGACGCCGACGGGCGGTTCACGTTCACCGCCGCCGCCGGGCCCTACCAACTGCAGACGGCGCGTGTCGGCTGGCAGCCGTGGTTCTCTCCACCGCTCGACCTTCCCGTGCAGGGCGCGCTCCGGTACACCGGCGAGGTGCCGTTCCGCGCGGTCGGTCTGTCGGCCGTCGTGGTGCGCGGAGAGCGCACGTGCGGCACCGCGCTGGATGTGGGTCGAGAGGTCGCCCGGGTGTGGGAGGAGGCCAAAAAGGCGCTGAATGCGGTGGCGTGGACGCAGCGTGCGGCACCGCTCACGTTCGACCTCACGTTCTGGCAGTCGCGGCTGCACGCGAGAACGCTCGATGAACTGGAGCGCCGCGAAGAGCGACGGCCGACACGCCGTGCCGCGAGTCCGTTCGCGTCGGCGCCGATCGAGGTACTCTCGCGTGACGGCTACATCGTCGAGAACGACGACGGTGACTGGGAGTACTTCGCCCCGGACGCGGAGGCGCTGCTTTCACCGGTCTTCGCCGGCGACCACTGTTTCTTCGTGCGCGAGCACCCCGCCGACCCGAGTGTCCTGGGACTCGGCTTCGAGCCCGTTCCCGACCGGGACCTTCCCGATATCGAAGGCACGCTGTGGCTCGATCGTGCCTCGGCGAAGCTGGAACTGCTGGAGTTCGGCTATGCGAACCTGCCGTGGCGCATCGTCGGTCGGCACCGGATCGGCGGGTCCGTGGCGTTTGCCGAGTTGCAGACGGGCGGGTGGATCGTGTGGTCGTGGCGGCTGCGGATGCCGCTCCTCACGCTCGCCGGCAACCGGCTGCGGTGGGACGTCTCCCGAGGCTACGGCGTTGCGGCGTACGTCGAGATGGGTGGCGAGGTCACGGCGGTGCGGAACGCGTCGGGCGGCCCCGTGGAGCGACGGCGCGAGTGAGCGGCGTCAGGGGACGACGAGCAGCGCGATGCGCCGGCCGAAGTCGTCTTCCTCGGCCCGGAGCCCGAGAGGGACGATCCAGGGCCCGCCGTCCAGGCGGATGTTGATGCGGTAGACTCCCGGGGCGATGGGGAGCGCCACTTCCCATTGCGCGGCGCCGGTCTGCGTCAGCGGCAGGGGAACCCAGTCGGTGAGATCCCCCGTCATCTCGACGCGGGTCGCGACGGGGGTCGTGACCCGGATTCTCCGAAGATCTCCCGACAGGGGCATCACGCGCAGCGATGCAGCGCCCCGCGCGGGTCGAACGGCCGGTGCGCGGAGGGGAGGCGACGGTCGGCGGCCGCGGAGGGCGACGACCCGCAGCGCCGCGCTGACGTAGTTGGCCGCGAGTACGCCGCGAACCGGGTCGGTCGGGTAGCGGCCGCCTGCGACGACCGCCGCCATCCGCGCGCCGATAGAGACGGTAATCTGCAGCTCGCCGTAGGCTCCGCTGCCGCCGCCGCCGCTCCAGGTGCGTGTGCCGAGCGACCCTTCGACCTGAAGGCCGGGGTCGTTCCATCGGGCGAAGCCGACCAGGTCGAGATACGCGGTACCCTCGACCCACGTGCGCGTGGCGACCGCACGCCCGGCCACTGGGCCAACCGCGGTCCACGCTCCCACCTCCAGCGCGGCCGGGTTGCTGGTCTCCGTGCCGGTCGACGCGCGGCCCGCGGTGCCGCCGAGCCACGCGCCGCTCGTCACGTTACCCGCGTAGAGGCGACCGGCCATGAGGCCGTGACCGTACGCGGGCGATTCCGAATAGGCGTTGACTCCCGCAGCAGCGGAGAGTTCGCCGCGAACTCCGGGCACGAGTTCGGCACGCCACGCTCCTGCGGCGAGACCTTGGACCACGGTATTGCCGCTCTCGAACACGAGCAACGTCCCGCTCGCTCCCACGGAGTAGGTCGGTGCTTCGTAGCGGAGTGTGGGTTTCACGAAGGTGGCGGCCGACCCGAGGAAGCCCTCGTAGTCGACCCACGACGCGCCGACGTCCAGCGTGCCGCGCGTCTGCGCCGACAGGTCGGACGCGGTAGCGGCAGCCAGCGCTGCCACGACGAAAGCCGCCCGATGGCGGCGCATCACCCGGTGATCGTTACCTAGGGTTTGCGAGGAGTCGGCGCAGAGGGGGTGGGTGCACTGGTGAAGGCGTCCGTGGTCGCTTCGAGTCGCACGCCGATGGCGGACACCGGGGATGCGCCGAGGCCGATGTCGCGCTCGACATTGCGGCGAAACGCGATGTACTGCGCGTCGTCGAAACCGGCGGCGAGCACGGTCACGGCGGCGATCGCCGTATCGGCCGGCACGCCTACCGCGACGAGGTCGGCGAGTACGGCGACGGGCACCAGCAGCGACTGGGTGCCGCGGCGCTCGCGCAGCGCGGTGAGGGCCTCGGGATCGGCACCTGCCCGCAGCGCGCTGGCTCCCGCCGTGATCTCCGCGGCGCTCGAACGCTGTCCCATGGCGTCGCGGGCCGCCCGCAACTCGCCGGCGAGACGCTCGACGGCGCGCACGATGAGGTCCGCAGACGCACGCTTGCTGGCACCCTCGAGCGCGCGGTCAATGAGCGGCTCAGTGGGCAGTCCGGCGTCCTGCGCCGACCGCACGATCGCGTCGATCGGTGCAACGGCCTCGGCCGGCACGCGCGCGGCGAGGCGCGCGTCTTGGGCTTGGGCGGCCGGCGCCACGACTGCTGCGCCGGCGAGGAGGAACGCCATCAGCAGGCGCTGTCGCATCATGTCTCTCCCACGGTGACGACCGACCCCGGCCGTTCGAACTCGTCGTCGGGCGCCGGAGGCGCAGACGGGTCGCTGACCCACAGGCCGCCGTCGACGAGGAACGCGTAGCGGTAGCGTCCCGGCTCGAGCGGGACCGTCACGGACCAGACACCGTTGCCTTCGGCACGGCTCATCGGCGTGACGTCACCGCGCCAGTCGTTGAAGTCGCCCACCAGGGCCACCGCGTCGGCATCGGGCGCCACGATCACAAACTGCACGGCATTGCCGGCCGATGCCACACCCAGATCGGGGGTGCCGGGCGGTGTCGCGCCCGGACGGACGACGCCGACCCCGACCCACACGGCGGCAAGCACCGCCGCGGCGGCGAGCCCTTGCAGGGGGCTCACGCGCACGGTGCGCGGGCGCCGGATCCATGCCGCTGCTGCCCAGACGGGTCGAACCCACCGGCGCGGCGCCGGGGTCGTGCGGACCGCCCGCATCACACGTTCCTGCAGCGCCGGGTCGACGTCGACCGGCTCGCGCAGTCGCGTGATCGCCTCTTCCAGGCGGCGGTCGCGTTCAGACACCGAGATCCTCCTCCAGCAGCTGTTGCAGGCGTTCCCGCGCGCGCGCCACGCGCATCTTGAGCGCCGACACGCTCATGCCCGTCAGGTCCGCCATTTCGTCGTAGCTCAGTTCTTCCACGTGCTTGAGTAAGAATGCCTCTCGCTGTTCGGGCTTCAACTGCGCCACGGCCCGGTCGATGGCGTCCCGCAGGGCGGCACGCTCTTCCGGGTGGGCCACCGACGCGCGCTGGACCGCCCCGTCGTCCTCCGTGACGAGTCCGTGACGGCGTGCCCGCTGCCCGCCCAGAGTCCGGCACCGGTTGACCATGATGCCGAAGAGCCAGGCACCAAACCGTTCCGCGTCCGTGCAGCGTGCCAGCGAGCGGTACCCGCGAACGAATGCATCTTGGACCGCCTCCTCCGCATCGGCCGAGTTCCCGAGCATGCGAAAGGCGTACCGGCTCAGCCGTTCCTGGTATCGCGCGACGAGGCCGGCATACGCCTCCGCGTCCCCCGCCAGCACCCGCCGCACCAGCGCGGCGTCGCTGTCCGCCCTCACACTCTGCATACCCCTCCACCCCGCCGGACGTCACCCGGCGCACGCATGTGACGCTCCGAGGTCCCCTGAGGTATCCGACGCGAACGACGGTCGGGCCAGCGGCAGAGCGAGTCGGTCATGATACGGAGATACACCACAGGGTTCCTCGCGGTCGCGGCCGTCGCCGCCGGGTGCTTTCACGGGCGCGCGGACGGCCCCGCCGGCAACGGCCGACCGGGCCTCTCGCCCGCGTATCCATCCGCTCCGACCGGCGTCGAGGGCCGAGGACAAGTGTACGGGCAGCGACACGGAACTTCCATGACGCCCGACTCGGCCGCGGTGACACCAAACCAGTGAGGAAGGAGGCCGGAACGATGCAGCGACATGCCAACATCGCACGGGTGGCTGTGGCGGTGGTTCTGCTCGCCGGAGCGGCGGGATCGGCGCACGGGCAGTACATCGCCCTCAAGACCGTTCCGGTCGCATCGGGGGACCAGTTCGTGCTGTTCCCGTCGACCCAGCTGTCCATGGGCGGCGTGCACCTCGCGCTCGACGACGCGCTGTACGACCCGTTTTTGAACCCGGCCAAGGGTGCGCGGGTGCGCGAGGCGCAACTCTTCGCGACACCGACGTACTACAGCATCACACGGAATGCCGGAAGCGCCGGTGCCGTGTCGGTCGGTGGCCTGTTCGGGGGGCGGGTCTTCGGCGGGGGGATGGTCGCGCTGCAGCAGCTGACGCGGGGCGAGCAGTTCTTCGGGCCGATCCCGCTGTTCGATGTCGCGACTCGGGTCACGGCCCCGCTGCCGCCCAACGCCCTGTCGGTCCGCTCGGCGACCAACAAGTACGGCGTCCTACTGGGCGGCGTCCGGTTGTCCGACGCGGTGGCGGTCGGCGCCTCGGGGTTCTTCGCGGAGCTGAACGCGATGGACGGCGTCGAGCATTTGTACGCCATGGCGTCCAGCATTCAGCAGTCCGGGCACATGGAGGACCTGCGGGCCGGCGTGACGGCCGAGCTCGGGCGCGGGCGGGTGCTCGAGGCGACGGGGGTGTTTCGCAACTTCGACATGCAGCACGATGTCGTGTACGTGGACTGGGTGCTCGTCGACTCGATCCAGTGGATCTGGGAGGAGCAGGTGCGCGAAGAGCAGAACCTCGACCGCACACGGACGTGGGGGGCGCAGGTGGGGTACCGCCAGCCGGTGGGCACGCACGGATGGCGGATCGGTGGGGCGCTGACGGGCAACTGGAAGACGCATCCCAAGATTCCCAACTACGAGATCATGAACATTCCCCGCGATCCCGGAACCAGTACGGCATTCTCCCTGGGTGTCGGGGTTGCCAAGGCCGCCGGACCAACGACGTTCGGGATCGACGTGGCGTACGAACCGGCCAGCAGCCGGACGTGGGTGGAGGCGGAGGCGCCGCTGCAGACGGCGAGCGGGACGGTGCTTGTGCGCGGCGATCACACTATCGACAATGAGTTCGACTTCTCGAACGCCGCGATTGCGCTCGGGGTGCGACGGGAGGTCGGGGTGGCCGACCTGTCCTTCGGGCTCGGCGTCCGCACCTACGACTACCAGCTGGATCAATGGGATCACGTGGCGGAGACGTTCCGGCGGCAGAGTGAGCAGTGGATCGAGTGGACGCCGAGCTGGGGGATCGGGCTGCGACTGGGCGACATCGAGGTCCGGTACGTGGGGCGTGTCACGACGGGCACTGGGCGACCGGGAGTGGCGTGGGACGGCGGCGCCGTCGGCCGGGCGGAGGACTTCGCCTCGGCGAACGACGTGCTGCTCGCCCCGAGCGGTCCCCTCACACTGCAGGAGGTGACGGTCGTGACCAGCCAGCTCTCGATTGCCATCCCGATTCGATGACGGGTCGTATCGGGAGACGACCCGGGCGTGACCCCGACCCCTCACGGGGCACGCCCGGGCACAGGAGCCTGCGCGTCTCGAAGGCGCTGCGGGCGGTTGCCGTCGGATGCCTGGCGGTCCTGCCCACGGCGGCCTGCGAGGATACGCTTGCCCCCTGCGCCTGCACGAAGGAGTTCCGGGCGTATCTGGTGACCCTCGTGGACCCGCAGGGAGCGCCGCTGGCCGACGCGGTCCTGACCCGCGTCAACCTGCGAACCGGGCGCGTGCTCGAACCAACCTGGCTCGGGTTCACGGACGCGGGCACCTACGCCGTCGCCGACGACGGCATGCGCGACGAGTTCTCGTCGGACGGGGATGTGGTGCGGGTGGAAGGGACGGCCGGGCCGGACTCGACGGCGTTTCAGGCGGACTTCGTCTTCGCGCTTCCCGCGCCGTGTTTCTGTCATGTCGAGAAGCTCGCAGGCCCCGACACGATCACGGTCGGTCTCGGGCCGCCGTCGTCCTAAGCGTCGAAGTGCCCGCGCCACACGCGGGTGTTGGTGGGGAGCGGGAGGGAGCGGCGTGCGCCGCTCCCTCCCCGTGCCGTGGCGCTACCGCTCGGGCAGGAGCCCGCGTTTCTCCAGCAGCGGTTGGATCTCCGGCGCACGTCCGCGGAAGGCCTGGTAGAGCTCCATGCCGGGGCGCGTTCCGCCGCGCGACAGAATCTCCGTCCGGTACCGGGCCGCCATCTCCCGGTCGAACAGGCTGGTCTCCTTGAACGCCTGGAACGCGTCCGCGTCGAGGACTTCCGACCAGATGTAGCTGTAGTACCCCGCGGAATACCCGCCCGCGAAGATGTGGTTGTAGTACGTCGTTCGGTACCGCGGGATGATCTCGCTGATGAGCCCGATGCGCGTCATCTCCTGCGTCTCGAACTCCCCAGCGTCGACCTCGGCGGGTTGCTCCATCGTGTGCCAGGCCAGGTCGAGGTAGGCGGCGGCGAGGTACTCCACGGTCGCGAATCCCTGGTCGAACTTGGCCACCGACTGAATCTTCGCGATGAGCGCCTCCGGAATGGGCTCGCCCGTCTGATAGTGCCGCGCGAAGCGCTG
>JBDHIW010000091.1:0-9958 GCA_039587215.1 Gemmatimonadota bacterium | reverse complement strand
GCTTCGTCGATGCCGAGTTGCGTCTCGCGGTTCAGCTTGCCGCGGAGCGTCTCGCCCTCGATGTACGGCATGACGTAGTAGAGGAAACTGTCGGCCTCCCCGGAGTCGAACAGCGGGAGGATGTGCGGGTGCTGCAGCGCCGCGGTGGTCTTGATCTCCTGGACGAACCGCTCGGCCCCGAGGACGGCCGCGAGTTCGGGCCTCAGGACCTTGAGGGCGACCTTGCGGTCGTGCTTGAGATCCTGCGCCAGGTAGACCGTGGCCATGCCGCCCTCGCCCAGCCGGGACTCGATCGCGTACCGGTCGGCGAGGGCCGTCGAGAGGCGGGAGGTGTTTTCAGTCATGCGCTAAGATGCGGGCCGCGGGCGGGGTTGGCCAGCGACGGAGACGCGTCGCGGTGGGTGGCGCTCACGGGAGCGCGCCTCCCCGGAGGATGATCAAGAGGAGCCCTCTGGCGAGGCGCTTCGCCGCGGCTACATTCTGCCTCCGCGCGGCGATGGGCGGGCAGTGGTGCCCGCCGTTCCCGTTGGTGGCATGCCGCGATGCACACACCCCAGAATCCGGGAGACCGTTCGTGCGCGTACCCCTGACCGTAGTGCTCGCCGCCGTTGCCTCCGGCGCCTGTTCCCCGGACGCACCGCCGCCCGCGTCGCCCGAACCTGCGCGCTACGCGTTCGTGTGGGCCGGTGACGTCGACGGTGCGGACACCGACTTCCTTGCGACCGTCGACGTTGCGGAAGGATCGCCGACCTACGGCGACATCCTCGCCACGGTCCCCGTCGGCGTGACGGGCATCATGGCCCACCATACGGAGCTCCAATTGGGGTCGCAGGGGTTCTTCTTCGCCAACGCGTATGCGGGCGACCGGACGTGGGTGTTCGATGTGAATGCGCCGACCGCGCCCGCGATCGTGCGTGAACTCGCGCCGATCGAGGGGTACCAGCACATCCACAGCTTCTGGCGCCATCCCGACGGGCGGGTCCTGGCTACGGTGCAGTTCAGCGACTCCACGAATCCCGGCAGGCCCGGCGGGCTCGCTGAGTTCAGTGCGACGGGCGAGTTCGTCCGCGTCACGAGTTCGGCCGATCCGGCCTTTCCGGAAGCTGCCATCCGCACCTATGCGCTCGACGCGTCGGTCGCTGCGGATGTGGTGGTGACGACGAGCGCGCCGATGGACGACGAGCGGGGCACGGCGGACGTGGTGCAGATCTGGCGCCTCGCCGACCTGACGCTCCGACACACCCTGCCGTTCCCCGCGGCGCCGGACTCGGCGCATGTCCAGCCGTTCGAGGTCAAGGTGATCGGCGACGGCGACCAGGCGCTCGTGAACACATGGTACTGTGGGTTGTATCTCGTCGATGGCCTCATCGGCGATGCGCTGACGGTCGAGCAGGTGATGGTGTTCGGGTCGCCGCGCGCCGAAGGCTGCAGCGTCCCGGCCGTCATTGGCCACTATTGGATCATGCCGGTGGCCTTGGACCACTACATCTCGGTCGTCGACATCGCTGACCCGCGTGCGCCCCGCGAGGTCTCGCGCCTCGAGACGGACGATTCGTTCTATCCGCACTGGGTGTCGGTCGATCCTGGAAGTGACCGACTGGTATTCTCCCTGGGCGGCGGCGAGCCCCATGGCATCCGCATCGCGCGGTTTGACCGAACGGCGGGCGCACTCACGTGGGATGCCGAGGCGCTGCCGGACATCACGTTCGACCGGTCGTCGTGGCCGCACGGCGACACCGGACCGGCGAGCCCGCACGGGGTCGTGTTCGGGCACTAACCGATCGAGAGGCTACCCATGAGGTCCACGACCACATTGGCGCTGCTGCTCGCGGCGGCGGCACCGGCGCACGCCCGGCAGTTCGACATGGTCGAGGCGACGATCGCCGAGGCGCACGACGCCATGCGCGACGGCACACTGACCTGCCGGATGCTGGTGCGGGGGTATCTCGACCGCATCGAGGCGTACGACAAGGCCGGCCCCGCACTCAATACGGTGCAGACGCTCAATCCCCGCGCGCTCGACTTGGCGGACTCGCTGGACGCTGTGCGGGGCTCCGGGCAGGCCATGCCGTCGCTCCACTGCGTCCCCGTGCTGCTCAAGGATCAGGTCGAGACCAGCGACATGCCGACGACGTTCGGGTCGGCGCTTTTTCAGGAGTTCGTGTCCGCGCGCGACGCCACGGTTGTGACCAAGCTTCGCGACGCGGGCGCCCTCATCCTGGCCAAGACCACCATGGGCGAGTTCGCGACCCGCTACCTGGGCTCGGCGTTCGGCATCGTTCGGAACGCGTATGACCCCACGCGAAACCCGAGCGGCTCGTCGGGTGGGTCGGGTGCCGGCGTGGCCGCGAGTTTCGGGCTGGTCGGCATCGGGGAGGACACGGGCGGCTCGATCCGCGGTCCGGCTGCGGTGAATGGTCTCGTCGGGCTCAGGCCCACGCTGCCGCTCGTGAGCCGCCACGGGATGCTGCCGGCCAACCCAACGCAGGACACGATGGGGCCGATGACGCGGTCGGTGACGGATGCGGCCGTCCTGTTGGACGTCATGGCAGGGTACGATCCCGAAGACCCGATCACGGCCGACGCCGTCGGGCACGTCCCCGACAGCTACACCGACGCTCTCGATACTGAGGCGCTGCGCGGCGCACGCATCGGCGTGCTGCGCGAGCCGATGAGCGGCCGCGTGGATACGGCATCGGCGGACTTCGCCGACGTCGTCGCGGCCATAGACCGCGCGATGGCGGACCTTCGCGCGCTCGGCGCCGAGGTCGTCGACTCGATCGCGATCGATTCGCTGTCCATGCTGCGCGAGATCTTCAACGTCTACGAGGTCGAGTCGGCGATCGACGGCTATCTCGCCGACCTCGAGGACCCGCCGGTCGAGACGCTGAAGGACATCGTGCTGTCGGGTGCGGTCGTGCCGTCCCGTGCGCGCTCGCTCATCGATTTCGTGAATCGCTCGACAGACGACGCCGGGTATCTCGCCGTGGTGACGCGTCGGGAGACGCTTCGTCGCACGGTGACGGGGGTGATGGCCGCGCTCGATCTCGACGCGATCGTTTACCCGACGTTCTGGAACCAGCCGTCCACGATCCCCGACGGGGTGCTGAAGCAGAGCCGGCTCGACGACGGCTACGGCCTGGGAGACAACCGCGGTCTCAGTCCCGCGATCGGGTTCCCGGCGCTCACGGTGCCCGCCGGTTTCACCGCCGACGGCATGCCGGTGGGGCTCGAGTTCCTGGGGCGGCGGTTCAGCGAGGCCATGCTCCTGGGGTTTGGGTACGCGTACGAACAGGGCACGCGTCACCGCCGTCCCCCCGACGCCACCCCGCCCCTACGGGCGCAGCAATAGTTGGCGCTGTTGGCCGGGAACTAGCGCCGCGTCGCCGGCCGTAGCCCGAGTGCCGCGTTCAGCCACCGGACGAGCGGCAGCATCACCGCGTAGTCCGCCTCGAGGCGTTTAGCGAGGCCGGAGCCCGTCACCTGCTTGTCGGTCAGGGGCCTTCCCACGGTGAAGGACTTGAAGCGGAGCCACTCGGCCCCGGGGTGATCGTCGGTGAAGCCCCGCGGCATGCGCTTGAGCATCGCGGAGTCGTCGAGCGCCCCGAACCGCCGCACGAACGTCTTCTCACGCACGATCTGCTCGAGGGGCCCGTGGTCGTCGGCGAGCGCGTCCCGGATACGGTTCAACGCCGAACTCGGCGGCATCCAGATGCCGCCGCCCGCGAATGACGCGCCGGGTTCGAGATGGAAGTAGAACCCGGCCCCGCCGCCCTCGGCGCCTTGGCCAACCTTGCCGTCGCCGTCGCGGTGTGCGAACCAGCAGGCCGCGTGCGTCTTGTAGGGGGACTTGTCCTTCGCAAAGCGGATATCGCGGTGGATCCGGAACATGGAGCGCTTGGGATCTCCCGTGAACTCCGGCGCGAACGTGCCGAAGCGCACGTCCATCTCGTCAATCAGGGCGCGCATCGGGTCGCGCACGTGATCGTCGTATTCAGCGCGGTGGGCCTCGAACCATGGCTTGGTGTTGGTGCGCTTGAGGCCGCGCAGGAACGTAAGTGCCGCTGGTGAAAACCCCATGAGACTCTGCCCAGAGGAGACCGTGATGAATGTGGACGCCCGCAGCGGGATCCGCTACTGGGCCCGTCGTCGGTTTGTGGGTCAACGCCGCGCGAGAGGCCCGTGTCGTCCTCGACTGCGGCGGCGGTCACCGCGAACCGCCGCAGAGCGCGGTGGGAGACCATGGCATCGCAATGCGCGGCCGGCGCGGCCGCCCGCTGCAATGGCCGTTCTCGCGGTCGCCGCGCGCCCGGCCTATCTTTGCCGACCGCGGTGCGGGTCCCCGTGCCGCCCACCCTACCTCCGGAGCGCACCAGATGTCGCCAAGGCCGTCTCCCACGTTTGTCGTCGTCCCTCTCACCGCCGTACTCGGCTGCTTCGCGGCGCCGCTCGCCGAAGCACAGTGGGCCAATCGCTACCAGAAGATCGACGGGTATTCGCATCACGTGTACTTCGAGGGCTTCGAGATGCCCACGATGAATCAGGGGCCCACGAGTCCGGCGCCGTCGCCGGACGGATCGCAGGTGGCGTTCAGCGCGCGCGGTTGGCTGTGGGTTCTCGATCTGTCGACGCGGGTTGCCACGCGCATCACCGACGGGGCCGCGATGGACTTCCGTCCGAGCTGGTCGCCCGACGGTACGCACCTCGCCTTCGTGCGCGACGACACCCGCGACACGTGGATCGTCGTGCGCGATCTGGCGTCGGGTGAGGAGGCGACGGTCAACACCCCGGCCATCGAGCTGGACCCCGTGTTCACCGCGGACGGTGCCGCGGTGATCTACAGCTCGGCGGCGGAAGGGGCGCTGGACCTGTGGCAGCACGACCTCGCCGCGGGAGCATCCACGCGTCTGAGCGATCTGGGCGGCATCGAGCTCAAGCCGACCCTGAGCGCGGACGGCGGCACGCTCGTGTACGTCCACAAGGGCAGCGATCGAGGCCCACAGCTCCGCCCGCCCGAGCTCGACCGCGTGGTGGCGCGGGACGTCCGGTCGGGCGAGGAGCAGTCGCTCGCGTTCGAGCGCATCGTGTCACAGCTGCGCCCCGCCGTGGCGCCGAACGGGCAGACCGTCGTCTACCCGTGGGCCACGCAGGACGGCTACGAACTACGGCTGGTGTGGGTGACGAACCCCACGACGTCGGTGCTGCTCACGACGGGCCATCGGGGGCTGCCGTTGAGCCCCGCGTGGGATCCGGGCGGCGACTGGATCTGGTTCGTGGAGGCGGACGCCGACGAGGTGATGCAGCTCTATCGCATCCGGGCGGCGGGCGGCTCGCCCGAGCACGTGGCGATCGACGCCTGGGATTGGGGGACGGCGACAGGCACGCTGCGGATCAGGACGGTCGCGGCCGGCACCCCGGTGCCCGCGCGGCTCGACGTCGGTGACGGCCGCGGGCATCCGCTCATGCCGACGGTCGGGCAGGTCACGTTCGGGCTGCAGGACGGTAGGCACTTTTTCTACACGGCTGGTGTGGTGGAGCTCACGGTGCCCGCCGGAGAGGTGTCGGTGTCGGCCGTGCGCGGTCTCACGACGCCCGAGGTCCGGCAGTCGGTGACGGTGGCGCCCGGCGCGACGCACGACGTCGAGTTGGCACTCGAAGAGGTGTGGGACGCGCGGGCGGCGGGATATCTGTCCGGCGATCATCACTTCCATCTGAACTACGGCGGCATCTACACGCTCGAGCCCGACGACCTCCTGCCCATGATGGCCGGCGAGAACCTGGACGTCGGCACTCCGCTCGTGGCGAACCTCCACAACCGGTTCGAATACCAGTCGATGTTCGGGTGGCAGCGTGACGGCGAGCTGCCGCTGATTCAATTCGGACAGGAGGTGCGTTCGCACTTCCTGGGGCACCTGGGCCTGCTCAACACCGAGACGTTGTTCTGGCCGTGGATCTGGGGGCCAGGGTACCAGGTGTACTCGACGGACGACCGTCCGAACGCGGAACCGCTCGCCCACGCACGTGCGGAGGGCGGTCTCGCGGGATACGTGCACCCGGCGGGCGAGGATCCGTTCGGTCCCGGCCGGGTCGGCAGACTGCCGGTGCTGCTCGCGGTGGATGGCGTGCTCGGGAATATGGACTGGCTCGAGGTGGCGTGTCTGTGGACCGACGAGCTCGGGTCGTCCGACGTCTGGTACCGCTTCCTCAACCTCGGCGTGCCCATCGCGCTCGAAGCCGGGACCGACGTGATGAACGACTACTACCGCACGATGGCGGTGGGGACGACGCGCCTGTACGTCCAGACGGGCGGGGCGACGACCCTCGACGCCTACTGGCGGGGGATGCGCGAGGGGCGCTCGTTCGTGACGACCGGGCCGATGCTTCAGCTCGCCGTCGACGGCGCGGCTCCCGGCGACGCGGTCGACGGCGGACGCACGGTCGGGTACCGGATACAGCTCGCGACCGCCGTGCCGGTCGACCGGGTCGAACTGCTTGTGAACGGCGAGGTCGTGCGCAGCGACGGCGGACTCGGCGAGCCGGGGCAGCGGGCCTATCGGGGGCGGATCGCGGTGCCCGAGGGGGGATGGGTTGCCGCGCGCGCGGTCGGCGGAGCGGCCGGCTGGCCCGCCATGGACAGCTACGCCTTCGCCCACACGAGCCCGGTGTGGCTGGGACACGTGGGCAGCACCGATCCGGCCGCGCGGGCGCGTGCCGCGGAGGATCTCGGGGAGGCCATCGATGCGGCGGAGCAACGACTGCTCGCGACGTACGGGGGCGAGGCCAACGTGCCCCGCATCCTGGCCGTGATCGAGCAGGCACGCGAACGGCTCCGCAACGCGGACGCGGGAGGTACGCCGTGAGCCCTCGCCTCCGCACGACCGCCCCCGCGTGGGCCGCCGCGCTGTGCCTGGCGGCACTCGCGGCGCCCGCCATCGCGCAGATCGAACCCGGCCGTGTCTACGAGGGCGGCGAGCGGCTCAGCGATCCGGAAACGGGACTCACGCTCACGGTCCCCGGTGCCTGGCGTGCGCAGCTTACACCCGACGAAAGTGCGCTGATCGTCGCGCCGGTCGAGGGCGAGGGGTATGTGCTCGTGCTTGCCGAATCGATGTCGGACGCCGACGCCCGTGCCCAGCTCTCGCGTCCGATCGATATGGGCGACGGAGTGATCCTGATGCCGGCAGGTCCGGTGCAGCAGGTCGGGGCCGGACACCTGAGCGCACCGTTCACCATCGTCGGCGCGGCGCTCCTCGGGACCATCGACGTGCGCCTGACGTCGACCGGGTTGGGGGTCGCGTTCATTCTGTTGTCACCGCCGGACATCGCCGAGGCGCGACAGGAGTCGATGCGGGAGCTGGCTCTGAGTCTCGGGGTGGAGGAGCCTGCGGCCCGGGACGCGGCCGCGCAGGCGAGCGGGGGAGACGACGCGTGGGAGCCGTATCTCCGGGGCCGGTATCTGGCCCGCTTCTACACGGGGTCGGGCTATACCGAGTCCACGGAGCTCTGGCTCTGCAGCAGCGGCGAGTTCGCCTACGACAGTCAGGGCGGCGGGTTCGGCGGCGGGGCAAGCGGAGCCATGCAGAGTCGCGGGCAGGGCCGGTGGTCGGCGACGGGAGCCGGCCGGACGGGCACCCTGATCCTCGAGTGGTCCTCGGGTGAGCGCAGCACGCTCGATCTGGAATACGACTACGAGAACGACCGGCTGTACGTCGGCGGCCAGCGCATGCTGCGCGGCAACAACGAGCGCTGCCGCTAGCGCCGCTGCGTGGTGCCGACGGCCGTTTCGGCCAGTATCTTTGCTGGCGGACCTCGGGCGGGGGCCCGGGAGTCGCCGTGGATGCGTGACCGACCAAGGGAGGGGTTATGACACACCGTCTGCACCGCCGTGATCTGCTCAAGGCCGCCGGCGTCGTAGCGGGCGCCGGGCTGATTCCCGTGGCGTGTCGCTCCGAGGGGAGCGACGGCGCGGAGACCGCCCTGACGGGAGGAGAGGAGCTGTTGTTCAAGATCTCGCTGGCCCAGTACTCGCTGCACCGAGCGTACGAGGCCAATGAAGCCGATCCGCTCGACATCGCCGCCACCACCCGGCAGGAGTACGGTCTCGACGGGGTCGAGCTGCTGAACCGGTACTACACGACCGAAGTGCAGCAGACCGACGGGCTCGCGGAACTCAAACGTCGTGCCGACGGTGAGGGGGTGGAGTGCCTGCTCATCATGTGCGACGACGAGGGCGACCTCGGTGACCCGGATGATGCCGGCCGGACGACCGCGGTCGAGAACCACTACAAGTGGGTCGAGGCCGCCGCGTACCTGGGCTGTCACTCCATCCGAGTGAACGCGAGGAGCGGTGGGGACCTGGATCCGGCCGAGCAGCAGCGCATGGCCGCCGACGGACTGCGGCGTCTGGGCGAGTTCGGCGACCAGCACGGCATCGACGTCATCGTGGAGAACCACGGCGGCATGTCGAGTAACGGCCAGTGGCTGGCCGGGGTCATGGAGATGGCGGCCCACGCGCGGGTCGGCACGCTGCCGGACTTCGGGAACTTCCGGGTGAGCTACGAGCCGGAGGAGTGGTACGACCGCTATCAGGGGGTCGCCGAGCTCATGCCGTACGCGAAGGCGGTGAGTGCCAAGTCCCACAACTTCGACGAGAACGGCAACTGCGTGGAGACCGATTACCTCCGCATGATGCGGATCGTGCTGGACGCGGGGTACCGCGGCTACGTCGGCATCGAGTACGAGGGCCCCGTCTTGAGCGAACCCGACGGCATTCGAGCGACGAAGGCGCTGTTGGAGCGGGTGCGAGACGAACTGGCGCCGGACTACGCGTAGTACGCGACCGCCGGTACGGGAATGCGAAGGCGCCGGAGACCCCGTCTCCGGCGCCTTCGTGCGTTCGGCCTATTCGACGAGCCGCATGATATCCGGATCCCACCGGTGGATGGTCCCCGAGAACAAGCTCGAGTTGCAGAGCAGTGACGGTGCCGCGGCGCGATAGCCGAACGTCGGATCGTGTTGGATCGGCGTCCCCTCGCGGATGGCCGCGAAGAAGTTCAGGAAGTGGTCGAGGCGCGAGTTGTAGCCGGACGGTACGTCGAAGGTGCTCTCCTGCGACGTAGCGCCAGGCTCCCCGGCGCCGCGGCACGCTGCGGAGCGTGAGCCGGTTCCAGCCCGCCTCCATGACGCCCTCGCTGCCGATGAAGCGGAACAGCTGCCCGCCGCCGCTCCCGTCCGCGAAGTTGCTTTGGAGTGAGAGCGTGAACGGCGGGTGGTACTCGGTTTCCGGATAGTCGAACAGTCCCAGGGTCACGTCGGGCATGTCGCGCCCGTCCTTCCAGAACCGGAGGCCGCCCATGGCGACGACGGAGGTCGGGCCGATCGCCCCGACCGTGTAGTGGATGCCGGTGAAGAGGTGGACGAAGAGATCGCCGGCCACGCCCGTGCCGTAGTCCCGGTACCCGCGCCACCAGAAGAACCGCTTGGGGTCGAACGGGTGCTTCGGGGCGTCGCCCTGGAACATGTCCCAATCGATCGTCTCGGGCGAGGCGTCCGGGGCGATGGAGTACTGCCAGGCGCCGATGGCCGAGTTTCGGTTGGTCGAGGCTTCGACCATGTTCAGCTCGCCGATGGCGCCCGACAGATACAACTCGCGCGCCTTGGCGTAGAGAATCGAGCTGCTGTGCTGGCTCCCGACGATGAGGGGTTGCCCGGTGCGGCGCTGCGCCTCGATCATGGCGGGGCCCTCGTCGAGGTCGTGCACCATCGGCTTCTCGCAGTAGACCGCCTTGCCGGCCTCCATGGCCTCGATCGCCATCCGCGCGTGCCAGTGGTCGGGCGTGCAGATCAGGACTGCGTCCACGTCCGACCGCCGGAGGATCTCGCGGTAGTCGCGCGTCGTCGCCACGTCGTTGCCGTAGTACTCCTTGGTGCGGGCGAGCCGGCCGTCGTAGCAGTCGGA
>JBDHIW010000090.1:0-9308 GCA_039587215.1 Gemmatimonadota bacterium | reverse complement strand
CCATGCGAGCCACGAGACGCCCGCGATGGACAGCGTGGCCACCATGTAGACTTCGGACTCGTTGGAGTTCTGCCACACGGTGAATGCGAAGGCCGAGATGAGCGCGGCCGCCACCGCGCCGCCGATCACGAACCCCCGGTCCGTCTCCGCGCCCTCGGCCGCATGCTCGGGACCGCCGCGCAGCGCCTTCGCCACGAGCAGGAAGAACAGCGCCGCCGCCCCGGCGCTGAACACCGCCGTCATGAGGTTGGTCCGGAACGCGAACTCGCCAATGGGCACGAGCGTCGCCCAGACGTTCCCCACGAGCACGAAGAGCGGCGTCCCGGGCGGATGGGGAATGCCGAGGATCTTGGTGGCCGCGATCAACTCACCGGCGTCCCAGAAGGTCACCGTCGGCGCCAGCGTCCACAGATAGCCCGCGAGCACGACCGCGAATACGAGGAACGCGACCCGATACTCGAAGCGCATCGTCCCGGTGGCTGTGGGGATTACGTCACGGTCCATTGCAGCGATTCCGTCCGGATTCAGGCGGGGGAAGGCTCGTCATCCAGCGCGAGAATCGCAAGGTCCGTGGGCTCGCGGCGGGCGAGCAGCTGCCGTACCTGGTCGGGCGTCACCCCACGACGCAGCATCCCCCGGTGGGCGATCGAGATGCGCGCCGTCTCCTCGGAGACCACGATCACCATGGCATCGGTCTCCTCGGACAGCCCGAGGGCCGCGCGGTGCCGCGTGCCGAGCGACTTGTCCGTCACCGGAAACTGCGTCAGCGGAAGGACACAGCCCGCTCCGATGATCTGGTCGCCGCTCACGATCACCGCCCCGTCGTGCAGCGGCGAGTAGGGCGTGAAGATGGCGGCCACGAGGTCTGCGGAGACGTGTGCCCGCATCTCCTTGCCCGACTCGACGTAATCGTTGAGCGCGCCCTCGCCCTCGATGGCGAGGATGGCCCCCGTCCCATCCCTGGCGAGACGCCCCACGGCCTCCGCGATGACGTCGGCGATCGCGTGCTCCTCCGGCGTCACCAGCATGCGCACGAACCGCGACCGTCCCAGCCTGGCCAGCGCCTGCCGCAGCTCGGGCTGGAACACCACGATCGCGGCGAACGCGCCGTACGCGAACACGAACCCCAGCAGCGTCGTGATCATGGTGAAGCGCAGCACGACGGCACCGAAGTAGATCACGCCGAGCACCACGAGCCCGACCAGAATCTGCAGGGCGCGCGTACCGGCGAGGAACAGCAGCAGCCGGTAGATCACCCCAGCGACGATGAGGATCTCGACGAGATCCCACACGCCCGGGACCAGAAACCGGAACTGCTCGAACGACATCAGCGCCCCCACACCGCGCGCGCGACCGCCAACGCATCCACCGTCGGGGCCGGCGCGTGCACGCGAAAGAGTTGGGCCCCCAGCGCGAAGCCGGCCGCGCACGCCGCCGCCGTCGCCACGTCGCGATCCAGCGGCTCCCGGCCGGTCAGCGCGCCGAGGAACCGCTTCCGCGATGGTCCGACCATCACCGGGTATCCGAGTGCCGCCAGCGCGCCGACCGACTGGAGCGCCAGCACACTCTGCTCCGGAGTCTTGCTGAACCCGAGGCCCGGATCCACGACGATACGGTCGGGCGCGACGCCCGCGTCCTCGGCACGGCGACACGCGTGTCCGAGTTCTTCCGCCATGGCGGGCCCGACGTCGACGTACTCCGCATGCTCGTACGTGGCCATGGTCCCGACCGTGCCCCGCGAGTGCATGAGAATGAGTCCCGCACCGGATGCCGCCGCGACATTCGCCAGCTCGGGGTCGTGACGCAGCCCGGACACGTCATTGATCGCCCACGCTCCGGCATCCACGGCCCGCGCGGCCGTCTCCGCCTTCATCGTATCGACCGTCACGGGAACGGCAGGGTGCTCCGAGGCCACGTACCGCAGCACGGGCTCGAGGCGCCGCCACTCTTCGTCGGCGGAGACGGGCTCCGCGCCCCCGGGGCGCGTCGACTCGGCGCCCACGTCCAGCACCGTCGCGCCCTCGTCGAGCAGCCGATCAGCGTGCGCAACCGCGTCGCCAGGCGCGAGATGAGCGCCGCCGTCGCTGAACGAGTCCGGCGTCACGTTGAGGATGCCGACCACGACGGGGAGATCGAGCGGGATGCGGCCCCCTGCCGTCACCCACTCGCGCCCCTCGCCCCAGCTGGAGCCGAGGGATCGTCCGAGGGCGTTGGCGACCTCCTCGGGGAGGAGCGTGTGACCGGGACGCGCGACGCCCGCTACTTCGGCCGCGCCCCCCGCCAGCACGGCCCATCCGTCTCCCGTCAGGCATTCCAGATGCCGTCGCTGAGCGGCGCGCACGATGCGCTCACGCGCCGCGTCGTCGATGCCGTCGAGCACGAAGGCGACGGGCCGAACACCGCGGACGACCGCATCGGCCCGAACCGGATCGACCCCCCTCCGCGTGAGTGCGGCGAGCAGCGCGCCCGGAGTCGACCGATCGAGCGCGGTGACGTTCACGCCCCGGCGGGCTCCGCCGGTGGTGTGCCCAGAACGGGACCGCTCCCGGGAGACGCTTCCGCCGCGTCGTCGCTGGGCGTCTCCGCGGCCGGTGGTGTGGTCGGGACCGCCGGCGCGCGCGGCGGCAACGGCTCGCCCTTGGAGATCAAGTCGACCTCCTCGCGGTCCAGCGTCTCGCGATCCACGAGCGCATCCGCCATCAGGTGCAGCGTATCCATGTTGGCCTGGAGGATCGTGCGCGCCCGATCGTAGGCTTCCTCCAGAATCCGCTTCACCTCTCCGTCGACCACCTCGGCCGTGCGTTCCGACACCTCGCGGTGCTGCGAGAACTCGCGACCCAGGAAGATCTGCTGCTCGCGATCGCCCACGGCGACGGGCCCAACCATATCGCTCATGCCGAACTGCGTGACCATCCGTCGGGCCATCTCCGTAGCCTGCTCGATGTCCTGCGCGGCGCCGGTCGTGACCTTCTCGGCCCCGAAGACGAGTTCCTCGGCGACGCGCCCGCCGTAGGCCATCGCGAGCCGGCCGTGGATGTACTCCTTGGTGTAGTTGTGCCGGTCTTCCTCGGGTAGCGAGAAGGTGATGCCGAGCGCCCGCCCTCGCGGCACGATGGAGACCTTGTGGACCGGATCCAGCCCCGGGACGCGCACGCTCACGAGCGCGTGCCCGGCCTCGTGGTAGGCCGTGAGCTTGCGCTCCTCGTCCGACAGCACGAGGCTCTTCCGCTCGACCCCAAGCATCACCTTGTCCTTGGCATCCTCTAAGTCGACCATCTCGACGCGCTGCTTGTTCCGCCGTGCGGCAAGCAGCGCGGCCTCGTTCACGATGTTCGCCAGATCGGCTCCGGCGAGCCCCGGGGTCGCGCGCGCGATCAGGTCGAGTGCGACCGCGTCCGCCAGCGGGATCTTCCGCGCGTGCACCTTGAGGATCATCTCGCGCCCGCGCACGTCGGGCATGTCGACGACGACCTGACGATCGAAGCGCCCGGGGCGCAGGAGCGCGGGATCGAGCACGTCGGGTCGGTTCGTTGCCGCGATCAGGATCACGCCCTCGTTGGACTCGAAACCGTCCATCTCCACGAGCAGCTGGTTCAGCGTCTGCTCGCGCTCGTCGTGACCGCCGCCCAGACCGGCGCCGCGATGGCGCCCGACCGCGTCGATCTCGTCGATGAAGATGATGCAGGGCGCATGCGCCTTGCCCTGCTCGAACAGGTCTCGCACGCGCGAGGCCCCGACGCCCACGAACATCTCCACGAAGTCCGACCCGGACATCGAGAAGAACGGCCGTCCGGCCTCCCCGGCCACCGCCCGCGCCAGCAGGGTCTTCCCCGTCCCCGGCGATCCGACGAGCAGCACCCCTTTCGGCAACCGGCCGCCGAGTCGCTGAAACCGCTGCGGGTCCTGGAGGAACTCGATGATCTCCCGCAGCTCGACCTTCGCCTCGTCACATCCTGCGACGTCCTGGAAGGTCACCTTTGGCGTATCGCCGGACAGCAGCTTGGCCTTCGACTTCCCGAAGGCAAAGGCGCGGTTGCCGCCCTGCTGCAGCTGCCGGAAGAAGAACACCCAGATCCCGATCAGGATGATCCAGGGAAGTAGCTGCACGAAGACGGTGCCGAGGCCGCCCGGTTCGTCCGCGCTGATCTCGACGCCCTGTTCTTCGAGCTGCGCCACGAAGGACTCGGAATCCTGCACGGGGAGCACGACGCGGAACCGGCTCACCGGCCGTCCTCCGAGCTCGACCGGGCGCGTGAAGTCGCCCTCCACCAGTTTGCCGCGTTCGATCACGACCTTCGCGACATTGTCCTGCGTCAGCGCCTCGCGGAGCTGCGTGTACGTGATCTCCTCGATCGGCTCTCGCGTATCCGCGATGAGCTGATACCCGACGAGCGGGATCAAGAAGATCAGGACCCAGAACACGAGGTTCCGGCTCCACGACGCGGCGTTCGGCTTCTTCTGCTGTCCTTCGTTCTCTGCCATGTTCTACTCCGGCTCGTCCTTCAAGCTGCCTACAAAAGGCAGATGACGGTACCGCTCCGCAAAGTCCAATCCATACCCCACAAGAAACTTATCGGGGGCATCGAATCCCACGAAGCGCGCATCCAGTTCCAAGGGCTCGGCATGATGCTTGTGTAACAGTGTACAAATCTCGAGGCTCGCAGGATCCCTCGTCCGCAGGAGGCGGACCAGCCGGTTCAGCGTCCTCCCGGTATCGATGATGTCCTCGACCAGCAGCACGTGGCGCCCCTCCAGGGCCGTCGCCGGGTCGTAGAGCAAACGCACGTTGCCGCTCGACTCGGTCCCGTCCCCGTACGACGCCGCGATGAGGAACTCTACCTTGTGGGGCCGGAACACCTGACGCACGAGGTCCCCCATGAACATGAAACTCCCCTTGAGCGTGCCGAGGACGAGTAAGTCACCGTCCGCGTAGTGGCTGGTGATCTCGTCCCCGAGCGTCCGCACGCGGGCCTTGATTTGGTCCTCCGTGAACAGCGTGTCGACCGTCGCGAGCTCACCGTCCAGATTCATCGTCACTCCTCAATACCTCCATGCGTACCGCCTGACTCCCACCGACCGGGACCGCGTCCGCTCCCCGACACACCCCCGGCACCCACACGATGGCGCCGTTGCGCTCCACCACCGGGTAGCGCCCACGGTCCGCCGTCGGGACCCGGGCCTCCGCGAGCAACCGCCGGACCTTCCGGTGGCCGACCCCGTTGAGCGGGCGGATCCGATCACCCGGCGCCAGCGCCCGAACCCGCACCTCTCCCGGGGGGAACCAGGCCACCGGGCCCGCCCTGGCCGTGGACGACGCACGCGCGGGCGTCCACGCGAAGACCCACGGGCCCCAGGTCGAGCGCCCGTCGCGGTCGAGCGCCAGAGTCACCTCCTCGGGCACCTCCGCGGTCTGCAACGGGACCAACCGCAGAACGTCAAAATCGGCCCGCGCCTCGACGCCCCCGCCCAGGGCCACCCGTCGTCCGCTTGCCGCATCGGCAGCAAACCGGAGGAGACGCGCCGATCGTGCCCCGCCGAGCCGCAGCCCGATCTCGCGCCCGAGGGCTCGCAAGATAGCCTGCGCCAGGTCCGGTGCGTACGAGGCGAGGACCGTCCGGTCGACCTCGACGCCCGCGGTTGACCGACGGAATCCCAGTTCCGGCAACGCCCGAAGGAGCTGCCGCCAGGCGCGGCGGTCGTCTGCGGCCGCGTGGGCGAGCCGCTCGAGGCCGCCGTCCGTCTCTGGGCCGAATCGCGCCCGCAGCCGTGGGAGGAGGTCGTGCCGGATCCAGGTCCGGTCGTGCCTGGTCGCCACGTTCCCGGGGTCGGCCGGGCACGGTGGCGTGATCCCCCGCTCGCCCAGATAGGCGGCGATCTCGGCCCGCGCAAACGGCAGCAGCGGTCTGACCAAGCCCTGCGGGCCTCGGCTCGGAATCCCGGCCAATCCAGCCGGTCCCGACCCCCGCAGCACGCGCAGCAGGATCGTCTCGACCTGGTCGTCGCGGTGGTGCGCGGTCAGCAGATAGTGCGCACCGGACGCCGCCTGCATCGCGCGCAAGGCCGCATACCGCTCCTCTCGCGCAACTGACTCGGACGCGTCACGTCCCAGATCCAGCCGCCGCGCCATCAGGTCGATCCCGAGGCGCTGCACCAGTTGTCGGACCCGGTCCGCGACTTCGACACTGTTCGGCGCGATCCCGTGGTCCACGTGGGCCACGACCAACACGAGGCCGAACCGCTCGGCCAGCCCGCCCGCGGCGAAGAGATCGAGCAGGGCCACCGAGTCCGGCCCCCCACTCACGGCAACGATGGCCCGCCCTTGCTTCGGGAAGAGCCCCGCCGCGCGGGCGCTGGCCTCGACCCGCGGGGCGAGGCTGCTCATCGAGACCGTAGTGCGCGCTGACGTGCCTCGGCGAGATAGCCCGGACGCAGTTCGAGCAGATTGGACAGCTTGCGCAAGAGGTACTGCTCATGCTGGGCAATGGTGCCGTCGGACAGCACGACGCCCCAAAGAGCCTCGGCCAGCAGCATGCGCTGCCCCTCGTCGTACGCCTCGACGATGAGCGAGGTGAACTGATACAGATCGACGGCCTGCCGTCGCTCTTCCTCCGCCAACTGCATGAGCTCCGCCACCTGGTCGGCGGGCAGCTCGAAGTGTCGCTGCAAAACGGATCCGATGTGCGCGCGCTCAGCGTCAGCGAACTCGTCGTCCGCATGGGCCAGCTCCAGCATCAGCGCGCACGCCGCAAGTGCAGGAGGCGGCGGGCCGGCGGCGGCGGCGGCGGCGGGCTCGTCGGTCGGCGGCGCAGGCCGAAGCTGCCGGTCGAACAGGTTGCGGATGGCGTCCAACACTGTTAACCCCCTCTCGCCTCGTGAGTCTAGCGGCCGGCGCCCAGGCGCACCGCCTCGGCACGCGCCAGATGCAGGCCGTTGAACAGAAGCTTGAATGTGCCGTGCGGCTGACCGCGATAGAGGATTTCCGGGCCGAACAAGTACATGGCCCCGTCACCCACCCGCGCCTCGACCATCGGGATTCCGCCTTCGAGGAAGGCCTCGCCCCACGCCCACCCGCTCCGCAGCGGGCGGTCCGACGTGAACTGTGCGACCGGATACGCGTCGTCCGCGTCGGACGTCATCCGGAACACGGGAATGTTGTCGAACAGCACGTCCAAATGGATCGGAAGCCCGAAGGCGACCGGGCGCGTGGTGTCCACGGTCACCCGAAGCACCGACCCGGGCACGTAGTACCGATCGGAGCCGAGCGCCTCACCCGACTCGTCCACCAAGTGATTCGCAAGCGGCACCCCGGCCCTCTCGGCGATCGCGGTCGCGCTGCCGATCGCGATCACCGTGCCGCCCGCCTCGGCGAACTCCCGCAGGCGCGGCGCCGTCTCACCCACGGACAGGCGACCCAGCCGGTCACGAAACTCCTCGGGAATCGACGCCGCTGCAGGCGACGACCGCCATCCCCCGAGCGCGCCGTCGGGGAGCAGCACCACGTCGTACGCGGAGAGATCGCCCTCGTTGAGCGTCGCCGGATAGACGACCTCGAACGGGAACTCGAACTGTTCGAGCAGCCACCGCGTCCACCCCGACGGCATGGACCCGCCGTACCGGTCCCACAGGGCCACGCGCGCCGGCCGAATCGCCACGGCGTCTACCCGCGGCTCCTCGGCCACGGTGACCACCTCAACCCCCAACTCCCGCGCCCATGCGTCGAGCTCAGCACGCGATACGCCCGCGGCCGAGACGTAGATGTCTCCGCGCTGGAACACCTGATCGCCCACCGTCACTGGCGCGCCCAGCCAGGCCACGTCACCGCCCCCGGCGAGCACCCGGTTCGTGAGGATCACCGCATCGTTCACGCGATGGTGCATCAGGTACCCCTCGGCGCGGCCGGTACCGGCGATACCGCCGGCCGGCGGCGGGACGAACCCGTCGACCTTGCGGAACGGACCGTCGAACCCGTCCAAGACCCGGTCGAACGCGATCCCCATCTGATACGCGAGCGTCCAGCCCGCGTTGTCGTAGGGCGGGATCGGAGGACCGCCCGTGTAGGCGAAGTCGTTGGGATGATCCTGCGGCTCGAACATGTCCATCACGTGCGCTCGGAAGGCCTGGTCGGCCCGCACGACCAACGTGCCGGCCGGGTAGCGCGTGCCCGCTGCCTCGAACGTCTCGGTCGCTTCGTGCACCTCGATGCCGGTCTTGATGAGCGTGTTGGCGAACTTGACGGCGGTGCCGAAGTCGGGCTGATCGGCCGGCAGGATGAACCCCCGCGGATCCCGATCCTCGGGACGGCGGAGTTCATCGAACAGTTCACTGGCGACGCGACGGCGCCACCGCGACGACTGCGCGTCACCTTGGACCGCACGTCCGGCTCGCGCGCGAACCGCCGCGATACTGCTTGGCTGCACCGTCCAGTGATCGCGCCGACCGCGCTCGATGGCGTTCCGGCCCATTTGGTAGATGTTGAACAGCAGCGTTTCGCGGTACCGTGACGCGTAATCCAGGACCGCACGATTCGCGGTCGTCGAATACTCGACGGACTGCCGGAAGTGCCACCGCTGCGGCTCGATCGGAAACGGAAGGTCTCCGCTCGGCAACTGCCGCTCCGGAACGAACGGAATCTCGATGGGCGTCGGGTTCCCGATCGTCTCCGTGAGCAGACCGATCATGTTGTGGAAGTACGTCGTCGTCCGGAGCCCGCCATTCCACCACGTGGAGTAGCTGGCTCCCGACCGCATGGTCGTCCCGGGCTTGCCCTCCGCCACGAACCGGCTGTGCATGGCCGCGCCGACCATCTCGATCCCCACCGGGACCAGCGGATCGTAGTTGTAGTTGTGCGGATCCCGGAACGGCGGCGCAAACATCACGGTCCCCTCGGGACCGGTCTGATGGTGGTTGTACACGATCTGCGGGTACCACTCGCGGAACAGCACGCGCGCCATGTTCTCGGTTTCGGGCTGCGTCACCATGTAGAAGTCGCGGTTGTTGTCGTGCCCGATGTACTTCTGGTACAGCCGCGGAATGCCGCTCGATGAGCGCTGCGTGGGCTCGTCCTCCCGCATGTACCAGGACGACACGAGCTCCATCCCGTCGGGATTGGCGTGCACGGCCAGGACGATGACGTCGTCCAGAATCCTCACGGTTTCCGCGTCGTCCATGCTCACGAGCTGATACACGATCTCCATGAGCTGGTGGGCACCCAGCACCTCGGTGGAGTGGAGGCCCCCGTCGATCCAGACGACCGCTTTCCCGGTCTCCGCAAGCACCCGTGCCTCCTCGTCCGACAGTCCTTCGGCCCG
>JBDHIW010000089.1:0-9370 GCA_039587215.1 Gemmatimonadota bacterium | reverse complement strand
CGGAGAGGAAACCATCCTGGCGCGGGTCGGCGAGGGAATCGTCTCGACGATCGGTTCATCGGACTCGCACAGGACCGTGCTCGCGAACCCCGGCCACATCACGGACACGGTGCTCGGCAAGGGGCTGGACGCGGGGACCGCCTTTGAGATTCTCTCGATCGATATCGCCGACGTCGATGTCGGCAGGAACATCGGCGCCGAGCTCCAAACGGATCAGGCTGAAGCCGACAAGCGGATCGCGCAGGCCCAGGCGGAGAAGCGTCGTGCGATGGCGGTGGCAGCGGAGCAAGAGATGACGGCTCGAATACAGGAGATGCGGGCCCAAGTGGTCCGGGCTGAGGCTGAGGTGCCGCTGGCGCTCGCCGACGCGTTCCGCGGCGGGCGACTGCTGGCGATGCGTCCCAGGCAGCGGCCGGATGAGCGGTGACCTGCACGGGCCGATGTGACCGACACCCTCCGCAGGGAGCGAGGTCGAGGGAGCCACGTGCACGCGAGATTCCGGTAGTGACGAGCCAAAGAGGAGAGGTTGGTTGACTATGCTTCCACGTAGAGAGACGAGAATGAAGGTGTGCCTCCTCCGGGTCATTGGAGCTGTGATCAGCGTCGCCGCCATGGTGTCGCAACCGCCGACAGCGGCCCAGGCACAGACGCGCGATGTGGGGCCGTGGTGGCCGCATCCCGACTGGGGTGCCGAGGACCAGGCGGGTGCGTCCCAGCGAGTGACCCCGGAGAAGATCCTCGGCGCCTTGCGCATGGCGACGACAGGGGACGTCTACGAATTAGGGCATCCCTACGAGGCTGAGATGCCGACGTACCCTGGTCGCACCTACTCAATGACCCTGCCAGCAATCCGCAACGATATGGGCGGCGGCGCCAATCAGATCGTAGGTCGCGTGGAGTTCTTGGCGTCGCAGATCGGCCAAGTGGGAACGCAGTTCGACGGGCTCGGTCACATCGGACAAGTCGTAGAGATGGAGAACGGCGACATCCAGCGGGTCTTCTACAACGGGTACACGGCCGAGGAGATCGATTCTGAGACGGGTTTGTTGAAGCTGGGTATCGAACACGTGCGCCCGATCATCACGCGCGGCGTACTCGTGGACGTGGCGGGGTACAAGGGCGTGGAGCGCCTTCCGCACAGCTACGAGGTGACCGTCGAGGACGTACGGGGCGCGCTCGCCCGCCAGGGGATGACCCCGGACGACATCGAGCCGGGCGACGCGATCCTGTTCCGGTACGGTTGGTCATCGTTGTGGAGCGATCCGGAGGCCTTCAACCACAACCCACCAGGGATCGGCGTTGCCGTGGCGCGATGGGTGGCGGAACTGCAACCCGCCATGGTGGGGAGCGACTCGTGGGCGACGGAAGTGCTGCCGAACCCGATTCCAGAGCTGGCCTTCCCGGTACACCAAGAGCTGTTGACGAAGCGCGGGATCTACAACCTGGAGAGTATGCAGTTGGATGAACTGGCTGAGGATGGTGTCTCGTCATTCCTCTTCATCGTAACGACCATCCGGTTCAAGGGCGCAACGGGATCGCCGGTACGGCCAATCGCCGTGCGCTGACTGATACGCGGGGTGGACCATTCCGCATCCTTGTACGGCGCTTCGGAACACCGTGGAAGCGGTGGAGGAGTGACCGCCGAGCAGCGCGACCGCGGGACAGACGACAGAGCGCCTGCGAACTGGACCAAGCAAGTGCGTCACGCGGGTCGGTACTGACGACGGCCGCAGCCAGTTAGCTTGGATTGAGGACCAAGCGCCTGGGACCAAACCACCCGGGCTGAGAGGGAAGATCGGTGGCGTCATCAAGAGCCGCCTTGTGCGATGGTGGGGAGCGTCGTCATGGGCCTCCGGGCTCGTGCGTTCGTCGACACCCGCGCCGTCTGCCGGGAGCCGGACCGCGGGATGACCGGCGACCTGCACGGAATCGCATCGCGCGGAAGAGTGCCGACACGATCGTCCGAACCGGGGGCAGCATCGGCGGACACCGACCGCACGGCACGAGCGCACCGTTATCGGCGTCGACGGGGGTGAGTGCATGACGCACGAGCAACCCACGCCGCAGTTCATCGCGCTCCAGACCGTGATCGCGGGCCGGTTCTCGCTGGAACGCGAGATTGGACGCGGTGGATCCGCCGTCGTCTATCTGGCACGGGATGTCGCGCTCAATCGACCCGTGGCGATCAAGCTCCTGAATCCCGAGGTGGCGGCCGACCGGGCCGAGCGCCAGCACTTCTTGCACGAGGCTCGAACGGCTGGCCTGCTGTCTCAGCCGAATATCGTCCCCATCCACGCCGTCGAAGAGCACGGTGACATCGTCTTCTTCGTCATGGGATACGTGGAAGGCGAGACCCTGGGCCGGCGGATCGAGCGCGGGGGGATACTCGAGATCCGAGACGCCATGCGCATCCTGCGTGAGATCGCGTGGGCGTTGGGGTACGCCCACGCCCGGGGCATCACGCATCGGGATGTGAAGCCGGACAACGTCATGATCGAACGGGAGACTGGACGTGTCCTCGTGACGGACTTCGGCATCGCCAGGCACACCGATGATCCTCACGGGAGCGAGATCGTCGGTACAGCCGACTACATGAGCCCGGAACAAGCGGCGGGCCACCCTGTGGATACCCGGAGTGACATCTACTCGCTCGGGGTGACCGCGTTCTACGCCGTGACCGGTTGGCTGCCGTTCCGGGGGGCCTCCGACGAAATCGTCCTTCTGTTGCACGAAAGCCAACCGGCGCCGTCGGTGCTCGAGCTGCGGGATGGGATCCCTGAAAGGCTGGCGGAGATCATTGACCGCTGCCTCGCCAAGAACCCGGCCCACCGCTTCGCGACGGCAGAGGAGTTCGCGGCCGCCGTCGGTGACGTTGCCGGCGCGATGCGCCGAGTACCTGCAGTCGTCGACACGTTTCTCCAGCTCGCGCGGAGCAGCAGCCGGCGGCTCATCGTCCTCGCCCCGTTGGGCGGGGTGCTTACCTACGCCGTGGGCGCTCTCGACGCCTTCGACATCGGCCACGCCCCGCTCTTCTTCTTCGTATCGTGGATTCTGCTGCTGGAGCTCGCGGCCCCACCCGCCGTGCTCATCGCAGCTGCCCGCAAGGTCCTCTTGCGCGGCATCAGCTATGACGAGTTCTGCGAAATCGTGAAGGTGCAGACCGCCGACGCCTCCGCAACCTCGGCCGTATTGGGCCGGCGCATCGGGATGGTTCCCCCCACCGTGGCGCTCTTCCTCGGCGTGGCAGGACTCACCGTGGCGCTCGCCGCGGGGGTGATCGCGCTTGCGTCGCGTGCCATGCCAGAGGCATGGCGGCTGGGACTCTTCTCGATGGCCGTGACCGGCACCATCCTCGCCGCGGGGCCCGTCGGATGGGCTTCGCTGACCCTGATGGGCCGCCGTGTGAGTCGGTCGACGCCGTACGCGTTGTGGCTCGGTCCGTTTGGCCGCCGGTTCTTCGGGATCGCGGCCATCGGGGTTGGGAACGTCCCCGTCGCGGAGCATCCAAGCGTTCGGCGACCCGAGGCCCTCCTCAGCCAAGCAGTCCGCTCCGCGCTCGCCGACCTCAGCGGCCTCGAGCGACGGGAGGAGACGCTCGCGGCGATCGACGCATTGGAGGGCAGAGTCGGAGCGCTCCGAAAGGAGCGCGACGCCCTCGTGCTCGGGGCCGGACCGGCAGACCACGGACCCATCTCACGACGGGTGTCTCCGGCCGGCCGGCCCAGAGATGGTGAGGCGAGCGGTCCGCTCGCTACCCGACTTGCAGTCAATCGGCAGATCGAAGAGGCCATCGCCGCATTCGAGGCCATTCGCCTCGACCTGCTACGTATTCGTTCCGGGATCGGGTCACACGAGGATCTGGAGTCCGATCTCGAGTCGGCACGCCTGATCGCTGGGCGCGCATCGATCTGACCCAGACCCTCCACGACGAACGTGGCGACGGACGAGGCGGGAGCGGGATCGCTCACACTTCGCGTCGAGTTCCCCGCCCGCCGTTCAGCGAGGGTCGTAGCCGCTACGGTCGAGAAAGCCGCGGTAGTCCGTCACGTTGAGGATATCCACCAGGGCCTGTGCCTTGTTGTCTGCGCGCTCGTAAAATGCTCCGGCAATGACTGCCCCGAGCGCATACGCGACGTCCCTCGGCTGCTGCGGGTCCTTCGGCGCGACCCACATCCAGTCTCCCGTTTCCGACCCGTGCATCTCTGCCTGGAAGCGGGCCCAGACCTCGCGCTGGTGCTCCAACACGAACGCGTGGGCATCATCCTGAGTCATGTGCCCGATGGCGCGCAGGGTGAAGTACTCGGCAATGCCCTCGCGCAGCGTGAGGGCGAGCAGGCTCTTCTCCGGTCCGTAGATGGCCTGGTACCGCTCGGGCCCCACGGCCATCGCCTGCTGCATGTGCACCATTTCGTGCACGACGAGCGCGACGAAGCGCCCCTGCAACGATGTCGGCGTGCGGGTTTCGATTGTCACCAGCGTCCCAGCAACCGACGCGGAGCCGATCCCGCGATGCGTACCGACCAGAAAGTAGGTCGGGGAGAAGAGCGCGTCGGGAATGTGATGCTGAAGCTCGGCGTACGCGTCGCGATATCGCGGCAGCTCGCCTTCGAGCGCCGCCACGGTCTCCGCGATATTCGCGTAGGCATCAGCGTGCTCGCGCATCGCGTCGCGCAGCCCTTCGGCGGTCAGGTCGTATCGCGCAGCGTACTCACGAAGGCCCGGCGTCGCCTTGTCGAGATACTCGCTGGCGAGCACCGTGAGCGTGTCGCTCTCGGTCTGCAGGCGGGCGACCGCGCTCGCGAAGTTGTAGGCGTCGTCGAGCACGAAGGACGCGCTCGCCGGATCGGGCGTCAGCTCGAGCGGCCAATTCTCCTGGCCGCTGGCCTGCCCGACGACCGTGGTCGCGCTCACCGCAGTCAATAGCGCCGTTCGCTGCCAACTCATCTGCTCGTCTCCCTGTCGGTGTGTGGCGTATCGCGGCAAGCGATGGACCACCCTCCCGGTATTGCTCCGGCCGCCCTGTCGCCCCGATCGCTCCGCCTTGGTGGCAGCAGCCTGCCCAAACGGGAGTGAAGGAATCGACAATTTCGGGTGAAGCTACGAGCGGTCTCAACCTTCCGTGCGCCTCGCCTGTCTAAGTGAACAATTCCATTCCCGCACCTTGTCAGTCGAGAGGTCCCCATGTCAGCGCGTTCCGCCATCTCCCGACAGATCGCCGCCTTCGTCCTCAGCGGATCTCTCGGAGCCGCCGTGTCGCTGACGCCCGCACGTGCGTCGGCCCAGGGCGCCGGCCCGGCGTCACCGTCCACCGTGGCCACCGCCGACAGCCTGCTGGACCTCGGTGACTTCGCGGTCGCCGCCGAGGCGTACCGGTCAGTCGTGGCAACGACCCCGGCCGACGGGGAGTCGGCGTACCGGCTGGGGTACGCCCTGCAGGTGTTGGAGCAGTGGGAGGAGGCGGTCGCGCCATTGGCACTCGCGGCCCAATACCGACCGCGTCGCGCCCGTGCGCTGTATCGGCTTGCGGGATCGCTCGCGCAGCTGGGCCACGCGGACTCCGCCATGGCGGTGCTGGACGCGTCCATCGACGCGGGACTCCTCCAAACCGCGAGCCTCGCGTCGGCCGAGGCGCTGGAACCGTTGCGCGATCGTCCGGACTTCCGCGAGCTGCTCCGGACACACTTCGGCCCGAGTTTCACGGACCCAGCGCCGACGGGACCGCCGACCGCCGCCCAGATGGAGGCGGGGATCACGCGGTTGGTCTCGACGATCCGCTCGACGCACCCCAACCCCTACCGATATGTCTCTCCGTCCGAGTGGGACCGGCGCGAAGCCGACGCCCTGCGCCGCGTCTTTTCCGCGACGGAGACACAGTACTTGGTGGAACTGATGAGCCTGGCAAGCTCGGTGGGCGACGTCCACACGTCGGCGTACCCGACCGGGGACAGTCCGGTGATGCGGACCGCCATGCCGATCCAGTTCTGGAAGTTCCATGACGGACTGCGCATCCGCGCAGCGTCTCCAGAACATCGAGCACTCGTCGGGGCGACCGTCCTCGCCATCGGCGGCGTGTCGATCGAGGTCGCCTGGCCCCGATTGATCGCACGGTTTCCCAACGAAAACGAGTGGATGAGCGCGTACATGATGCAGTTCTTCATGCGCTTCCCGCAGTTCCTCGCGGCGGTGGGACTGAGTGACGACCCGGCGGAAGCTACCCTCAGTCTTCGCCTGTCCGACGGCGCCGAGTGCGACGTGACGATTCAGGGCGAGGATCTGGGCGGATATCGCGCGGAGATGGGCCGAACACTGGGATTTCAGGCCCCGGAGGAATGGACCGAGGGCCACGACGACGCGGCCTCGCCGTTGTGGCTTGCGGACCGCGACCGCGCGTACTGGTTCACGATCCTGCCCGAACGCAACGCGGTCTACCTGCAGTTCAACTCGCCGCGCGACGATCCGGCGCACCCGTGGACGGGATTTCTCGAATCGCTCGCGGATACGTTGCGCGCATCGGGCATCGACCGGATCGTGATCGACCTCCGACACAATGGCGGGGGATGGCACTACATGGCCTACGACCTCGCCGCGACCCTACGGTCCGTGCCCAAACTCGCGGGGCCGGGTCACGTGGTCGTCCTCATCGGCCGGCTGGCCCAGTCCGCGGGCGTGACGATCGCGGCGGTGCTCGAGCGCGAGGCAGACGCGGTCTTCGTGGGAGAGCCGGTCGGGGCCCACCCGAACTTCTTCAACGGGCGATGGGGCAATCATCCTCCCCTCGCGCTCCCCGGCACCCTGATACGGTTCCGCGTCTCGACCATCGAGGAACCGTTCTCGGATGCGCTCGACGAACGGCGCTTCATTGCGCCTGATCGCTGGGTTCGGCTGCGCTACGACGACTATGCGGCCGGGCGCGATCCGGTGCTCGCGGCGGCGCTCGACCTGACGGTCCATGACGCCGTCGCCTTCCTGTCCGATCCGGGTGGTCGCCTGTTCGAACCGTACTTTCGGTGGAACCGGCCGAGCCAGGATATCGCGTGGCCGTCCTCTCCACGGCAGGTGCCGTGACGCTTCCGCGGGCGGGGGCTACGTCGGTTCCCGCTCGCACCCGCGCGTCGGATTCCGCAGTCAGGCCTCCCCTCCTTTCCCCGTCCCTTCATCATCGTGATGGGGGTCTACTCGAGCGCCCGTTGCATCACGAGATCGGTCTGTGCGTCGTCACCAAACTGAAATGGGTGCGTCCCGACGACCTCGAAGCCCCACTGTCGGTAGAACCGCATGGCACGCTGATTCAGCTCCCACACGCCGAGCCAGATCGTGCGGTGATCTCCGCTCGATGCATGATCGAGGCAGACGCGCATGAGCTGCGCGCCGACCCCCCTCCCGACCATCACGTCGTCCACGTAGAGCCGCTCGAGCTCGATCGCCGCACGGTCGCTGACGACCTCCGGCGGGGGCCGGACACGGAGCTTTGCGTACCCGACAGGTACCCCGTTGCGACGCGCGACGAAGAACGTGTTCGCACGGTCGGCGAGCTCGCGCGTCATGGTGGCGACCGCGAAGGCCGACGCGACATAGCGCTCCATCTCCGTCGGATCGCTCTGCGCCGCAAACGCGGCGCGAAAGGTCCGCTCGCCCACCTCGGCGAGGAGTCCGGCATCTTCCACCGAGGCTCGTTCGACTGCGATCGCGTCGCGCATCGGTGAGAGCTAGCCGGAGACCGCACCGTCGGCAAGCAGCCCCACTCCGACCTGTCGCCGCGTATTTCTGCCACAATACGTATGCCGCGCACGTGCTGGACGTCGCGTTCGAGGAGGGGATGCCGGTCGTACAGCGGGTGTGTTGCGCCCTGGACTGCGGCGTCGTGGTGAACCCCGACGCCGCCGTGAACATGGCGGAGGGGGCCATCGTGGACGGCATCGGCAACGCCTTGTACGGCTCGATGACGTTTGAGGATGGCGTGCCGGCGCATTCCAACTTCGACACGTATCAGATGATTCGCCTCAACCAGGCCCCGCAGGCCATCGACGTGCACTTCGTCACGAACGACATCGATCCAACTGGGTTGGGAGAACCTCCCTTCCCACCGGTGTTCGGTGCGTTGGCCAACGCGCTGTATCGCGCCACCGGCCGGCGGTTCTACGAGCAGCCGTTTGCGAACGATCTCGAACCGATGCGGTCGCTGTAGATTGTCACCGGGGTTTCTAGCTCCCCTCGTCCCGGCGCTTTATCTTCCTGCGTCCCGGCCCAGACCTCCCGATGCCAGGTCTGCTGGACCGGCTCTCGGCCCCGTTCCCCTCCTTCTCTTCCTTTGAGGCTCCAGGTGTCCAGCACGCCTCCCGACCCCGATCACACGCAGGATGCCGAACTCGACGCGCTGCGTGACCTCCTGAACGACGGGTCGCTCGCCGACGAGCTCGACGGGGCGGCGGTGCACGGATCCGCGATGGGCGCCCCCCCTCGACGACCCCAGCGGTCGGATGCGGAGCTCGACGCGCTCCGTGACGCACTGGATGATGCCACGCCCGTTCAGGACGACCGGCTGGGCGACGACCGGCGTCCGTGGACGGCCGATCCCGCCGCGGCAACCAGCAGCACTCCAGGGAAGGATCCGATGGCCGTCCACCGCAAGGTCGTGGGTGTGCTCACCGGGATCGCGGGGGTGACCACTGGCGGACTGGCGGCATTGGGGGGATTCGTTAGTGCGGCATTGCTCGCGGATTCCCGATTCCTCGCGGAGCTTGCGCCTGTGGCGTTTCTGCTGGGGCTCGTCGGCCTCGCCATCGGGGTCGGCGCAGTGGCCGCCGGGATCCGCTTCACCCGCGGGCGACAGGGATTGCGGTGGATCGTCTGGTGCGTCGCCGTGCTGTCGCTGCTTGGGTTCCCGATCGGCACCGCGCTCGGCATCTACATGATCTGGGTGCTCATGAATACGGCGCCCGGTGCCGCATCCGTAAAGAACCCTAGCATCCGAGTCGCCTGATGGAGTTCCTGGCGGCGATTGGTGCCGCGGGCTTCGCCTGGTACCTGGCGAGTGAGCTTCGGCGCGAGCTGCGAGCAACGCAGCAGGACCTCGAACGCATGCGCCGCGAGGTCCACACGTTGCGCCGCGCCTCGATGCAAGAGGCGCGTACGTTGCGCGAAGCGCCGGAAGCGCAGCCGGAAGAGGACTACGCCACGGAGGCCGCCGCCGACACGTTCCTCGCAGCCGAGCGGGACGCGGCGACGCCGGTCCCGGAGGTGCGCGCGCCCGCGGATCCCGATGTGGTCGAGACTGCCGATAGGGGATTGTCGGACAAGGAAGCCGAACTCGTGGAGCAGTTCTTCGCGCGTCGGGCGGGGCTCCCGGACGAGGTGCGCGAGCGGATCGAGC
>JBDHIW010000088.1:0-9410 GCA_039587215.1 Gemmatimonadota bacterium | reverse complement strand
ACTGGGGTGGCTCCCGATCTCCGGGGCCCTCGACCCCGTCACCTACCCCTACCTCTCACCGCTCGGCAAGCTGTGGGACCGACTCGTCCACGTGCCGCTCCCGGCGCTGGCACTGGGATTGGTCGGTGCCGCCAGTGTCGCGCGCTTCCAGCGCACCGCGATGTTCACGGCCATGGTGGGGGACTTCGTGCGTTCGGCGCGCGCCAAGGGCCTGCACGAACGGACGGTGGTGCTACGACATGCCCTCCGGAACGCGCTGCTGTCGGCCATCACGCTGTTCGGCCTCGCCCTGCCGACGCTCCTCTCGGGCGCCGTGCTGGTCGAGACCGTGTTCGCCTGGCCTGGGATGGGCCGCCTCGCGGTGACGGCGATTGCCGCCCGCGACTACGACGTCGTGACCGGCATCGCGATCGTTGGCGCCGTGATGGTCGTGCTCGGCAACCTGGTGGCCGACCTGCTGTACCGGGCGGTCGACCCCCGCACGGAGTCGCAGACCACGTGACCGGGTGGCGCGCCACGCTTCGGCGGCCGGACGGAAAGGTCGGCGCGGCCCTCGCCGCCGGTCTGGTCCTCGCGGCCCTGCTCGCGCCCGTGCTCACCGGCTACGACCCGGTGGCCCAGCTCGACTTGGACGCAAGCCGGCTGCTGCCGCCCTCGTGGGCGCACCCGTTCGGAACGGACGACCTGAGCCGCGACATTCTGGCGCGCACGCTCTACGGCGGGCGTATCTCGCTCGCGATTGCGGTCCTCGCCGTGACCGTCGCGATCCTCGTGGGGACTACGGTCGGCATGATCGCCGGCCTCGCCGGAGGACTCCTGGACACGATCGTGATGCGGCTCGTCGATGCCGCCCTGGCGATCCCGCGGCTCCTCCTGTTGCTGGTGGTGGTCGGACTCTGGGGGTCGGTGGGGATCCCGGTACTCGTCCTCATGCTCGGCGGCACGAGCTGGTTCGAGACGAGCCGGCTCGTGCGGGCGGAGGTGCTGAGTCTCCGGCAGCGCGACTTCATCGTGGCCGCTCGCGCCATGGGCGTGGGCCTGCCCGCGTTGCTCCGCCGCCACGTGCTGCCCAATGTCATGGGACCCGTCATCGTCGCCGCCACGCTGGGGGTCGGACAGATCGTGCTGGTGGAAGCGGGTCTTTCGTTCCTCGGAGTCGGCGTGCGCCGTCCCATACCCTCGTGGGGGATCATGATCGCCGAGAGCCGCGACCTGATGGTGACCGCTCCGTGGACCGCGGCTTTCCCGGGGCTCGCCATCGTGGTGACCGTCCTGGCCTTCAGTCTGCTCGGCGACGCCCTGCGCGCCGCGCTGGACCCCAAGACCGGTTCATGAGCGCGCTGCTCGCGATCCGCGACCTCGGCGTCACGTTCACGACGCCCCGCGGGCCCGCCCGCGCCGTGGACGGCGTGTCCCTCGATATCCATGAGGGCGAGACCGTGGGCCTCGTCGGCGAATCCGGGTGCGGCAAGACGGTGACGGCGCTGTCGGTTCTGGGTCTGCTCGACGATCATGCGGGCCTCGACTCGACGAGCGAGATTCGCTTTCGCGACCGTGACCTGCTGCGCCTCTCCGCCGAGGACCTGCGGCGGGTACGCGGCGACCAGATCGCCATGATATTTCAGGATCCGGCCGCGAGCCTGAATCCGGTGCTGCGCATCGGTCTGCAGGTCGCCGAGGTCCTCATGACCCATCGGGGCATGAGCCGCCGCGACGCCTGGAGCCGCGCGGAGGCGCTGCTCGAGTCGGTCGGCTTGGACGACGGAGCCGCCACCGCACGGCGCTACCCACACGAACTGAGCGGCGGCATGCAGCAGCGGGTGATGATCGCCATTGCCCTCGCCTGCGAGCCCGATCTCCTGATCGCGGACGAACCGACGACCGCCCTCGACGTGACCATCCAGGCGCAGGTCCTGGATCTGCTGGCCGAGCTGCGGGGCCGGTTGGGCATGGCGATGCTCCTGGTGTCGCACGACCTCGGCGTCGTGGCCGGGATGACGGACCGCATCGCCGTGATGTACGGCGGCCAGATCGTGGAGTGCGCCCCCACCGCCGACATCTTCGCACGACCCCAGCATCCCTACACGGCGGCGCTCATCGCCGCCGTCCCCCGCCTCGACGGCCCGCCGGAGCTGCCCGCGGCGATCCCAGGGCAGGTACCGTCCGCCACCGGGTGGCCCTCCGGATGCCGGTTCCACCCGCGATGCGCCCAGGCGTTTGCCCCGTGTGCCGGCGATGCCCCGCCGGCGACGGACGGCGCGCACGGAGGCGCGGTTCGCTGCTGGCTGCACGCCCATCCCGAGGCGACGTCGTGACCGGCACACCGCTCGTTGCGGCGGAGGGCCTGACGCGCACGTACGCCCGCCCTGGGTGGATCGGGCGCCGCAGCGTCACGCGTGCGGTCGAGGGCGTCGACCTGACGATCGCCCCGCGCGAAACGCTGGGACTCGTGGGCGAAAGTGGGAGCGGAAAGACGACGCTCGGCCGCATGCTCCTGCATCTGCTTCCGCCCACGGCGGGCCGCGTCCACTTCGACGGGGTGGCGCTCGACGCGCTCGACGGCGCGGCGTTGCGGACCCTTCGGCGTCGCATGCAGATCGTGTTTCAGGACCCGTACGGCTCGCTCAACCCGCGGATGCGGGTGGGCGCGGCGGTCGCGGAGCCTCTCGAGGTGCACCGCGTCGCGCGGGGGGCGGACGCGCGCCGACGGGCCGACGACCTTCTCGCCGAGGTCGGACTCGATCCCGTGATGGCCGCGCGGTTCCCCCACGAGCTGTCGGGCGGGCAACGGCAGCGCGTCGCCATCGCACGAGCCCTGGCACTCCGGCCCGAGTTCGTAGTGCTGGACGAACCCGTGGCCGCGCTCGACGTCTCGGTCCAGGCGCAGGTGCTGCGGCTGCTCACGGAACTGCGCGACACGCACGGACTGACCTACCTGTTCATCGCGCACGACCTGGCGGTGGTCCGGCACCTCGCCCACCGGGTGGCCGTCATGTATGCGGGACGCCTCGTCGAAGTGGCGGAGACGGCCGCCCTCTACGGCGACGCACGCCATCCCTACACCCACGCGCTGCTGGCGGCGGTTCCCGTCCCCGATCCCGCGCGACCCCGCCCGCGCGTGGCGCTTCGCGGCGACATGGGGACGGCGCAGACGGCCACCGGTGGGTGCCCGTTCCGCGCCCGCTGCCTGCATCCGGCGCGTGACGAGCGCTGCACCACGGAGGTCCCGGCGCTGCGCTCCGTCGGAGACGCCCATCTGGCGGCCTGCCACTACGGGGACGTATCCTCTCAGCCATCGCAGCCATCCCCTCCAGGAGATCCCGGATCATGAGACTGCTGGTCGTGCTACTCTATCCCGCCATTCTACTCGGGGTCTCGCTCTGGCGGTCCCGCAGCGTCAAGAGCCACGCGGACTTCATGGTCGCCGGGCGGTCCGTCCCGGTCGCGCTCCTGGTGGGGACGCTCGTCTGCACCTGGATCGGGTCCGGCTCGCTGTTCGGCGGCGCGGGCCTCGCCTACCGCACCGGTATCGCCGAGCTCTGGTTCTCGTTCGGCGGATGGGTGGGCCTGGTGGTTGCCTACTTCCTGGCGGGGCGCGTGCGGCGCATCGCGCAGTACACGGTACCCGACCTGCTGGAACAGCGGTACAACGCGATGGCGCGCGTTCTCGGCACGATCGCGATCATCCTCGCGTACGTCACCATCGCCGCCTACCAGTTCCGCGGCGGCGGCTGGATTCTCAGCATCGTCACGGAGGGGCGCATTTCCCCTGAGGCCGGGGTCTACATCACGGCGGCGGTGATCGTCCTGTTCACGGCCCTCGCTGGCATGGTCTCCATCGTCACCGTGGACATCTTCAACGGCATCATTATTACACTCGGCGTCCTGTTCGCCCTGCCGTACATGGTGTTTCAGGTCGGCGGTGTGAGCGAGGTGCTCAACGCGCTGCCCACGGATCACACCAGCGTGCTCGGCGGCCACAACATCCTGTGGGTGCTCGGGGTGGCCATGCCGACGTTCCTGTTGATCCTCGGCGAGAGCGGCATGTATCAGAAGTTCTTTTCCGCGAAGAACGAGCGCGCTGCGCGGCAGGCCGTGATCGGCATGGTCGTCGGGATCATCGTCATCGAGACCACCCTGGCGTTGCTGGCCATCGTGGGACGGGCCGCCTTCCCCGACCTGGCCAATCAGACCTCGGTCGTGGGTCGCGCCGCGTCCGAGACCGTGATCCTCTTCATCGCGCAGAACGGGCTGCCCGCGTTCGGCGGCGCCGTGCTGCTGGCCTCCGCCGTCGCCATCGTGCTGTCCACGGGCAACACGTTCCTCTTGGTGCCCTCCACCAACGTGAGCCGCGATCTCTACGAACGGTTCGTGAACCCGAAGGCCAGCGACCAGGCCAAGATGACGATCCAGCGGCTCTTCGTCGTGGTCTTCGGCGGGCTCGGTCTCGTGCTGCTCACGCAGTTCGAGACGGTGCTCTCGATGGCGCTCTATGCGTACTCGTTGGTCGGCGCGAGCCTCACACCGGCGCTGCTTGCAGCGTTCCTCTGGAAGCGCGTCACGCCGGCCGGAGGCGTGGCGTGCATCGCCGGAGGCCTGGGCTCGATCGTCGGCGTCCGCCTGCTGAACATGTTCGGGGTGGAGTTCACGCTGACCCTGGGCGGGACCGCATTCGACTTCGCCAGCAGCGACTACATCGTCATCCCCGGCGTGATCTTCTCGATGGGGTTGATGATTCTGGTGAGCCTGCTGACGGCTCCATCGCCGGAGGCCAAGTGGGCGCCATTCTTCACGCCGCCGGAGGCCGACGAGACCGCCTGAGCCGCGTCAGTCGCTGCGGCCCATCCGCCGCTTGAGTTCCTCCAGTTGCGCATCGGCCTGGGCCTCGCGCTCCGCGCGGTCCAGGTCGGCGGCCAGCCGCGCGTCGGCCGGGTCGGTCTCGGGCCGGTCGATCCCCGCGGCCTCGAGGCTGCGCCACGCGGCGTCGACACTGCGCGCCGCATCGCCCGTCGTCCGGTCCTGTTCCGCGCGCTTGAGCTGCGCGCGCATGTCGGCGTATTCGCGTTCGGCCAACGTGAGCTCGTCCCGCTGCGCCTCCAGCTTCCGCTCCAAGACCTCGACGCGGTCCCGGTGCTTCGACGCGAAGCTCTCGGCGACCTCGACCGTTTCGGGATCGTCGATCCCCGACGCAAGCCGCCCCCGGCGCTCGGCCTTCTCCAGTTCGCGGCGCTCGTGCGCCAGGAGGCGCTCGGTCCGCGCGAGTCCCTCACGCATCGCCTCGATCGCCGCCCGCGCCTCGATCACCGCCTCGCGCATCTTGGACGTGAGTGCCTCCCGTTCCTCGGGCATGGCCGCGTCGAGCGCCGCGTTGATCGCCGCGCGCAGCCGGTCGAACACCTAGCTCTTCTTCGCGGTCTTGGCGAAGAACGGCGTGAAGCGCTGCGTCACCTTGCGCGACTTGCACTTGGGGCACGTCGGCCGGCGCCGGCCGTGCACGCTCATCGCCTCGATACGCACGAACTGCGCACCGCACTTCCCGCAGGTGTACTCGTACGTCGCCATGGTTCCCTCCATCCCGGTGGATCCCCGCCTCGACGGTAGGTTACATGCCGGTCGCGAACGCGGTCAAGCGAGCAGGACGCTGGCACCCCGTCGGGGGACGCTATAGGTTGCCGGACATGCGTACCGCTCTCATCGCCGTCCTCGCGACCACTGCGGCCGCCTGCGGAAGCCGGAATCCCGAAAACTCCGCGGCGTGCGGATTTTCCGCGATGGCCGGCGCCACCATGGTCCTGGAGCAGATGCGGGCCGGCACGAAGATCCTCGACCAGCTGCCCGACGGCGTGGTCGGCACCATTCCGACGCGTGTCGTGGGGTACGGCACCGTGCCGGCGCTGGCCGCCGAGTCCCCGGAGGGCGCGATCGTCGGCTTCGAGGGCGAGGGCTTCCCTGCGACGCCGGGGTTCGGCCTCGTCCTGGTCGAGGACTCCGCCGACACCTTCAAAGGCGTGCTGATCTACGACTTGGATCCGCCCCAGGGGCTGCCGCAGCTGGGTCTGGTGACCGGCGGGACGGGGGCGATTCCGCTGTTCGGCGCACGCGTCGCGTGGGGAGCGGTGAGCGAACCGCGCTGTCCCCTGTTCGCGCGCGTCGACACCGTCACAGCTCCGTAGCGGTCAGCCGAGCGCCGCGCCGTCTTTCACCTGCCGCAGTAGACGATCCGCCGAGTGCCAATGGGGAAACAGCAGCCGGTCCGACACGCGGTTGAGCGCAATCCGCAGCACACCGAACGCGTCGGCGGCGCGGGCGTAGAGTTCGGCCAGGTCGTAGTCGCGGGCCAGGCGATGATCGGCGGCCCAGCGGAACCCACGCGCCCCCAGCGACTCGAAGTACGCGAGCCCCGGCGCGCCGCGGCGATGACGGCGTGCGGCGATGTAGTCCGGGAAGAGCCCCGACAGCCACAGACTGTAGTTGCCGAGATGCGCGCGCAGCAGGAACGCGCGACGCCCGTCGACCCGCGCGAGCTCCGCCACGATGTCGGCGAGATACCGGTAGGTCGCGTCGTCGTGGCCCGCGATTCGGTAGGCGCGCTGGTGCCGACCGAACTCCAGCAGCAGGGCGGCCAGGTAGTCGCTCAGTTCCACGTCGTCGATGCCCAGCACACGCAGCCGGTGGCGCACGGCCACGTACAGCAGCAACGCCGCGGACGGGGCGACGGACAGCGACGCGGTCTCCAGGCGGTCCGGCAGCGCGGGGTCGTCCAGCAGCGCGGCGAGTCCCTCGAGGGCGTCCGCCCCGCGCAACTCGACTTCTCGCGCGTGGTCACCCTCCGCGAGCGCGGTGATGACGCACTCGGCGTCGGACACGGTGAACTGGGCTCGCACGTTGGCGAGGATCATGACGGCGCCTCCTGACGATACGCGTCTCCCGCCGCTCCGCCTCGTCACCCATCTCGGCCGGGAACTGGCCGGTCTCCTCCAACTGGAGGACGCCGTCGCGGTCGTGGTCCGCGCCATCGACGAAGCGCTCGTTCCCGACAGACTCCTCGTGGTGCTACACCACGCCGAGACCCACGCTCCCTTCGTCGCGCACAGCGCGGGTCCTTCCAATCCGGGACCGTCCGATGCCCCTGTCAAGTTTGTTATCAGGGACGGACCGCGAGTGCTGAGTACGGTCACCAGCGAAGACCGGGAGGACGTGGGGGAGCGAGACGAGCGCGTGCGGTCGTGGATGGGCGCGCCCGTACTGGCTGCCGGGCGTCCGATCGGCGCCGTGCTCATTGCCAGCGAAACCGCGGGCCGCTACGGCCCGGACGACCTCGATCTCCTGCAGGCCGTCACCGCGCAACTCGGCATGGCCGTGGAGAACGCACGCCTGCTGCGTCTCCTGTCGCTCGGGAAACTCGAGTGGGAACAGACGGTCGACGCCATCGGGCAAGCGTTCTGCCTCGTGGATGCACGCGGTCGGATTCGCCGCGCCAACAAGGCCTTCGCCCGCGTGGTGGAATTGCCGGTCACGGGCCTCGCCGGGCAGGCGTGGCGCGAGATCCTTCCGCGAGCCTGGATCAAGACGATCGAGCAGGCAGTCGCCGACCGCGACGTGCGGCATCCGCGCACGCTGGAACGCGGCCACCGGCGCTACACGGTCGCCGGCCTCGAGTTGGTGCAGCCCCCGGGCACGTCGCTGCTCATCTTCGAGGACGAGACCGAGAAGCACCAGCTGCAGCAGCAGCTCATCCAGTCGGAGAAGCTGTCGGCCATCGGCGAGCTGATCGCCGGCGTCGTGCACGACCTGCGCAATCCGCTGGCCACCGTGATCGCCTTAGCGGACTTCCTGAGCGAGGAACCGCTCACGCCCGAGGAGCACCAGGAGCCGCTCGGAACGATCCGTGTAGAAGCGGAGCGCGCGTCGACGCTCGTGCAGAACCTGCTCAACTTCGGACGCAAGACCAGCGGGCCACGACGACGCCAGTCCGTGGCGCCCATTCTGCACGCGACGCTGCAGCTCATGCAGCACGAGTTCACGTCGTCGGGGGTGCACGCACGCGTCGAGCTGCCCGACGAGCCGCTGGAAATCGACGTGCATCCCGACCGCCTCCAGCAGGTGCTCATCAACCTGCTGCAGAACGCCGCGCAGGCGATCAAGAGCTCGCGGATCGGCGGCGAGGTCCGCCTGGCCGCCGCACGGGACGGCGCCGACGTCGTGATCGTGATCGAGGACGACGGCCCCGGAATCCCGGCCTCGATCGCGTCCCAGATCTTCGACCCGTTCTTCACGACCAAAACGGAGGGCCAGGGCACGGGACTGGGACTGTCCATCTCCCAGGGAATCCTGCGTGACTACGAGGGCGGCATCACGCTCGAATCGCCCCGGACGGGCGGCGCCATCTTCCGAATCCGGCTCCCCCGGGTCGAACCCGGCACCCCGGCGACCCCGCCTGATTAGATTCCGCCCGAACTTTTTTGGCCCTGCCGCGTATCCGCAGGTGAGCCCGGTCCTGGAGTCGCATGATCTACATCTGCGTCCGAACCCACAATAGCGCACGATCCGTGGGCCTCGTCCTGTGGAAACTCCGTAAGGTTTTCGAGGAGTTCGCACGCGAATACCACGTACTCGTGCTGGATGACGGGTCGACGGACGACACCCTGGAACGGCTCGAGGCCTATCAGGGCGCGCTCCCCATGACGGTGACGACCCAGACGCCGACCGCGGGCTACGGCCGGGCACTGGAGGTGCTGCTGCGGGACGCGGCGGACCGTACCGACCGACCCAAGCGGGACCTGGCCATTACCCTGCCTGCGGACTTCAGCGTGTCGCCAGCCGTCATCCCCGACGTGATCCGCAGCTTCGAATCCGGTGCGGACGTCATCGTCACCGAGACGGTGGAGGGCGAGGAGGCCCTGGGACGGCGGATCGTCCGGCGGGTCGCCCCGTGGCTGCTGCGCCCGGGCGTGGTCATCCCCGGCGTCCGGGACTACACGTCGGGCGTCTGCGGCATCCGCCTCATCGCGCTGCGCAACTGGTTCAAGGCCGACCCCGCGCCGATGCTCACGAGCGGCGGGCCGAGCGCGTTTGCCGAACTGCTGGCGCGGGTAGCCGGCCACGCGCGCCAGGTGGTGGCGCTCCCCGCACATCGACTGCCCCACGCCGGCCCCGGCGCCTCCGACGTCGGCGCCATGGAGCTCGCCATGAGCCTCTTCCGCACGGGCCGGCGGGTACGCGTTCCCGTCGCCATCGCCGCGGTGCGGCGCTCATGAAGACGCTCGCCCTCGCGGCCGCCGTGGTCGCACTCGGGAGTGGGACGCTCCGCGCCCAGGACACGGTCGCGACGGCTGCCGACCGCTTTCCGCACGGTGAAACGCTCGTCTACGACGTGCGGTTCGGGCTCCTCTCGCTCGGCGAAGGCGTCA
>JBDHIW010000087.1:0-9445 GCA_039587215.1 Gemmatimonadota bacterium | reverse complement strand
CACTGCTGCGTGAGCACCGCGCGCTCGTGAGACAGCTCGCGGAACCCGTACGCGCCGTGATAGCGGCCGATGCCGCTGGCCCCGACCCCGCCGAACGGCAGATGGACGCTCGCGTACTGCAGGGCCACGTGATTCACCATCGTGCCGCCGGCGATCGTCTCCGACAGCCAGCGATCGACCGTTCGGCGCTCACGGCTGAAGACGTACGAGGCCAACGGCGCCACCATGCCCCGCACCACCTCGATCGCGCCGTCGATCCCGCGCACGGGAACGACGGGCAGGACCGGCCCGAAGATCTCCTCGCGCATGAGTTCCGACTCCGGCGGGACGTCCGTGAGTACCGTGGGCGCCACGAATCGCGCCTCGCGGTCGCGCTCGCCGCCCACGACCACGCGCGCGCCGGCCCGTTCGGCCTCGCGGATCATCGTGTCGAGCCGGTCCCAATGCCCGTCGTCGACGATGCGCCCGAAGTCCGGCGAGGCCTGCGCGGCGGGGCCGCCGTAGAACACCGCCGCCGCGTCACGGAGCCCGGCAAGCAGCGACTCCGCGGCCGGGGCATCCACCAGCACGTAATCGGGCGCTACGCAGGTCTGCCCGGCATTGAAGCACCGTCCCCACATGATCCGGCGAGCCGCGACGGCGGGGTCGACCGACCCGTCGACATAGACCGGCGACTTGCCGCCCAGTTCGAGCGTGACCGAGGCGAGATGCGCCGCCGCCGCCCGCATGACGATCCGGCCGACCTCGGCGCCGCCAGTGAAAAACACGTGATCGAACGGCAGCTCGAGCAGCGACTCGGCCACCGGCACCCCACCCTGCACGACGATGACCTCATCGGGACGGCAGGATTCCTCTACGATCTTGGCGACGACCTCGGCGGTGGCCGGGGCCTTTTCCGACGGCTTGAGCAGGACGCAGTTGCCGGCGGCAATCGCCGCGACGAGCGGATTGAGACAGAGGGCGAACGGATAGTTCCAGGGCGCCACGATCAGCACGACGCCGCGGGCCTGCGGGACGACCTTCGCGGAGGTCCCGAACAAGACGAGCGGGCTGCGCACGCGCCGCGCCCGCATCCACCGCCCCAGGTGACGACGCGCGTGCCGCAGCTCGACCAGCACGTGGCTCACTTCGGCCGACTCGGCCTCCGCCGGAGGGCGGCCCAAGTCGCGCTGCAGCGCCGCCATGATGGCGCCCCGGTTCCGCTCGATCGCATCCCCGAGCCGCGCCAGACGCTCGCGTCGATCGGCCGCCGACGTCTGAGCCATGGCCCACCGCGCGCCGCGCAGCGTCTGAAAGGCGAGCGTGTGCTCGCCTCCGGTGAGCTCTGCGGTCGCACGACGGGCGGCGGAGGCGAAATGGGGCGTGCTCATCGCGAACCGGCGCGCGTCAGCTCAGCCAGTTGAGCGTCGCAAATCCTGCCGACGACACGACCGCCGAGACCACGAAGCCCCACACGAGATCCACGCCGGCCACGACGATCGGAAAGCCCTTGAGCGTCGCTAGATTGGTGAGATCGTAGGTGGCGAAGGCGACGAAACCGAAGAAGCCTCCGAGCAGCGCGACCTGGAGCGTGGAGCGCTGTCCCGCCGAGGGCACCACCACGAACACGAGGATGGCCGCCACGAAGAGCAGATAGAACACGAGCGCGGCCCACCACTGCACGTCCGGACGCAGGAGCACCCCGAGTTGATCGCGATAGAATCCGCGCGCGACGAGCCCGAGCCACACCGCATCCATCGCCAGGAAGACGACGAGCGAGACTGCATAGGTCTTGGCAAGAAGGCTGAACGGCATGGTCACCCCGCCTTGATCTTGGTCGTGAGCGCCGGTTCCACACCCAGAAGCCGCTCGTACAAAGTGATCTGCCCGCGATGGTACATCTCGTGGGCGATGCCGTGATGCAGCCACTGCATCTTGGTCCACCGCGAGCCGTCGAAGTTTTCGATGAACTGCCCCATGGCGAGGTCGCCCGCGGCGCGGAATTTTTTCTCCGCCTCGGCGAGCTGCCCGTGCAGCAGGTCCAGCAGTTCGCGCTTCGTGGTCGCATCGGCGACGTGCGCCCCGTACATCGCCAGGAGCTCCGGCCATGGGGCGCGTTTGAAATCGGTGTCGGGCCTTGTGAGCTCGCCGGTCCACATGTAGGCCGATTCGAGGATGTGCTGGAGCAGCTCACGCAAACTCCGGACGTCGGGCGCCGGACGAAAATCGAAGCTCGTCGCGCGCACGTTCTCGACCTCGGCGATCAGGCCGCGCCGCACGTCGCGGAAGTTGTCGAGCGTCTCCGCCAAGAACGACCGTGCCGCCATGGGCCTATGCCTTCCCGGCGGAAGTCTGTTCGACCAGCCAGTCCTTCGCCGCCTCCGCGTCGACGAACGGCTTGAGCGGCCGTCGCGAGACGTTCGTCACCAGCTGAAAGAGGTCCTTCTGGAGCCCTTCGATCCCGATCACGGCTCCGGCGATCACGTACGGGCGATTGGCTCTGGCAAACCGCCACAACGCGCGCGCGAGATCCGCGTCGAACGCCGACCCGGAGACATCGGTCAGCGTCAGCACCGACTTCTCGGGCTGCGCGTGGATATGGGCCTTGGCCTCGTCGATGATGGCGTGGGCTTCGGTGAGATCGTCGATCCCGGCGAAGTCGAGCCAGGTGATCTGTTTGCCCTTGTGGTCCACCGTTCGCACGCGACTCACGATGCGCTCCTTGCCTTCGATGTTTTCCCTACAGAGACCATGTTAGCGCAGCACGCGCTCGAGCGCGCTTCCCACCGCGGCGGCACACCCTGCAAGCAGCGCCGCGAAGACGAGCGTCGCGGCCGCGTACCCGGGCGCGCCCCAAAGCCCCAGCGTGTCGCCCGCGCGGGCTGCGAGCCGCCACCCTTCGCCGCCAACCGTGTTCCAGACCAGCAACCCCGCCCACCCGAGAGTGGCCCCGAGGGCCGCCGTCCGTCCAGGGGCGCGTCGGCGGTGCGCCGCGACGCCCCAGACGAGGCCGAGCACGGGAAGGGCCCACCATCCGGCAAGGAGGGACCCCACCGCGGCCGCCACGGCGAATACCGCCGCGCGGGCGATCATGGTGCCGGCTCCAGCGTCAGCCGCGCCGCCACCTGCTCTTCCGACAGGTCGGCTCCCGTGCGCGGGAACAGCACCGGCTGCAGTTCGCCGGCCACCCACTCGGGAATGCGGTCGTCGTACCACGGGCTTGCCGGGTTGCCCGACTGGCCGCCGGGATACGTGACCCAGGCCCGCAGCTCCTCCCCGAGTTCAACGATCATGCGCCAGCTCGCGCCGTGGGTGCCGCTGCCGCTCGAGGGGTTGAGGGTGCCGGGTCCACCCTGCACCGGCAGATCCAAGGCCGACAACGCTCGCTGTCGCAGGAGGTGCCACACGTTGGCGGTCTGATGCCGATCCCAGCGCCACGTGTCCGCGTTGGGCTTGCCCAACTGCTCGACCGCGGCCGTGTACGCGGCAGCGAGGCTCTGCGCGAGAAGCATCCGGCAGGGCTCGACGGCCGGAGTTCGACGATCGTCGCACCAGGTCTCGGTGGAATCGACAAGGGCACGCCACAGCACCGCCTCAGACGGCGTCGCCACTCTGCGCCGGCGGTCGTGCCGCCGCTCCGGATCCGGCGGCGGCAGCAGTTCGTCCCACACCCGGTTCTCCAGCTCGTCCATTGCCGCCTCGAACAGAACGGCCACGGTGTCCTGCGGCGCGTAGACCCGTCCCCACTCCGCGAGGAGCGCGGCCGCGAAGTCGAGCGAGGATGCGTCCTCATCGCGGCCCGCGTGTGCGGACCGTGCAGCAGCGAGGAACAGCGGCACGAACAGCTCCGCCCGTTCGTTGCCGGGATCCGTCTGAAAGCGGCGGAAATCGTCGACCGACACCGTGGAGGACTCCCGCAGCAGACGATTGATCCGCATTGCGCGCCACGGCTCCTGCCACTCCACACCGAGGTACGTGGAATCGTCGGCGGGGTCGAGCGGCTCCTGATTGGCGGAGGCGAGGTACCCCTGCGCCGGCCGAAAGCCTGTGGGATAGCGCTCGACCGGCCACGCCCCGGTCCAGTCGGTTGCGGTCGTCGCGCCATCCAGGAAATCCGGACCGTCCCCCGCGGCCCCGCGCAGCGGGAACGCGCCGGTCGAGCGCAGGGCGATATGCCCCTGGCGGTCCGCCGTGAGGATGTTCTGCGCCGACGGTCCCCAGATCGCCGTCTCCGCAAGCACGTCGCGCACCGAACCCGCGCGTCCCAGCGCGGCGATGATTCCGTAGGGCACCGCTTCGCTGAGGTTGGTCCAGCGGATGGAGAGCGGCACGTGTTCGTCCCGCACGAGCGGTCCGCGGTGCGTGAAGTACATCGTGTCCACCGCCACCACCGCCCCGTCGCGGCCACGGTAAACCTCTTCGCGGCGCTCCAGGTCCCGCCACGCCCCGTCCACACGGTACCGCGAGGGCCGCGCCGCGTCGTCCAGCACTTCCTCGTAGTAGTCGAGGACGTCGGCGCCCGTGTTGGTGAGCGTCCACGCGACGTCCCGCGTGAAGCCGATCACGATTCCCGGCATGCCGGGGATCGTCACGCCGTACACGTCGACCTCGCCGGGAATGACGAGGTGCACCTCGTACCAGATCGACGGGAGCGTCAGGTCCAGGTGCGGGTCGCCCGCCAGCAGCGCGAACCCCGACGCGGAACGCTCGGGGGCCACCGCCCAGTTGTTGCTGCCGATCACGCCGGGCGGGACGTCGTCCGGTCCGACGAACCAGCCCGCAACCATCGGACGGGCTGTAGCCCCAGGGGCCTCCGCCCGCGGGCCGTCTGCGGGGGCGACAGGGGCCGACACCGCCGGTGACGGTGGCGGCAGCGGCGATCGGTCGAACCACGGGTAGGCCGGCCGCGGCCCCGGCTGGATGGGCTCCTGGATCGGACTGTGGCGACCGAACAGCGCGTCGGTCGCATCCTGGCCGATCAGGCCGGCGGCACGGCGGCGCCGAAACTCCGATCGCGAGTAGGACAGCGTGTACCCCATTCGGCGGGCCAGGTAGAGCGAGTGCTCGGGCGCCCAGCGTGCCGGCCAGGCGTCGAGCAGGCGATACTCGAACGGCAGCGTTTTTCGGTCCACCCCGTCGATCCACGCGTTCACTCCCTCGCCGAACGCCGCCATCGCGCGTGCGATGGGTCCCGAGGGCGGCAGCGCCGCGAACTCCCGCTCCGCACTCCATACCAAACCGAGGGCGCGCTGGTCGCGGTCGACGTCGACCGCACCGGCACCGAACAGCTCCGAGAGCGTCCCGGCCGTGAAGCGCGTCTGCATCTCGAGCTGGAAGAGGCGGTCCCGAGCGACCACGAAGCCGAGCGCGCGCATCAGGTCGTCGTACGTACCCGCCGTGATGTGGGGGACGCCGCGGACGTCGTACACCACCTCGACGGCACCCTCGAGACCCGGGATCTCGGCAGCCGCGTCCGAGGGCAACGCGGCCAGTCGGCCGTTCGCCCACGCGCCGTACACGGGATCGAGCAGGCCGCCGAGCGGCGGCAGCGGATCGAGGCCGCGCGCGCCGAGGTGCATCACGGCGGCAAGTACCAGCAGCGCCGCTCCGAGCCGAAGTCGCTTCATCCCTCGTCCTCCCGCACCCCTTCGGCGCACGACGCCTTGTTCGCACCAGCCGGGGCGACTAGATCACTACCCATGTTCTTCGCCTCGCGCTCACCGCGGTCCGCCGACGCGCTCACGTGGTGGAAAGCGGCACTGCTGGTCATCGGCGCGGCCGTCTTCCTGTTCGGGACCACGCTCGAGATTCGCTGGGTGAGCTGGGTCGGGCTCGCCCTGCTGCTCGTCACCTTTGTGCTGCGCTTCGTGCGCCCACCGTCTTCCCCGCCCGACGCGGACGGCGACGTCAGTCGCTGACGCCGGCCGCGACCCGAATCCCTCCGTCGTCGCCGAGCAACCGCCAGGCGAAGAGCAGCGTCTCACCGTCTCTGGTCATGCGGGGGAATCCGCTACCGCGGGCCTCCTGTGTGGGCGCGACCACCCAGGAATCGTCCGCCGTGCCGCCGACCGTCACCCGACGCGCCAGCACTTCGGCGTCGACGTCGGCCAGTTCCAGCCACGTCACCAAGACGGCGCCGTCCGCGAGAAACTCGATGTCCACGCGGCCCGACGGCCGGCCTTCGTCGATCCGCACCGGCTCGCCGAACGAGGCGCCGCCGTCCGTCGAGAAGGCCACCTGCACGCGGGCCTGCTGCTCGGGGGCGGCGAACCACGCGACGGCGACCGTGTCGCCGCGCGCGGCGAGCTGCGGGCCGTTGACCGGGCACCCGCCGTAGTGCCAGTGGTCGTTCCCGACGTGGAACGGCTCGGTCCATGCGCCGTCTACGTAGCGGACGATGGCGATGTCCCGAATCTCCTCCATGCTGCGGTCCCGGTATGCCGCGACCAGCCCACTCGGCGTGGCGACGAGCGCCGTCGTGCAGCACTCGCACGTGCGCTCATCCATCACGAGCTCCTCACCCAGCGTCCCGTCGGCGTCGAGCGTGGTGAACCGAATCGTCATCGACCCACGGGCGTCCAGCTCGCCGTGCGGATCCATGTTCCGGCCGTCCAGCCAGATCAACCCCGCGCGGTCGTCGTCCACGGCCACCATGGACGCGAAGCCGTGTTCCTTGGGTGAATCGTCGCGGTGCGGGACGATCGGGTCGCTCCACGTGGCGCCCCGATCGTGCGAGATGGCCACGTTCACGTGATACGCGTACGTCGCCGGGCTCACCTTCTCGAGCCAATGCACCATCCAGGAGCCGTTCGGAAGTTCGAGGACCGAGGGAATGTCCGCCCAGTTCACGAAGAACTTGTCGGTCTCGCGCACGGTCACGGGGGTTCCCCAGCCGTCGGGGCCGCGGTGGACCACCATGAGGGCGTAGCGGTCGTCGTCGACCGGCTCGAGCCACGACAGGAGCGCCCCATCTGCGGCGGCGGCGAGGTGCGGCTCGCCGCTGCCCGCCGCACGGGTGAACTCGACATCGGACATGCTGAAGCTGACCCCGGAAGGCGAGCAGCCGGCCAGAAACAGCATCGGGAGGAAGCGGAGCGATCGTCTCATGAGTCCGTCGAAGTGAGGGAAACGATTGATTCGCGGGCCGCGGCAAACGGAAACCGGGAGCGGACGCGTGACAACGCATCCGCCCCCGGCCCGCCGAGTCACCAAGCGGCTCGCGTGACTAGAGCCCCAACTGCAGACCGAACTTCGCGACCATCAACTGCAGGGGCAGATCGACCGCGTTGACCGTGCGGTCGATGCGCGTGAAGTCGTACTGCACGATGGCGCCGAACCGGCCGCTGGCCGCGCCGATGTACGTGCCGAGTCCCAGCTCGAACGCGAAGCCCGCGTCCCCGCCCGTGTTGAACTTGGGGATGAGATACGCGCCCCGCACCCATACACGCGCGATCCGGGCGATGGCCTGCTCCGACTTGAGTCCGATGCGAATGAACCCGACGTCGGGCACGCTGAACTCGGGGTCGGCCTGCCGACCGGAGAGTCCGGCCTGCACCGTCACGGCCGACACGATATCGAAGCCCACGCGCACGTCCATCTGCTTGAACTTCACATCGTCCGTGAGCGTGGTTTCGTCATCGGGCTTCATGGTCGCGATGTACCCTTCAGCCTCGATGGAGAGCCGTCCAAAGTTGAACCCACCCATACCACCGAATCCGAAGCCATCGTACTGCACCTGCTCCCCGCGCTCCTGATACGACGCAAGCGCGGCCGCAGGTGCGACCCAAATCGTCTGGGCCGAAGCGGTCGTCGCCGCTCCGGCTAGAATTGCCACGGTCGTCAACACCCGTCTCATTGGAACCCTCCCTCTCGCGGCTCGATGGTGACGAGCACCTGACGACGCCGGGTCTGGTTCTCTTGAGCGATCTCCGCGTTGCGTCGCGCGATCTGCTCGCGAAGGAGCGCGTTGTACTGAATGTTGCCCGGCACCGGGACCGGGTCCGGCCGCCGGAGGCTCATCACGAATCCCGTGAGCAGTGTCGTCGTGCTCACCGCGATGATGGGCATCCGCCAGTTGTCACCCAGCCCGGCGTCCGACAGAGCGAACGCCGCCCCGGTACTCAAGCCGGCATAGAGGCCCGCGACCCCCAAGGGCCGCCAGTCCCGCGGCGGCACCTCGTCCTCCGGCAGGTAGTTGAAGCCCGCGATCCGGTCGATGTGCACGACCGTATCGACCGGGGCCTGACGCACCGCAAACGTCACCGCCGCGATGCTGGAGTTGCCGAGCTCCTCGGCCTCGATCAGCACCTCGTAGTCGCCGGGCGGCACCGGACTGCCCGACCCGTCGAGCGCGTTCCACTCGACGGCCCCCCGACGCTGCACGAGGAACTCGTCGAGCTGGATGTCGACACCCGGGCCCACGATGGTGACACGCGCGCGCGCGGGCCGCGAGAGCTCGAAGCCGATCTCCGCGCTGCCCTGCCCCGAGACGAACTCGGTCGTCTCGATGGACGGGAACCGCACGACCAGCACGGCCGCCAACGCATTCATGTACGCACTGATGATCCGCGGCGCGAACTGCAGCGGATCGGGCTCGGCCGACGGATCGAGGAAGATGAGTTCCTTGAACGCAGAGTCCGCCTGTGCATCCATGCCGAGGCTCGCGTACGAATAGGCAGCGATCTGCCACGCCAGGATGACGTCACGCCCGGACGCCCCTCCGTCGATGGCCTGCCGTGCCAGTCGAGCAGATTGTTCGTAGTCGATCTCGTCGTACGCTTGCTGCGCTTGAATGACTGTCGGGTTCTGTTGTGCCGCCAACGCGGCCGGCCCAGCCACCAACAGCGCGGCCATCCATACTAGTGACCGGCGCATCACAGGCCTCCCTGTCGAAGTCGATAAGATTTCCGCAACGTCGCGCCTACCTGTATGTCTACCGTATCCTGCACTGTCTGATAGCCCTCTTTCCTGATCTCCAGAATATGCCTCCCGACCGGCAACTCGTAGTTGGCGATCGGCGAATCCCCGATGTCACGGCCGTCCACGAAGACCCGCCCGAACGGCTGCGCCTGTACCGTGAGCCGTCCGGTCGCAGGCTGCGGCGCCGGCGCCGGCTGCGTCGTCGGCGGCGGGCGGCTCGGCTGCTGCGTAGGTTGCCGGGTCGGCACCTGACGCGGCTCCGGCTCCGGCTCGGGCTCCTCGGCCTGCGTCTGGGCCGGTGCCTGTGCCGGCGCCTGCGTTACCGTTTGCGTCGGCGCCGAGACCGCGGGCTGCGTGGTGGGTGTCTCACCGCCCCCCACCGTTGAGTCGTCCGTCGCACCGGAGTCGTCCGGTGCCGCGGCGACCGCGGGCGCCGCGGTCGGCAACTGGGTCTGCGGCACATCGCCGCCTCCCCCTGCACCGCTGCCGCTGGCGCCAGGCTCGGCAGAGTTCTGCGTGAGCCACCACACCCCAGCTGCGCCACCCA
>JBDHIW010000086.1:0-9445 GCA_039587215.1 Gemmatimonadota bacterium | reverse complement strand
CGCTTCGTCGCTCGTGACGAGAAACGTCGGGCAGGCTTGTAGGCAGAAGCCGCAGTGCACGCAGGGGTCGAGCTCGTGGAGTGCGTGCGTCACCCGACCTCCAGCGGTGCGGCCAGGACCCCGCTCGGGTCGAACAGGGCGCGGATGCCGTCCACGAGGGGCCCGGTTCCGCTCGGCAGCGCGCCCGTGTGGCCCAGCGCGTCGAGGACCGCCGCGGGTGCGCGCTCGACGGTGAGCGGTACGCCCAGCGCGGCGGCGCTCTCCCGCAGTCGGCGGACGGTGTCGGCGTCTGCGTGCCCCTCCCACCGGATCCAGCCCGCCGCCGGATGGACGGCGACGCGGCCGCCGGGCGCGGCGGCGTCGAGGTGCTCCACCACGGCGCCACACTGCGTCGGGAGCGCGCCGACGCGCAGCACGACGGCGTCGTCGGCCGGCCCGGTCGTGTGCCACTGGTCGGCCGATCCGTCGGCCGTCGCGAAGGCGAGGTCGGGAGACACCTCCGCGAGGGTACCCCGTGCCGCGTCCACGCCGGTCTCCGTTCCGAGCGCGCGCACCCGCAGCGTCCACGCCGCCTCGCCGGCCTCGCGGCGGAGCTCGAGGGCATGCGGCATCAGTCCCGCGTCGAGAAGGCGGAGCGCCTGCTCCTCGACATCGTGCCACGAGCCCTCCACGCGTCCGGTGCACTCCGCCGTCGGTCGGGCCCGGAGCCGCAGCGTCACGGACGTGATTACGCCGAAGGCCCCCCAGCTGCCGCACGCGAGCCGGGTGAGGTCGAAGCCGGCCACGTTCTTCACGACGCGGCCGCCGACGGCCAGGATCCGGCCATCGCCGGTCACCAGGGTGAGTCCCAGCAGATGGTCGCGGACCGCACCGTACCCGGTGTGCAGGGCCCCCGCGGTCCCGGTCGCCACCACGGACCCGACGGTCCGCTCCGTTCCGGGAGGGTCGAGGGCGACCCACGCACCCTGCGCGCCGAGCGTGTGCTGCAGGTCGGCCCAGCGCAGTCCCGCGCCGACGGTTGCGACGAGGTCGCCCGCGTCCGCGGCGTGCACCGCGTCGAGGCGGCTGGTCGTGAGGTGCAGGTCGGCCGCGGGACGGTCGCGGCGCCAGGACGCGTTGCCGCCCACCGCCACGCGCCACCCGTGCTCCGCGGTCGTCCGCAGGAGCGCGGCGAACTGTGCCTCGCTGCGCGGCGCCGCGCCGACGGGTTCGTCGGCCGCGCCCGCCGCCGCGTCGCCGGTGATGGCGGCGACGGCCGCCGCAACGTCCGCGCGGCTCACGTCGTCTCTGCGTCCCGGAGGCGCGGGGCGCTCCGCCACTCTCGGCAGCTGTGCGTCGGAATCATCTTGCCGGGGTTCGCGATCTGGTGGGGGTCGAAGACGAGACGCACGCCGTGCATTGCGCCGAGCGCGTCGGGCGTGAAGATCGCGGGCATGTAGCGCTGCTTGTCGAGTCCCACCCCGTGCTCGCCCGTAATGGTTCCGCCCACGGCGATGCAGGCGGCCATGATCTCGGCCGACGCGTGCTCGACGCGCTCCCGTTCGTCCGGATCGCTCGCGTCGAACGCGATGTTGGGGTGCAAGTTGCCGTCGCCCGCGTGGAACACGTTCGCGACACGGACCCGATGGCGTTCGCCGATCGCCCCGATCGTCTCCAGGACGTCCGGCAGCGTGGACCGCGGCACGACGGCGTCCTGCACGACCAGATCCGAGTTGATGCGTCCCATGGCGCCGAACGCCTTCTTGCGGCCCTGCCACAGTCGCGCGCGCTCCCGCTCGTCCGAGGCGGAGCGGATGCCCGCCGCACCGGCGTCGCGGAGCAGCGCGTCGACGGCAGCGGCTTCGGCGCGCACGGCCTCGTCGTCCCGGCCGTCCACCTCGACCAGCAGGACCGCGGCGGCGTTCTCCGGATACCCCGCGGCGTAGATGGATGCCTCCACCGCCGCGATGCACGCGCGATCCATCATCTCGAGGGCGGCCGGCACGATGCCCGCACGAACGATGGCGGAGACGGCCTCGCCCGCCTGCCGCAGGTCCGTGAACTCGGCGAGGAGCGTGTGCACCGACCGCGGACTCGGCGTGAGACGCACGGTGATGCGGGTGGCGATACCGAGCATGCCCTCGCTGCCGACGAAGAGACTGACGAGGTCCGGTCCCCACGGTTCGCCGGATGCGGAGCCGAAGTCGGTGACCGTACCGTCCGGCAGGACGACGGTGAGCGCTACGATGTGGTTCGTCGTGACGCCGTACTTGAGACAGTGAGGGCCGCCGGCGTTCTCGGCGACGTTGCCGCCGATCGTGCAGGCGGTCTGGCTCGATGGGTCGGGGGCGTAGTGCAGGCCGTACGCCGCGGCGGCCTCCGACAGCCGCACGTTCACGACACCGGGCTCGACGACGGCGCGGCGGTTCACGGCGTCGATCGCCAGGACGCGGTTGAGTCGGGTGAGCCCGACGACCACGCCGTCCGGAGCGGCCAGCGCCCCGCCGGACAGTCCCGTGCCGGCACCCCGGGCCACGAACGGCACGCGGTGGTAGTGGAGGATTCGTACGCACTGCACGACCTCGTCGTGCGATCCCGGCAGCACCACGGCTCCCGGTCGGGAGCGATGGGTCGGCAGCCCGTCCCGCGAGTACGTGTCGAGCGCGGTGCGGTCGGTCCGGATTGCGTCGGACCCGACCGCCGCGGTCAGGGCCCGGATGAGTTGGTCGGAGAGCGGCGGCATGAGGGTGAAGTTAGCGGGCGACCGCACGCGGTCGAGGGTGTCGCGGTCGTTCGCACCACGAAGACGGCCCGACTCGCGAATGCGAGCCGGGCCGCTGTTGCCGTCCTGAGGGGGACGAAGGGTGGCGCTACGCGGCGCGCCAGAAGCCCATGAGGGCTTTGCCGTCGGGGCTCTCGCGGAGCTTCTCGAAGGCGCGTTCGCGAATCTGGCGGATCCGCTCGCGGGTCACGCCCATGAGATCGCCGATCTTCTCGAGTGTCATGCCCTCCGACCCCTCTTCCAGCCCGTAGTAGAGGTAGAGGATCTTCCGCTCGCGCGGCGTCAGGTACTTCTCGAAGATGCGCTCGATGAACTCGCGTTGGAGCGTGCTGTCCGTGCTGTCCTCGATATCGTTGCCCTCGTCGGCGACGAAGCGCTCGCCGAGCGTGGCCGCATCGCGGTCGGTCCGGTCGATCGGCGCATCGAGCGACATCTCGGCGGCCGTCATGCGACGCGCCGCACGGACGTTCTCGACCGTGTCCTGGAGCGCTTTCGCGATCTCGGCATCGGTCGGTTCGCGGCCAAGCTCCTGCGAGAGGTACGTCTCCGTGCGCGACATCCGGATGAGGTGACTGTTCTGGTTGAGCGGGATGCGGACGCTGCGGGTCTGCTCCGCCAGCGCCTTCAGGACCGCCTGTCGCACCCACCACACGGCGTACGAGATGAACTTGACACCCTGGTCGGGATCGAACTTCCGGACCGCCTTGAGCAGCCCTTCGTTGCCGATCGCCACCAGCTCGCCGAGATCGAGCCCGTGTCCCTGGTACTTCTTCACGTAGGAGATCACGAAGCGAAGGTTGGCCGTGACGAGATCCTCGGCGGCCTGCGTATCGCCTGCACGGGCGAGACGGGCCAGCCGGCGCTCTTCGGCCGGGTCCTTGATCAGTGGGAGTTTTTGGATGTCGAGCAGGTACTGGTCGAAAGCACCTGACGCGGGCGAGCGGAAGAAGCTCTTGGACTTGCTTGACCGGACTGAGGTCATACACCGCCTCGGCGTGAGGGATATGAACAGCGGGAGGGATGCTCCGAAACCCGCTCGATGACCGTCCTCAAGAGGCGGCGAATATAGGAAACTCCTTCCGGGCAGTCAACAAAAAATCAGTTTTCCACATCACAAATCGTTCGCTATCAATCTTTTGTGGTTTTTGTCCACGGATATTTGCTACATGTGGATTGTGAAGATGTGCAATAGAACACCTAAGGTCATGCTGTGACATAACTTAGATAGCAACATGTGGATAGGTTTTGTGGAAAACACTGGTGGGGCGTTTACGATTACCCGAGGAGGGCCAGGGCTGCGTCTATTCTCTCGCGATCAGCCGCGTGCGTCCACGATCCGCTCGGTTCCCGGGCCATTTCGCCGATCCGCGCGGGGAGCGCGAAGCGGACCTCGCGGTCCCGTGCCTTCTTGTCCGCCAGCATCGCGGTGTGAAGGCCGTCTCCCGGGGGAATCTCAGGCGGATCCAGCGGCAGTCCGAGAGCCGCGCAGGCCTCCCGCAGGGCCATGGGCACGGGCTCCTCCGTGATGCCGAGATCCACGCCGAGGTGCGCTTCCGCCACCATCCCGAGCGCGACGGCCTCACCGTGCAGCAGACCGAACTCGCTGACCGCCTCGAGGGCGTGAGCCACGGTGTGGCCGAAGTTGAGGGTTGCCCGGCGGTCTCGCTCCTGCTCGTCGGCCGCCACGACCTCCGCCTTGATCGCCACGCTTCGCTCCACGCAGACGGCCGAGATGTCGGGATCGGCCTCGAGGAGGGCGTCGGCCTGCTCGGTGAGCCAGGCGAAGTATGTGGCATCGGCGATCACCCCGTGCTTGAGCGCTTCGGCGAGCCCCGCCGCGCGGTGCGCCCGCGGCAGCGTGGCCAGGGTACGCGTGTCGGCGAGCACGAGGCGGGGTTGGTGGAAGGCACCGATCAGGTTCTTGCCCTGCGGGGTGTCGACGCCCGTCTTGCCCCCGACCGAACTGTCGATCATCGCGAGCAGGGTCGTCGGGATCTGCACGAACGGTACGCCACGCAGGTAGGTCGCCGCGACGAAGCCTGCGACGTCGCCGACCACCCCGCCCCCGACGGCTACGACCGCGCCGTCGCGCCCGATCCCGGCCTGGATCATCCGGTCGGATAGCTCCGCCCACGTGTCCACGGTCTTGTTCCATTCGCCGGCGGGGAACTCCATGACCGTGGTCGGCGCGATATCTCCGAGCCGCTCGGCGAGCGGGCCGGCGTACTGCGGTGCGACGGACGAGTCGGTGATGAGGGCGTAGGCCGCGGCCGGGCAGGCCGCGGCGATCCGCGCGGGCGCGTCGTCGAGCAGTCCCGGCCCGATGGCGACGTCGTACGAGGCCGGACCGAGTTCCACCCGCAGGGTGGCGGTCACAGCGTCACCTCGCCCTGCATGACGGTCACGGCTGTGCCTCCGACGCGTACCGCGTCGATCGTCCCGCCGTCGTCCACCGTGACGAACACGTCGATCCGACTGGGCCGGCCGATCTCGAGCCCCTGGTCGATGGCGATGTGCACTTCGCGGCCGTCGGGTTCGACGAGTCCGTGGTGCACCAGGTAAGCGCCGAGCGCACCGGCGGCGCTCCCGGTCGCGGGATCTTCGGGCACGCCGAGGCCGGGCGCGAACATGCGGCAGTGCACCGGTGCCCCGGTGCCCACCGAGTCCAGCGCGAAGCACATCGCGCAGTCCGTGCCGTGTTCGGCGAGGCGTCGGGCCAGGTCGCCCCCGCGCCCTCCAACCGGGAGGGCGCGCAGCACGTCCCGCGAGACGATCGGGATCATCGCTTGGGGCAGCGCCGTCGACACGACTTCCGGAGCGGGCGTGCCCACGGTCTCCGCCGTTCCGCCGAGCGCGATGCCGAGGGTGGCGGGGTCGCCGAGGTCACCGAGGAACGCGGGCGACGCCTGGGTCATCACCACCCGCCGCGGCGCACCGCCCTCCATTTCGATCCGCACCGGCAGCACGCCCGCGCCCGTCTCCTGCGTGACGTCGATCGTGCCGTCCGCCGGCACGTCGATGCTGCCGGTCTGCGCGAGGTGCCACCACGTCCCGATCGTGGGATGGCCGGCGAGCGGAATCTCCGCCTCGGGGGTGAAGAACCGTATGTGGCGGTCCGCCGCCGCGGACGGCAGCACGAAGGTGGTCTCCGAGAGATTCATCTCGCGTGCCAGCGCCTGCATGACGTCGGGCTCGAGTCCGCCGGGTTCCGGGAAGACCGCGAGGGGGTTGCCCGCGAGCGCGCGGTCGGTGAACACGTCGAGCTGGACGACGGGGTAGCTCGGCATGCTACCAGGTACGGTCGGGCTCCCCGGCTTCGAAGTTGGCGAGCCGGGCGAGCATGAAGAGCAGGTCGGAGAGGCGATTGAGATACGTCAGGATGACCCGGTCGACCGATTCGGCCGAGTGCAGGGCCACGACCGTGCGCTCGGCGCGCCGGCAGTGCGTGCGCGCGAGGTGCAGCTGCGCGGCTTTGGGCGTGCCGCCGGGCATCACGAAGGCCGTGAGCGGAGGCAGCTCCTGCTCGACGCGATCGATCACGTCCTCGAGCGCACCCACACGCTCCGCGGGGATGTCGGCTTTGCTGAGGGCGTTCGCGACCTTGTCAGGCTCGGGGCTCGCGAGCAGGGCCCCGATGGAGAACAAGTCGGCCTGGATCGCGGTGAGGAGCTCGGTCATGAAGCCGCTCGGTGGGGTCGCCAGCACCACGCCGATCATCGAGTTCACCTCATCGACGGCCCCGTACGCCTCGACGCGCAGTTCCGATTTCGGAACACGCTGCCCGCCGAAAAGGCTCGTCTCCCCTCCGTCTCCGGTCTTGGTATAGATCTTCACGTCGGGAAGGTAAGGGGCGGGGCCTGCCGGATGAAGCGTCGGTCGCGTTTCCGCCGTGCCCGGTCGTGCGTTATCATGAGCACCGCGACCCCGTCCGTCGAAGGAGCGGTCCGTGACACCTCCCGGCACCCCGGAACATCCGCTGCGCGTCGCCATCGTCGGCTCGGGCCCGGCTGCGTTCTACGTGGCCGAACACCTGTTCCGCGCGACCGACCGCACCGTTCAGGTCGACATGTTCGAACGGCTCCCGATGCCGTTCGGTCTGGTGCGCTACGGCGTGGCTCCCGACCACGAGAAGATCAAGAGCGTGACCCGCGTCTACGAGCGCGTCGCGGGGCGCGAAGGGTTCCGATTCTTCGGCAACGTCACGATCGGCACGCACGTGCAGGTCGCGGAACTTGCCGCGCACTACCATGCGGTGTGTCTGGCCACCGGGGCGCAGACGGACCGCAGCATGGGCATCCCGGGCGAGGACGTGGCCGGCAGCCACGCCGCGACGGAGTTCGTCGCGTGGTACAACGGTCACCCCGAGTTCGTCGATCGCACGTTCGATCTCTCCGCGGAGCGCGTCGCGGTGGTCGGCGTCGGCAACGTCGCCGTGGACGTCGCGCGCATCCTGTGTCGGTCCGTCGAGGAACTCGCCACGACCGACATCGCCGATCACGCGCTCGAGGCGCTGCGGGAGAGTCGGGTCCGGGAGGTCGTCATGCTCGGACGGCGTGGCCCGCTGCAGGCGGCGTTCACCAACGCCGAGGTGAAGGAGTTGGGCGAGCTCGCGATCGCGGACGTCCGGGTGGTGGCGGAGGAGGTCGCTCTCGACCCGCTGAGCCGGGCGGAACTCGATGCGGCCGACGATCGCGCCCTCCGCAAGAAGGTGGAGATTCTTCAGGGCTTCGCCGAGCGGTCCGCCGCCGACAAAGCGCGGTCCCTCACCCTGCGGTTTCTGGTGTCGCCGACGGAGATCCTCGGCGAGGAAGGGCGCGTGCGCGGAGTGCGGCTCGTGCGGAACGCGCTGGCCCGCAGCGACGACGGATCGCTGCGCCCCCGGCCGACCGAGGAGTTCGAGACGCTCCCCGCCGATCTGGTGTTCCGATCGGTGGGCTATCGCGGCGTGCCCGTGCCGGGCGTGCCGTTCCACGACTCGTGGGGCGTGATTCCCAACGACGGCGGTCGCGTGCTCGAGGACGGTGCGCCCCGTCCCGGCCTCTATGCCGCGGGATGGATCAAGCGTGGACCGTCCGGCGTGATCGGGACGAACAAACCCGACGCGGGCGATACGGTCGCGTCGCTGCTCGCCGACGCGGACGCCGGGATTCTGCCGGAGCCGGGGCCGGACGCGCACGCGGCGGTCGTCGCGCTCGTGGCCGAGCGCCAGCCGCGCTGGGTGTCCTACGACGAGTGGAAGCGGATCGACGAGGCCGAGCGGGCACGCGGCGAACCGGCCGGCCGATCCCGCGTCAAATTCACTCGCGAAGCCGAGGTGCTGGAGCTGCTCGGACGTTAGGGGTCGATCTGGTCGACGGCGGCGCGAACCACTGCGTCGATCCGGCGCATGGCCCTCCCCCACGACGTGCCGTGGTGGTTCAGCATGATGGCGAAGGTCAGGTGGTCGCCGTCCGGCAGTTCGATGTATCCCGCCAGCGTGTTCACGCGACTGATGGTTCCCGTCTTGGCGATGACGCGTCCGTTGAGGTCCGACGAGACGTACCGCGTCCGAAGTGTGCCCGACACGCCGCCCACGGCCAGCCCGCTATAGAACGCCTCGCCGCGCGGATGATCCCGCATGAACCGCAAGACGCCGACCAGTGCGCGCGGGGTGAGGAGGTTGTGCGCGGCGAGCCCCGACCCGTCCGACAGTGTGGCGTGCGTCGAGTCGATACCGACCGAGTCGGCGAGGAACGCCCGCTCCACCGCGAGTCCCGCATCCCAGGACGCCTCACCACCCAGTTCGGCCCCGAGCACTTTGAGGAGCATCTCGGCGACCCAGTTGTGGCTCGCATTCAGGATGGGGTAGATCCAGTCCGCCACCGGACGCGATCGGATACTGCCGAAGTCCGGGCAGCTCTGGCATTGCTGGTACTGTCCTGGATCGACCGTGGATCGGGAGGGGCCGGCCACGCTCACACCGCGCGCGGCGAGCGCGGCGCGCAGGGCCTGCGCGAAGTAGAGGTTGGGGTCGGGCAGCGCGAAGTAGTCGGTGCGTTCGCGCATGCCCAGCGGTACCGTGCCCTCGGCCCACATCCGCAGCGTGCCCGGCTCGCGGAAGTAGTCGAACGAGCGCGCGCCGCCGCGCTGCACCGTGCGCGTGCGGTTCTCGAATAGGAACGCGTTCAGCGCCGGTTCGAACCGCACCGCCGCCGGGGCATCGACGGCCGGCCCCGGGCCCCAGATTACATTGACACTGTTGTCGTTGAAGCCGAGCGCCGAGACGGGCGCGGCGTACCACCAGTTGAGGTCGTACGTCTCCCACGCGGGGTGGATGAGTTGGGGCTCGAACCAGCTTCCGTCGCCGACGATGGCGCCGGTCACGTGGCGGAGGCCACGCGCGACCACTGTGTCCGCGATGATGTCGATGCGCGTCCACAGCGAGTCACACGCGCCGACCGCGAGCGTGTCCGTTCCGTAACAACGCCCTACGAAGGTCGGGTCGCCGCGCCCGTAGACGACGAGGTCGCCGTCGAGCGTGCCGTCGGCAAGCGGTCCCGTCCCGTACACCGACGTCGCAACCGAGAACGACGGGGGCAGCAGCGCGCTGGCGGCGGCCGAGACGATGATCTTGGCGGTCGATGCCGGCGTGAACAGGCGGTCGGCGTTTCGCGCGAACACGGTCGCGCCTTGCGCGTCTTCGAT
>JBDHIW010000085.1:0-10809 GCA_039587215.1 Gemmatimonadota bacterium | reverse complement strand
CATGACGATGGTGGACTGGTCCAGTGCGGTACGGACGAACTCGCGCGCCATGTCCCGCTCGTTCGCATCCGCCGATCCGTCGAACGCAGCGACGAGTAGCCAATCGCGGCGCACCTCCATGGAGGCTTCCTCGGCGGCCCCGCCGCGGGTCAGCCACCACGCGCCGCCCGCCGCCAGGACCGCGATGGCCAGCGCCGCGGCCAGCATGGCCCCTCGCGGGGGCCGGGGTGCGACCGTGGCCGCGGGGCGCAGCATGCTCTCCCGTTCGTCGGTGGTGACGAGTGCCTCACCGTAGGCGCTGGCCGTCGCGAACCGGTCGGGTGGATTCTTGGCCAGCGCCTGCTGGACGGCCTGGGAGATCCGCTCCGGGACGGAGCCCCGCAACTGTTCGACGGGGCGTGGATCGACCGTCAGGTGCTGGCGGACCACGCTCTCGATCGTTGCGCCGGTGAACGGAGGCTCGCCCGCCAGCGTCTCGTAGGTCACGCACGCGAGGCTGTAGATGTCACTGCGTCCATCAACGTCCCGCTCCCCGCTCGCCTGCTCGGGGCTCATGTACGACGGCGTGCCGATCGCCATGCCGACTTCCGTGAGCGTGGGGCCGGACGCCGAGCCGATCGCGCGCGCGATGCCGAAGTCGGCCACGACGGCGTGGCCGGATTCGAGCAGGATGTTCTCGGGCTTGATGTCGCGGTGGACGACGCCCTGGCTGTGCGCGTACGCGAGCGCATCGGCGACCTCACGGCTGATCTTGAGGGCCTCGGGTATCGGCAGCTGCTTCTCCCGCTCGAGCCGGTCCCGCAGGGACTCGCCCTCGGCGAGCGGCATGACGTAGAAGAACGCGTCTCCTGCGGTGCCGGAGTCGTACAGCGGCAGGATGTGCGGGTGACGGAGCTGGGCGGCGATCTCGATCTCCCGCAGGAAGCGTTCGGCTCCAAGCGTCTGTGCGACCTCCATGCGGAGGACCTTGAGCGCCACCTTCCGCTTGTGCTTGAGATCCTCGGCGAGATAGACGGTCGCCATGCCGCCCGCGCCGAGTTCCCGCTCGACGCGGTACCGGTCGGCCAAAGCCGCCGCCAAATCCGTCGGCACCGATGACGACGTCACGCGGCCGCCGGCGACGGAAGGCGCTGGTACCACTCGGCGATCGCCGCGCCGATCGTGTGGGGATGGTCCTCCTGCACGTAATGGATGCCGGCACCGAGGTCGACGGTCTCGAGGTTGGAGAACCGCTGACGCGCCCAGGCGACGGTGTCGGCCCGGATGATCCCGCCCGGGCTCGCATGCAACAGGAGCTTCGGCGTGGCGGATCTCGCGGGGCCACTGGCGCACCGGCTTGCGGCTACCCACGGTCGGGAACGGCTCCGCGTAGCGGGCGCGCTCCTCGGCGGAGAGCGGCCGCACGATCGTCTGCGGCATGATCTGCGTGAGGAACACGTTCATCACGCTCACCATGAGCCAGCCCACCCCCGGCGTCCGCATCAGCTTGAAGCCGGACTTGAAGTCCTTCGGGAACTCCGACCACCGCATGGGTCGGAGCAGTGCTTCCATGAAGGCGAGGCCCCGCACGTTCCCGGTGTGCCGCCGGGCGTAGTGGAACCCGAGTGCCGACCCCCAGTCGTGAACGACCAACGTGAGGTTCGTGAGGCCCATCGCCTCGATGAACCCCTCGACGTACCAGCTGTGGTCATGGAACCGGTAGGGGCACGCCGGCTTATCGGACTTGCCCATGCCGATGAGGTCGACGGCGATGCAGCGCGCATGCGGCGCCACGTGCGGGATTACGTTCCGCCACAGGTAGGACGAGGTCGGGTTTCCATGCAGGAACAGCACGGGTGCGCCCTCGCCGGATTCCACGTAGTGCATGCGGGATCCGTGGACCGTCGCGAACCGCGACTCGAAGGGGAAATCTGCTGCGATCGTGTCCGACGCCGTCATACGAAACTCGACCGGGGAAGGGGGGGTCGCGCAAAGATAGGACGTTGACGCGTCACCCGCGACACCGACCGACGGTCGGGAGGCCGCTCAGAACGCGTCTGCCCACGCCCGGCTGAGCCGCACCGCCGAGTTGATGAGCCCGACCATCGAATACGTCTGGGGGAAGTTCCCCCAGAGCTCCCCGGTGCCGGGATCGAGGTCCTCCGAGAACAGCCCGAGCGGGTTCCGGCGCTCGAGCAGCCGCTCGAAAAGGGCCCGTGCCTCGTCCGTGCGGCCCAGCGCCGCCAGGGCGTCGACGTACCAGAACGTGCAGACCGTGAACGCGGTGGTGGGCGCCCCGAACTCGTCTTCGCGGTAGCGGAAGAAGTGCCCGTCCCGCGACAACTCGCGTGCAAGCCCGTCCACCGTCGCGGCGAAGCGCGGGTCGTCCGCCCGCAGGAAGCCCATCTCGTGTAGGAGCAGGAGGCTCGCGTCGGCCCCGTCGCCGCCCCAGGTGGCTGCGAACCGATCGAGCGAAGGATTCCACGCGTGCGCGCACGTATCGTCATGGATACGGTCGGCGGCGCTGCGCCAATACGCGGCGCGGTCGTCGAGGCCCAACCGCGTCGCAATCTTGGCGAGGCGGTCGACGGCGGCCCAGCACATCACGCTGGAGAACGTATGGACGGCCTCGCGGGATCGGGACTCCCACAGGCCCGCATCGGGCTGGTTGTACCGCTGCGCCGCCTGCTCGCCCAGCTTCTCGAGCTGCTGGAAGAGCAGGTCCGTTCCTTGGTGATACAGGCGGCGGTCGAAGAACACCTGTGTCGCCGAAAGCACGACACTCCCATACCCGTCGTTTTGTACCTGTTGCCACGCCTGATTGCCCACGCGTACCGGGCCCATGCCGCGGTAGCCCGCGAGCGTCTCGATCTCCCGCTCGTCGAGCGAGCCCTCCGGATTGAGTCCGTACACCGGTCGCAGATACCCGTCGGGAGCGGCTGTTGCGAGATTCGTGATGTAGGCCAGGTAGCGCTCCAGCGTGCCGGTCGTGCCCAGCCGGTTCAGTGCGTGGACGACGAAGTACGAGTCCCGGAGCCAGCAGTACCGATAGTCCCAGTTGCGTCCGGAACCGGGGGCCTCGGGAATCGACGTCGTCATGGCCGCGATGATGGCGCCGCTCTCGTCGTGCGAACAGAGCTTGAGGGTGATGGCCGCACGGATCACCTCGTCCTGCCACTCGAACGGAATCGACAGGTATCGGGTGAACTCCGTCCAGTAGTGGTGGGTGCGTTCGTAGAAGTCTCGCGCCGTTTCGGTCACCGAGCTCGTGAGGCTCTCGTCGGGCCCCAGGATAAACGCGAGCGGCGATGTCAGCACGAACGCGGTCTCGTCGAGGATGGACCGCACCGACGCGTTGCTCGTCATCCGCAGCGTGATCGCATCGCCGATGTATCTGATGTGATTGCTGCCCGACGTGCGGTCCGTCGGACGCGCGCCGTAGCCGGTACGGGGCCGGAGCCGGATCCGAATCCGCGGCGCGCCCGCGATGGGCCGGACCATGCGCACCAGCATCGGCGGGTGGAAGTACCGGCCGTAGTGGCGGAACCGCGGGGCGAAGTCGATGATCTCGAGCGCACTGCCCGTGGAGTCCCGCAACACGGTCCGGAGGATCGCCGTGCTGGTGATGTACTCCTGCTCGCTCGCTGCCAGGTGCTCGATGGAAATGTCCCAGAACCCGGCGGCGCCGTCGCCCTCGCCGTTCTCTCCATCCAGGAGGGAGCAGAACATCGGGTCGCCGTCGAACTGAGGGAAGCACGCCCAGTTTACACGGCCGCGGCGGTCAATCAGGGCACCGTAACTGCAGTTGCCGACGACGGCGAGATTGAGGTCGGACATGTCAGGGCGACGACTCCAGGTGTCGAGTGAGGCTGTCGAGCCAGGCGTGGACGTCGGAGACGGTGGCCACGCGCACGTGGGCGCAGGACGCCGGCATCGCCGGCCCGACCACGACCGAGATCCCGCCGCGTCCGTTCACCTCCGCGAACGCGTCCTCGTCGGTCACGTCGTCTCCAATGTACACGGGCCGGCGGCCCGCAAAGGGCGGCTCCGCGAGCAGGGAGGCCACGGCGGTGGCCTTGGTCGCCGCGCGGAAGCGGATCTCGACCACCATCTTGCCGGCGAGAACGTGGACCATGTCGCCGAGTTGCGAGGCGAGGGCACCCGCCAGCGCCTCCGCGGCCGCACCGACGTCCGGACGCTGCCGGAAGTGCAGCGTCACCGCAAAGCGCTTGTCCTCCCAGCGGGTCCCGTCGTGGGCGGCCGCGAACTCGGCGAACGCGCGGCGGGCCGGGTCGAGACCGGCCGGGTCGTCCCCGAGCAGGCGGAGTGCCTCGTCGCGGCGGATCTCGGCGCCGTGGACGCCGGCCGCGGTGAACCGTTCCGGCGCGAAGAGATCGTCGATCTGTGCGATCGGACGGCCGGACACCAGGGCCAGGGCGCCGCCCAGGCCGCGCTCCAGTGCGCGCAGACGACTCGGCAGGTCTCCGGGGACCACGACCGCTTCGGGGGCAGGCGCGATCTCCAACAGCGTCCCGTCCACGTCCAGGAACACCGCCCACGCGTCGGCCGCAGGAGGGGCGTGCGGTATCGGGTTAGATTCTGAGAGCGAATCGGTCTGGGCTGCCACGACCGTAATCTTTCGACGGACGAGGAGTCACACAAGCAACGATGCCGCGTTCCAAGCTGGTCATCGTGGCAAACACGCTGCCCGTGCGCCGCGCGGCGGCGGGCGATCGACAGTGGACGATGAGTCCGGGAGGGCTCGTTTCGGCCCTCGCACCGTTCGCGCGGGAGCAACAGGGGTCGTGGGTCGGGTGGACGGGGGAGATCGACGTCGCGCGCGATCCCTTCACGCACGACGGGATCCGGAATATCCCCATCGCGGTTTCGCGCCAAGAGCACGTGAACTTTTACGAGGGTGTCTGCAACAGCACCCTCTGGCCGCTGTACCACGATGCGGTGCGTCCCCCGGAGTACCACCGCCACTGGTGGCGCGCGTATACCAGCCTCAACCGGCGATTCGCGGAAGCCGCAGCGGAGGTGGCGGCGCCCGGTGCGGTCGTGTGGGTGCACGACTACCACCTGCAGCTCGTCCCGTCGATGCTGCGCACGCTCCGCGACGATGTCCGCATCGGTTTCTTCTTCCATATCCCCTTTCCGTCGGAGGCGCTGTACGACCGGCTTCCGTGGCGTCGGGAGGTGGTGGAAGGGGTACTCGGCGCCGACACGGTCGGCTTTCAGACGCGGGCCGACCGGCGCAACTTCGCCCGGATGGCGCAGCGGCACGCCGGCGCCGGCTTCTCGGGTGACGCGGTCAGCTATCGGGGCCGGACGGTTCGGACGGGTGTCTTTCCGATCTCCATCGACGCCGAGCGGTTCGAGCGGGCGGCGGGCTCCGACGGCGTCCGCGCGCGCGCGGCGGAGTTCGGGCGGCAGCTCGGCGGCGGGCGAAAGATGATGCTGGGGGTCGACCGTCTCGACTACACGAAGGGGATCGACCTGCGTCTCAAGGCCTTCCAGCAACTCCTCGAGAACCGACCCGACGCCATACATGAGATCGTGCTCGTGCAGGTCGCCGTCCCCAGCCGTGAGCGGATCGACGAGTACAAGGAGATCCGGAGCCACGTGGAGCAGCTGGTCGGGCAGATCAACGGGAGGTACGGCGAGGTCGGCATCGCCGTCGTGCACTACCTCCGGCGCACGCTGCCGTTCGAGGAACTGGTCGCGATGTACTGCGCGGCGGACATCATGGCGGTCACGCCGCTGCGCGACGGGATGAACCTCGTGTCCAAGGAGTACGTTGCGTCCCGCCTCGACGGATCGGGGGTGCTCCTCCTCAGCGAGTTCGCCGGTGCCTCGGCGGAGCTCCGCGGCGCGATTCGCGTGAATCCGTACGATGTGGACGGCATGGCAGAAGCCATGGGGCAGGCGCTGGACATGCCGCCGCGCGATGCCAGGCGGCAGATGCGCGGAATGCAGCGGGTGGTGAAGCAGTTCACCGTGCATACCTGGGCCAAGGCGTTCCTCGACGACCTCACGGCATAGTCGGGTCGCTCGCCACCGCCGGACGCCGACCCTATCTTGCCACGCACGCTCCCGCCGGCCCGTCTGCCGGGGGCCTCTGTCCGCGATCCCTGACTTGAGAGAGCGACTCATGAACCCGATCCGACGAGGACTCGTGGTGGCGCTGGCCGCTTTGGCCGTGCCGGCCGCGCTCGACGCTCGCCCGCATGCGCTCGTGCCACAGGACACGGCTGCCGCCGACACGACGACGTCGCCGCGCACGCTGCCGCTGGCCCCCGGGCGCACCGTGGCGATCACGACCGACGAAGCGTCGTGGCTTTCGCTCGACGTGAGTCCCGATGGCCGCACGATCGTCTTCGACGTTCTGGGCGACATCTACACGGTCCCACTCGAGGGCGGCGAGGCGACGGCGGTCACGAGCGGGATGGCGTTCGACGGTCAGCCCCGGTATTCCCCCGACGGAACGCGGATCGTGATCACCTCGGACCGGAGCGGAGGCGAGAACCTCTGGATCCTCGACCTCGCGACGGGCGACTCGACGCAGCTGACGACGGAGAAGCACCACCGATACCAGTCGCCCGCGTGGTCCCCCGACGGCAACTACATCGTGGCCTCGCGGACCGGGATGCGCTCCGGGTCGTCGAAGCTCCGGATGTGGCACGTAGACGGCGGGTCGGGCCAGGCGCTGTTCGACGAGCCGGACAACCTGAAGGCGCTCGGTGCCGCGTTCAGCCCCGACGGGCGCACGATCTGGTTCGCGCAGCGCACGGGCAACTGGCAGTACAACGCCATCTACCCGCAGTACCAGTTGGCCACGTTCGACCGCGTTACGGGGCGCCGCACCGAGCGCTCGTCCCGGTTCGGCTCCGGCTTGCGGCCCACGCTGTCGCCGGACGGGCGCTGGCTGGTGTACGGGACGCGTTACGACGCCTCGACGGGACTCGTGCTCCGGGACCTCGAGAGTGGAGAGGAGTCCTGGCTCGCGTACCCCGTCCAGCGCGACGATCAGGAGTCGCGGGCCACGCGGGACGTGCTTCCGGGCATGGCGTTCACGCCGGACTCGCGGGAGCTGGTCGTTTCCTACGGCGGCAAGATCTGGCGCGTGCCCATCGACGGCTCGGCGCCCATCGCGGTGCCGTTCACGGTGAGCGTCGAGCTGGAACTCGGTCCGAAGCTGGCTTTTGCCTATGACATCGACGATGCGCCGCAGTTCGCGGCGCGCCAAATCCGGGACATCGCGCCGTCTCCGGACGGCGCGCGGCTCGCGTTCGTTGCCATGGACCGGCTGTACGTGATGGCGCTGCCCGACGGCGACCCGCAGCTCGTGACCGCGCGGCGCGCGGACGAGGGCCCGACGGTCGAGGCCCAGCCCACGTGGTCGCCCGACGGCCGATGGCTCGCCTACGTGACGTGGTCGGATCGCGACGGCGGCCACCTCTACCGCGTCCGCGCCGACGGACGCGCCCGACCCGAGCGTCTCACGACGCGCCCGGCGATCTACCAGACGCCCGCATGGTCGCCCGATGGTGAGCGGATCGTGATGCTCTCCGGACCGGCGCGGGCCTACCGCGAGGCGACGGGCCCCCGTCCGGCGGGCGCGGCGGAGGCGTACGTGTGGGTGTCGGCGAGCGGTGGCGAGGCGACGACGGTCACACCGGCCGGCGGGCTCGACTGGCCGCACTTCAGCGCGGACGCGGGGCGGATCTTCTTTACCGCCGGCTCGCGCGGACTCGTGTCGATGCGGTGGGACGGGACGGACGAGCGGACGCATCTCGAGGTCCGGGGGATCAAGCCGCCGGACTACGACGATCCGCCCGACGCCGACGAGATCCGCATGGCCCCCGTCGGCGATCGGGCCGTTGCGCGCGTCCGGGACAACCTGTACGTCGTCACCGCGCCGCTGGTCGGCGGCGACGCGCCCACGATCGACGTCAGCGACCCTGATCGGGCGAGCTTCCCCGCCCGCAAGCTGACCGACATCGGCGGGCAGTTTCCGCGGTGGAGCGCCGACGCCGGCCGGATGTACTGGGCGGTCGGCAACGCGCTCGTGACGTACGACGTGGCGGCAGCGGAAGCCGACACGGCGTACGTGCCGTTCGAGCACCGCGTCACCGTGATGGTCGATCGGGACATTCCGCGCGGGTCCATCGTGCTTCGCGGCGGGAGGGTCGTCACGATGCGCGGCGACGAGGTGCTCGAGGGGGCGGACGTCGTGGTGACCGACAACCGCATCGTCGCCGTCGGCGCGCGGGGTGCGGTCGCGGTCCCGGACGGTGCGGAGATCGTCGACGTGGCCGGAAAGACGATCGTGCCGGGGTTCGTCGACGTGCACGCGCACATGCGCCCGGCCTGGGGCATCCACCGGACGCAGGCGTGGGCCTTTCTGGCGAACCTGGCGCACGGAGTCACGACGACGCGCGACCCGCAGACCAGCACCACGGACGTGCTGACCTATGCGGACCAGGTCGACGCCGGTGCGCTCGTCGGGCCGCGCATCTACTCGACGGGCCCCGGGGTGTTCTGGGAGGAGCAGATCACGTCGCTCGAGCACGCCCGCGACGTCATGCGACGGTACTCCACGTACTACGACACGAAGACGATCAAGATGTACGTCGCGGGGAACCGCGAGATGCGCCAGTGGATCATCCAGGCGGCACGCGAGCAGGAGATCATGCCGACGACGGAGGGCTCCCTCAACTTCAAGATGAACCTCACCCAGATCGTCGACGGGTATCCGGGGCACGAACACTCCTTCCCGGTCTTTCCACTGTACGAAGACTTCGTCACGCTCGCGGCGCAGTCGGGTGTGACGTATACCCCGACGTTGCTCGTGGCGTACGGCGGTCCGTGGGCCGAGAACTACTGGTATGTCGAGGAGAACCCCCACGACGACCCCAAGGTGCGACGCTTCGTTCCGCACGCGGAAGTCGACCGGGTCACACGCCGCCGCGGATCGGGGACGGGGCCGGGACCCGGCGGGTGGTTCATGGACGAGGAACATGTGTTCCGCCCGATGGCGAAGGTGGCGAAGGACATCGTGGAGGCCGGCGGCCGGGCCGGGGTCGGAAGTCACGGGCAGTTCCAGGGCCTCGCGTTCCACTGGGAGCTCTGGTCGCTCGCGTCCGGTGGCATGACCAGCATGGACGCCCTGCGTGCCGCAACCATCTTCGGCGCTGAGGCGATCGGACTGCAGGAGGAACTGGGATCGATCGAGGCCGGCAAGCTGGCCGACCTCGTCGTCCTCGACGGCAACCCGCTCGACGATCTTCGACATACCAACACCGTGCGGTATGTGATGAAGAACGGGCGTCTTCACGATGGGGAGACGCTCGATGAGATCTACCCCCGGCAGCGGGCGATGGAGATCCCCGCCCACTGGAGCGCACGGCCCGCGCCACGAGCCGGCATCCGTCCATGAGCGACGCCGGGCTCGTCGATCGCCTCGCGGGCCTCCCGAGGCTCGCCGACATTCCGCGAACCGAGCTGGAGTGGCTCGTGGCGCGCGGGGCACTGGACACGCAGGAGGCCGGAACCATTCTCGGCGCCAAGGGCCGGCGCATCGAACAGATGTGGATCGTGATCTCCGGGTGCGTCGCCGTCCGCGTGGACCGCGGAGCGGGTCCGCGATTGGTGACGGAGTGGCATGTCGGAGAAGTGTGCGGGATGCTCCCGTTCTCACGGATGAAGGGGCCGCCCGGTGATAACTACCTCGAGGAGCGGACCGAGTTTCTCGCCCTGGAGGAGCGGCACTTTCCCGCGCTCATCCGCGACTGCCCCGTGTTCACCGCGTATACGGTGCACACCATGCTCGATCGCGCGCGGAACTTCAACACGAGTGCCCTGCAGGATGAGAAGATGGTGTCGTTGGGCAAGCTCGCCGCGGGGCTGGCGCATGAGCTCAACAATCCGGCGTCCGCCACGGTACGCGGAGCGAAGCTGTTGCGGTCGGGGCTTGCCGACGCCGCAGCCGCGGCGCGGGCCCTGCGCGCGTCCGGATGCGGGGACGAGACCCTCGACGTGATCGAGCGGGTCTGGCAGGCCACCCTGGCCGCGCCGGTCGGGCCTGACCTCGACCCCCTGCAGCGTGCCGATCGCGAGGACATGATCGCGGAGTGGCTCGACCGCCACGGGCTCGACGAGGTGGATGCGGACTCACTCGTCGATACGGCGGTCACCGTCGAGGCGCTGGACACCGTGGCTGAGGTTGCCTCGGATACCGCGCTGGAGGCGGCGGTACGTTGGATCGCCGCCGAGTGCGCGACGCATGCGCTCGCCGACGACATCGAGCGGTCGGCGGCCCGCATCTACGACCTGGTAGGTGCGGTCAAGCAGTTCACGTACATGGACAACCTGGCGGGGCCGGAGTCCGTCGCCGTGGAACCTGGTCTGCGCGACACGATCCGTATTCTCACGGCCAAGGTCCGCGCCAAGTCGGCCACGGTCACGGTGGACGTGGCGCCCGATCTGCCGCTCGTGTATGCAACGGGCGGCGAACTGAACCAGGTGTGGATGAACCTGATCGACAACGCGCTCGACGCCATTGGAGATGGTGGGCGAGTCGACGTCACCGCGCGCGCGGAGCTGGACCGGGTGGTCGTCCGGGTGATCGACGACGGGCCGGGGATTCCGGCCGAGATGATCTCCAGCGTGTTCGATCCCTTCTTCACGACCAAACCCCCCGGACAGGGGACCGGTCTCGGGCTCGACATCGCTCAACGGCTCGTGCGGCGCTACCACGGCGACGTCATGGTCGACTCCCGGCCGGGCCGGACGGTCTTCACCGTGACCCTCCGGTCGGGGCACGCC
>JBDHIW010000297.1:0-2077 GCA_039587215.1 Gemmatimonadota bacterium | reverse complement strand
ACGACCTCCGCTCGCTCGGGCTCTGGATCGAGCAGCTGGTGGCCGAGAGCACCGGGAAAGAGGGACGCGGGGTGCTCCCCGTCGTGGGCACCGACGGGCGTCCCACCGCGGGGGCTCGCGACGTCATGACCGTGACCTACGGCGGGGGCAGGGGTGATGTCGTGCTGCCCGCTCCGACGGCGGAAACACTGGGCGGCGAGTTCTTCCGGTGGAGCTTGGCGACCGCCGTGGCCGGCGCCGTTCTGGGCGTGAACCCGTTCGACCAGCCCAACGTGGCCGAGAGCAAGCGCAACACGCAGGCGGTCTTGGAGCGGGGCGGGGACGCCGAGCCTCCGCGACCGCTGCGCCGGCGTGCGGTCGAGGAGTTCGTGGAGGCGGTCCATCCCGGCGACTACGTTGCCGTCGGAGCGTGGCTCCCGCCCACGCCCGAGAACGACCGCGAGCTGCGCGCGCTGCAGAAGATTCTCGCCGAACGACTGGGCGTCGTGGTCACGGCGGGGTATGGGCCTCGGTTCCTTCACTCGACCGGGCAGCTGCACAAAGGCGGGCCCGCCACCGGACACTTCATTCAGTGGGTGGACGCGGCCGAGCGCGACCTGCCGATCCCGGGGGCGCCTTACACGTTCGGTCAGCTGCTGGCGGCGCAGGCGGAGGGCGATCGCGAGGCGCTCGTCGCGCGCGGCCGGCCGGTGCTGCAGATCCACGACCTTTCGCACTTTCTGGAAACGGTGTAACGCCCATGAGTGATGCGCAGGAGCTCAAGCGTCGCGCAGCCGAAGACGCCGTCGACCGTGTGGAGTCGGGGATGGTGCTGGGGCTCGGAACCGGTTCCACCGCGGCGTTCGCCGTGGAGGCCATCGGGCGCCGCATCGCCGCCGGGTTGCTCGGCGATATCGTGGGCATCCCGACGTCCTCACGGACGGCCGAGCTTGCCCGCCAGGTCGGCGTTCCACTCACGAGTCTCGACGAGCACCCGGCGGTCGATCTGACCATCGACGGCGCGGACGAGGTGGCGCCGAACGGCGACCTGATCAAGGGGCATGGGGGCGCGCTGCTGTGGGAGAAGATCGTGGCGGCCGCGTCGTCGCGGTATGTCATCATTGTCGATCAGGGCAAGCTCGTGGAGCGCCTGGGGCTCAAGTTCGCGGTGCCGGTCGAGGTCATCCCCTTCGGCTGGAAGACGAACCTCGCGACCATGGAAGCGCTCGGTGCGCGGACCGCGCTGCGCCTGCTGGGTGGCGAGCCGTACCGCACCGACGAGGATCACTTCATCATCGACTGCCGCTTCGAGGGCGGGCTCGTGGACCCGGCCGAGGTGGACGGTCGGCTCCGGGAGCTGCCGGGCGTCGTGGAGACCGGCCTGTTCCTCGGGATGGACCCGGACGTGGTGGTGGGGCGGCCGCAGGGGTGAAGCACTGGCTCGTGCTCGTCGTGGGCACTGCCGCGGCCCTCGGCTGCGCGCGGCTCGGGGTGTGGCAGTTGGACCGGTTGGCGGAACGGCGTGCGGCGAACGCGGCTGTCGAGGCGCAGCGGACGCGACCGGTCGTCCCGCTCTCGGCGTCCGTGGATGGCGCGGCCGACAGCCTCGCCGATCGCCGTGCCACGGCCACCGGCCGGTTCGACTTTTCCCGGCAGACCGTCGTGTGGCTGCGGCCCTTGAACGGGGTGCCGGGGGTCCACGTCGTGACGCCCTTGCTCCTGGACGATTCCACCGCCGTGCTCGTCGAGCGCGGGTGGCTCCCCTCCGCCGACGGGATGACGGCGGATCTCAGTGCGGCGGCGGAACCCGTGTCGACCGAGGTCGAAGGCGTGCTGCTGCGTCCGGCGCCCTCCGCGCTGATTCCGCCCGACACGGCGACGTTCCCGCTCGGTCTGCGATCGCCCGACCCGGCCGTGATCGGCCCGCGGGCGCCCTACCGGATCCTGCCGGTCGTGCTCCGTCGCGCGGCGGTGCCGCCCGGTCTCGCACCGGCATTCGCCGCCGTCCCGCTTCCGGCGCTGGACGAAGGGTCGCATCGCTCGTATGCGGTGCAGTGGTTTGCCTTCGCGACCATCGCCCTGGTCGGCTCCATGGCCC
>JBDHIW010000084.1:0-9541 GCA_039587215.1 Gemmatimonadota bacterium | reverse complement strand
GGCGTCGTCGTGGAAGGCGCCAGGCACCACCGGGAACGGCAGACGCAGCGCGACGTAGGCGATCACGATCGCGCCGGCGACGACGAGCTGTTCGATTCTGAGACGGGAGAGCTGGCGTGTCACGCCCGCAAGATCACGCCCTGCGGCGCATCCGTCCACCGGCCACGCGCAGAGCGCCGGTGTCCCACCTGGGGGGATCGGCGTCCCACGCTGGGCCTATGGCGCTCTCGCATTCCACGGTTGGTTAGGTCCATCACGCACCGGAGGTCGCGATGTTGTTCCGAGCCAGCCTCGCCAGCCTGCACGCCCATCGGGTCTACGACCATCCGTGGGATCCGTTCAACCGTGGCAGCGAGTTCTATCAGACGTGGCAGTTGCACGCGGCCCCGGTCGGGGCAGCCGATCCCGCGGATGCGGGGGTGCTGACCGGGTTCAGCCTGGGCGGGGGGCTGCACGGCGGCGTGCGCTTCTCCGACGACGAGCGTGTCGAGGTCGACGATCCAGACGTTGCGATGTCCGTGGATGTGTCGGCCGGCGCACGTGAGCGATGGTATCGCTGGACGGTGTTCCAGTGGGAGTCGGACGGGAGCACGCGCACCGTGAAGTCGTTGTTCACGTCGCCGGCGCTCAAACTGGTCGCGCGAGCCCTCGACGCGACGGACGGGGGCCTCGAGCACGTGGCGCGTGTCGTCGCACAGCAGGCCGGTCTCCTCGAACGCGCTGCCGACGTGGCGCTCCACGGGCCGCCGCGATGGGCGCGACTGCCACTCTCCCTCGGCATCCCAACCCTCGAGGCGGTAGTCGCGCTGGCTGCCCGGAACGCGGACGATCTCATCGGTGCGACCGCGATCGACCTCGGCTTCCGGCGCCGGGACGCCGCGCTCGAGTGGCGCGTTGTCGGGCCGGGCGCCCCGGACGAGGAGAGCGGCTGGCGGACAGACGAGGACACGGTCGTGCTGGAGCGACGGCTGGAGGATGCCGCCCAGCACGCGCAGCTCACGGCATCTTTCCGCTTTCGTCTCCTGGCGTGACGCTCAGGGCAGGATGGGCTGTCCCGTGCGCGCGACGACGAAGAGCCCCTCGCGCCTCCCGGTCACGACGATGGTGCCGCTCGGGAAGAACGGGTAGTTCGACCACGTGCCATCCATGGTGGTCCCGTCCTCGAAGTACGGGAAGGTGTCGAACGAGGCTACTTGCACCGGCGCCGTCGGATCGGAAATGTCGAGAATGCGAAGGCCCGCCTGATAGTGGGACTGATACATCAGGGTGCCGCGGATGTAGAGGTTGTGATCCGTTGCTGGCGTGTCGGCGAGGTGTTCCAGGACGAGCGTGGGATCGTCCAGGTCCGACACGTCGAAGACCAGCGTGCGCGTTCCGGCGGCGAACCCGTCGATTTCGTCCAGCTCGTCGCCCAGGTAGAAGTAGCGGTGATCCTCCGTCAGCCACCCCTGGTGCGCGTACCGGATGTTCGGGTACTCCGCGAGGGACACGGCCACGGGCGCATCCTTGTCCGTGACGTCCGCGATGCTCAGGGCGGTCTCGTTGGACCCGAAACAGATCTCCCGGCCGGCATACGTCGTATCGGGGCCCGCGTACACGACGCACTGTGCGTCGTGGGCGTAGCCGGTGCGGCTGCGTCCGGTGCCCGTGTGCGCGAAGCAGCCGGCGAACGCCGGCGCGGCCGGCTCGGAGAGGTCGAGCATGTGTAGCCCGCCCCCGCAGGTGGTGCCGCCGCCGTTCGCCCCGGCCACGTACGCGTACCCGGTCGCTTCGTTGATCGCGATGTTGTGCGCGTTGAAGACGTCGTCGTACCGGGCCGTCGCCTCGAAGGTGACCGGCGGATCCGTCAGCGTGGTCAGCTGCGCCAGCGCAAAGACCTGCACGCCGTGCGCTCCCGCGCCGTCGGCGACGATGTACGCGTGGTCCGCGTAGACTTTGATGTCCCGCCACCTGTTGACCGACGTCCCCTCGGGCATCGGGAGTTCACCGAGATACACGGGCCGCAACGGGTCCGTGATCTCGACGAAGGCCGTCCCGTCCGTCCGGCCCACCAGCGCGAATTCGCGGCCGGACGCGGGGTCGACCCAGCCCCATACGTCGTTGAGCTCGATGCCGCGCATGGCCCCGAGGTCCGTCAGCGGTACGAAGGCGAGCAAGTCCACTCCGTCACACGGGAATGCGCTCGCGCGGCCGTCGACGCAGGTCACCCGTTGGTCCCGAACGGCGTCGAGCGCCAGCACCGGCGAGGTCCCCCGATCTGCGGCGGTCCACCCGTCGGGTCCGGGTTCGAAGACGACGGCCGATCCGTATCCGTAGTCGTCGCCCGGGAGACCCACCACCACGAAGGCGCCACCCGCATCGACGACCGCGCCGAATCCATCGCCGGATGCTGCGTCGTCGGCGACCAGCTTGCCGGCCTCGATCCATGTCTCACCCTCGGCGGCGAAGCGGTAGACCGCGCCGCGCGCGGCGTCCATACCGGGCGCCCCGACCCACAGCGTGTCCTCCGTGACGGCGACCGCGACGCCGAACTGGCCGCCGCGCGTGCCGTCGGCCGGGGTGACCGTGCCGATCTCCGTCCAGGAGCCCGGGGTCGCGCCTTCCCGATACAGGTGCACCCGGCCGAAGAGCAGTCCCGCGAACGGCGCACCGACGGCGAGGAGGCCGTCGTCGGCGGCGAGGCTCACCCCGAACATCGTGTTGGGGACGACGGCGGTCGCCTCGAGGGCGCCGGCGGCATGCCATGCGTCGGCGTCGTCGACGTGGAAGCCGAACACGGCGCCCGACCGGTTCTCGGCGATCGGGGCGCTCACGAGCGCTCGGTTCCCGTCGAGCGCGAGGGCGAATCCGAAGAGCGTCCCGTCCTCGTCGATCGGGTGCGGGAGCGGATCACCCGGCACCCACCCGTCCGCGGTCTGACGATACGGGAGGACGGCACCGCGCCCGTCGCCGGTCAACGGGGCGCCCACGAGCGCCCATTCGCCGTCGATCGCCAGTTCGGCACCGAATCCGACCATCGCGCGGTCAGGCGGCTGCCATTCCCCGGTCGGGTGCCACCTGCCGTCGGGGTCGCGGGAGAAGACGACGACCCGTCCGCGTCCGCTGTCGAGCCCGGGTGCCCCGACGATCAGCCGGTCGCCGTCGACGGCGATCGCCGCTCCGAAGCCGTCCTGTGGCGAGCCGTTCTCGGCCGCGAGGGTCTGCCGCGGTGTCCAACCGCCCGAGCTGTCCCGGCCCAGGACGTAGACCATGCCCGGGCGCGTCACGTGGTCGGGTTCGGCGACGAACACCTCGTGCTCCCCCGCGGCGACTTCCGCACCGTAGCTCGTGAGAACGGAGGGTGCCGGGATTTCGGGCGTCGCTCCCATTCCTGCGAGTCCGATGACGACGAGTCCGCCGATCCAGTGTGAGGGTTTCATGACAGGCGTTCCAGGGCCCGCAGGATCCCGACGGTCTTTTTGGTGAACCGGTCGGTCATGCCCGGGCTCGCGAGCCGCGTGGACGGGATGAGTGCGAACCCGAAGCTCTCGGCCTTCGCGTGGCGCAGTTCCAGGTAGAGTTCCAGCGGGATGGTCGTCTCGAACACGTACTGCGGTGCGCCGCCGACCGTGACCAGACGCGGGCTCGGCCGCGCGCGTCGAACGTGCTCGGCCAGCGCACCGCTTTTCTCTTCTTCCTCCAATTCGCGCACGAGGCCCTCCATCGGGTCGTTGCCGTCGAGGCCGCCCCCGAGGAACTCGAACAGCTTGTGCTTGGGGGTGCCTTTGGCCCGTTTGCGCGAGAAGAGCAACACGGGTTCGCGGAACCCGTCCACGGTGATCACGAGCTTGGCGGCGCGGTCGTCGCTGGGCATTCGGCTACGGACTCCGGAGGTTGGGGGAGCGGCGGAACGACAGTAAGTGTAACCCGTAGGACCTCGCGAGATTCCCGCGGATCGGGCAGTTTGAAGGAGACGAGCGAGGGAGAGAATGCGGCTCCACCTTTTGGTGAGTGTGCTGGCTCTGACGATCGCGGCCCCGGCCGCCGCCCAGGATGCACCGCGCCGACCCGCGCAGGTGACGGCGGCGGCGATCGACCGCGGCCGGACGCTGTTCCACGGCATCCCCAACTGCACGGCGTGCCACGGGCAGGCCGGACGCGGAACGCAGAACGGTCCGAACCTGGCCGACGACGAGTGGCTCCGCGGGCGCGGTACGTTCGAGGACCTCGTCGAGCGGGTGGTGCACGGCGTCTCGGGCCGCGAATCGTCCACGGGCGGCGCAATGCCGGTTCGCGGGATGTGGGGCGACCTGACCGACGAGGACGTCACGGCGCTCGCCGCGTACGTCTGGTCGCTGCGCCTGGAACCGCCGGACCGGTGAGTCGGGAGTGGTCCGGGCCCGACGCCGTCGGTCCGCCTGCCGGAGCGTCGGCGGGCACCGTCGTGCTCGGCGCCGAGGTCGTTGGGGCGCTCGCTCCGATCACGATCCGCACCGTGCCGGGGGCCTACCCGCTCACACCCGCCAGCACCATCTGCCTCGAGTCCGTGGCGGCCAGCGGGCTCCGGGGACGCGGGCTGGACTGGGGGTGCGGGACGGGATGCCTGGCCATCGCGGCGGCCAAGTTGCCGGGCGTGACGGGGGTGTGGGCGTTCGACGTGATCGCCGCCAACGTTGCCGTCGCCGGGACGAACGTTGCGGCGAACGGCGTGGAGGATCGGGTACGGGTCGTCCACGCCGATTCGTTCTCGGCGCTCGCGGGACGCGACGCGGCCGCGGTGGAAGCCCTGCACGGGAGTGTGGACTTCGTGCTCGCCAATCCACCGGCCAGCCGCGGAGACGACGGATTCTCGTTCCGCCGCCGCGTCGTGCGCGATGCGGCGCCGTTCGTCCGTCGCGGCTCCGTGTTCCTGATCCAGATCTCCGCGCAATACGGTTCGGCACGAATCCGCGGGCTCGTGGACGAACTGCCCGGTCTCCGCTACGTCGGATGCGAGGCGTCGACCCCATGGGTACCATTCGACCAGTCGCGGTCGGACCTGTGTGGGCAGCTCGAAGCGTATGCGGAACACGAACGTGCGGGTGGAGGCGTGTACGCCTTCGGCGCGCCCCACGATCCCGACGGCGAGCGCATCGATGCGCGGACGGCGTTGCAGGGGTACCGGTCTTCGGGTGCCAGCCCGCTGTCGCAGTGGCAGGTGCATCGGTATTGCTGGGATTCGGACGAGAAAGGTGAGTAGTCGATGCGGAACCGCGTGATCGTGATGGCCGCCGTCTGCGCCTTGTGGGGTGCAGGCGCCCGTGCCCAGTTGCCACCCGACGCCATCCGTCGCCATGCCGACGACCAGGTGCCGCGAGCGCTCGAACTGTTCCGGGAGTACCTCGCGCTTCCGAACGATGCGAACAACATCGAGGATCTCACGCACCTCATCGGGTGGCTCGAGGCCCAGTTCGCTGCGCGCGGGTTCGAGACCCGCCAACTCGAGACCGAACGTCTGCCGCTCATTTTGGCGGAGCGGTCTGCCCCCGGCGCGACGCGGACGGCGCTCGTCTACTTGCAGGCCGACGGGCAGCCGGTGGACCCCGGGCGGTGGGATCAGCCCGATCCATACGAGGCAGTACTCAAGCGCCGGACGGACGACGGCGGGTGGGAGACGCTGCCGTGGAGCCGCCTCGAGGGGGACAGACACCCCGAGTGGCGGATCTTCGCGCGGTCGGCATCGGACTCCAAGGCGCCCAACATCCAGTTCTTGGCCGCCATCGATGCGCTGGATGCGGCGGGGGTCACCCCCGATGTCAACCTCAAGGTGATCGTCGATCCGGAAGAGGAGATGGCTCTCGCGCATCTGCCGCGCGACGTGGTGCGGTACCGCGATCTGCTTGCCGCCGACATGCTGGTGATCTTCGATGGGCCGCCGCACGTCTCGAACCGTCCGACGCTGGTGTTCGGCGCGCGGGGCATCGCCACGTTCCGGCTGACGACCTACGGCCCGCGCGTGCCGCAGCACAGCGGCCACTACGGCAACTATCTGCCGAACCCCGGCGTGCGGCTCGCCCGCATCCTCGCCTCGTTGAAAGACGACGCGGGCCGCGTGACGATTCCCGGGTTCTACGACGGCATCACCATCGACGACGAGACACGTGCCGTGCTCGCACGCGTGCCCGACGACGAGGCGGCGATCCTCGACGCCATGGGGGTCGCCGAACCCGATGGGGTCGCCCCCACGCTCCAAGAGGCGATCCAGTACCCCTCGCTGAACGTGCGCGGGCTGGCGTCGGGATGGGTGGGGGACCAGGTGCGCACGATCATTCCGGGCACGGCAACGGCGGAGGTCGACGTCCGCCTGGTGAAGGAGAGCGACCCCGAGCGCCTGATTCGATCGATCCGCGAACACATCGAGGGCCTGGGCTACCGCGTGCTTGACCGGGCTCCGACCGATGAAGAGCGCCGGACCCATCCGCGGCTTGCCACGTTCGAATCGGACATCTCGTACGGCGCGTTTCGTACGGCGTTCGATTCGGAGCCCGGGCGGTGGCTGGCCGCCGGCATGACGCATCTGTTCGGGCAGATGCCCATCCTGATTCGCACGCACGGCGGCTCCGTTCCCATCGCGCCGTTCGTGTCGACGCTCGGCGTGCCGGCGGTACTCGTGCCCTCGGTGAACCCGGACAACAACCAGCACTCGCCCAACGAGAACATCCGGTTGGGCAACTTCGAGGAGGGCATCGCGATCATCCTGGCCGTGCTCGCCCAGCCGCTGGCGCCGTGAGCGACATGACCGCCGTCGACGCCCTCACGGCGCTGCTGCGGGAGGCGGGCGAGGCCCACCATGCCGCGTTCGAGGCGACCGACGGTCACGATCCCGAGTGGCCGATCTGGTATGCGACGTTTCTGCAGGAGCGACTGGCGGCCCTGATGGGTCGCCCGTTCACGCGTTCGGATCTCGTGCGCCTGCTGATGGGGCTCGAGGAGATGCGCGCCGCAGAGGCCCCCGACGCGGAGTGGGCTCCGTGGGCGGCCGCGCGTCTGTCCGCGTGGGGCGCGGCCGATCCCGGCGCCGACGCGGCGCACCCCGGAGTGACCGGCCTGGGCGGCGTGTTCTTCAAGGCGCGGGATCCCGAGGTGCTGCGCGCTTGGTATCGGGAGCATCTCGGCATCCAGCCGGCTGCCGACGGCTCGGTGATGTTTCAGTGGCGCGAGATGGACGATGCGGCCCGCGTGGGGGCGACGGTCTGGGGGCCGTTCGATGACGACACCACCTACTTCGAACCGTCGGATCGCCCGTACATGTTCAACTTCCGGGTGCGCGATCTGGACGCGCTGCTCGCTCGGCTGCGGGACGCGGGCGTCGCCGTCGACGATCGCGTCGACGACTACCCGTACGGCCGCTTTGGTTGGTGCATGGACCCGGAAGGCAACCGGCTGGAACTCTGGGAACCGCGATAACCGACACGAACAGCGTATATTGCGAGGCGTGAGACGACGGTCATCGTGATCGCCGCCCGCGCCGGCAAGGGAGCGGTCGCCCGATTCACCGCCCGCGCGCGCCGCCTGGCGTGCCCAGCCGAGCTCCGAACTGCAGGTGCGTTCGGTGCCGTGGCGCTGCTGTCCCTGCTTCCCATCCTGAATTCGCCCGTGACCTGCCCGCAGGCGGCCAATCCGGCTGCCGCGCGCGGCTGGGAGCAGTATCGAAGCGAGGACCTCCCTGGGGCCGAGGCCGCGTTCCTCGAAGCCGTCGCCAAATGCCCCCGCCACGTCGGCGCGCGGGTCGGGTTGGGCTACGTCGCGCTGCGCCGCGATCGCGTGGCCGAGGCGCGGGCCCAGTGGCAGTCCGTGCTGGACGACGATCCAGACAACGTGGATGCGCTCACCGGGTTCGGCATCCTGGAGTGGCGGGCGGGCGATCTGCAGGCGGTGCGGGACCGGTTCGTCCGCGTGCGCGACCTCGATCCGGACAACGCCGACGCCGCCCGGTATCTCGCACGCCTGCCGGTCGAGTTCGGCGTCCCGCCCGCCCGCCCGAGATTCGTCCGTCCGGATACGATGGTGATGCGGGCCAGGACCCACGGCGAGCATTTCGATGTGCGGACGGCCGACGGGTGGATGCCGCTCTTCGTGAAGGGGGTCAACATCGGAGCGGCGCTGCCGGGACGGTTCCCCAGCCAGTTTCCGACGCGGGACGTCTACGACGAGTGGCTGAGCGACATCGGTGCGTTGGGGGCGAACGTGGTGCGCGCCTATACGATCCACCCGCCGGACTTCTACACCGCGCTGCGCGAGTACAATCTCGCACACCCCGATGCCCCGCTGTGGTTGATTCACGGCGCCTGGACGGAGTCGCCCCACGACGGCGGATTCGACGACGCATCCTGGCAGGGCGAGTTCGTCGCGACGATCCACGACGTGGTGGACCTGCTGCACGGACGGGCCGACATTCCGCCCCGGCCGGGTCACGCCGGCGGACACTACGTCGCTGACGTGTCGCCCTGGACGCTGGCGTATCTGGTGGGCAGCGAATGGGAGCCGGGGGCGGTCGAGGATTTCAATGCGGCCCGCCCGGGACTCACCGCGTGGCGGGGTCGCTACCTCGAGGTGCTCGATGCGCAGGCGACCGAAGTCGTGCTGGCGCAGATGCTGGACAGCATGGTCAGCTACGAGATGCGGGAGTACCACGAGCAGCGCCCGGTCGCGTGGTCCAACTGGCCCGTCCTCGATCCGCTCGTGCACGTCACGGAAGCGTCGAGCGACGAAGAGGCGGCGATCCGCCGCGGCCTGGGCGAGGATATCGGCTACCCGCCGCGCGGGTTCAACGCGGACGCCGCGGGCATCGACGCGGCCCGCGTGCAGGCGACGGACGCGCTGCCCGCCGGGTACTACGCCTCGTACCACGTCTATCCGTACGATCCCGATTTTCTGCTGCTGGACCCGGCGTACGACTCGACGGCGTCGTCGCTCGGCCCGTCGCGGTACTACGGCTACGTCGAGGCCCTGCGTCGGCACCACGCCGGCCAGGCGCTACTGATTGCGGAGTACGGCGTTCCCTCGAGCATCGGCATTTCGCACCTGCAGCCGCAGGGATGGCACCACGGCGGGCATACCGAGGCCGCCATGGCCCGGCTCAACGCGCGCATGACGGTCGAGATCGCGGAGGCTGGCACCGCGGGCGGCATCGTCTTCGCGTGGATCGACGAGTGGTTCAAGCACAACTGGCTGGTCCGCAGCTTCGAACTTCCGAACGAGCGCGCCCGTCTGTGGTGGAACCGGATGAACCCGGAGCAGCACTACGGCCTGATCGCGATCGAACCGGTGGCCCCCGTGGCCGGCGAGGGGCTCGCGGAGCGCGCGGTCGCCTGGCGCGAGCACGACCCGCTGTATCGCGGGCAGGGGCTCGCCGTGCGCGGCGCGGCCGACGCGGCCTACCTCTGGGTGCAGATCGAGGTCGAGGACGGCCCGCCGTTGGACGACCTGATGATCGGCTTCGACGTGGTGGGTCGCGGGGCCGGGGACCGTCGGTGGCCCGGTGCGGTCGGCGACACGCTGCCGGTGGGGCTCGAGTTCGTGC
>JBDHIW010000083.1:0-9554 GCA_039587215.1 Gemmatimonadota bacterium | reverse complement strand
CGGCACCGGTGCCCACATGACCGCCCCTCCGACCCCTCAGGCCCGACCTGAGGTCCGTCCCGGTCGGCTGCTCGCGACCTTGGCGATCGCCGGCGCCTTGGCCGGACTCCTGATCGTCTTCGTGTTCCAATGGACCCAGCCGACGATTCAGGCCTACAAGGCCGAGCAGCTCCGGCTCGCGATCTTCGAAGTGCTCGGCGAACCGGATCGGTTCGACACGCTCTACGTGATCGACGGGACGGTCGAGCGCGCACTTCCCGCCGGGGCGCGCGCGGAGGAGTTGGAGCGGATCTACGCGGGCTACCGCGGCGACGAGTTCCTCGGCTACGCCATTGCGGCCGGCCAACCGGGATTCCAGGACATCGTGCGGCTCATCTTCGGCTACGACCCGGCCGGCGGTACGGTCATCGGCATGAAGGTACTCGAGAGTAAAGAAACGCCCGGACTCGGCGACAAGATCGAGAAGGACACGAGCTTCGTCGGCCAGTTCAGCGACGTCTCCGCCCCGCTGGTCGGTGTCAAACCGCGCGACGGAACGGGCGATCCGCACGAAGTCGACATGATCACGGGCGCAACGATTTCGTCCAAGACGGTCATCAACACGATCAACGAGGCACTGCAGCGCCTGGAGCCGGTACTTGCCGTGCGGACTGTTGAGGTCCCCCGATGAGAGCGACCACGCCACAACAGGACGTCCTCCGCGGCATCTGGCGGGAGAACCCCGTGCTGATCCAAATGCTCGGCCTCTGCCCCGCCCTGGCGGTGACCAACTCCGTCGCCAACTCCATCGCCATGGGACTCGCGACGTTTTTCGTGCTGTTGGGGTCCAGTCTGCTGGTCTCCTCGCTCAAACGCTTCGTCCCGCACGAGGTGCGCATCTCGACCTACATCGTGATCATTGCCACGTTCGTGACGATCGCCGACATGACCCTGGAAGCGGTGGTGCCGACGGTCCACAAAGCGCTCGGTGCCTTCGTGGCGCTGATCGTCGTGAACTGCATGATCTTGGGCCGCCAGGAAGCGTTCGCGTCGAAGCGCCCCGTCGGCCGGGCACTCCTGGACGCCGTCGGGACGGGTATCGGGTTCATGATCGCCCTGCTCATGATGGGAAGCGTCCGCGAGGTACTCGGAAACGGCACGTTCCTCGGCATCAGCCTCTTCGGACCGAACTTCGAGCCGTGGGTCGTGATGATCCTGCCGCCCGGCGGGTTCCTCACGCTCGGCGTGATCCTGCTCATACTGAGTTGGATCGAGAAGCGTCGGGCCGCCCATCCGGCCGTCCGTGACTGGCCGGAGGGTGCCGGACCGGAACGGAGGGCCGCGTAATGGGTGATCTCGTCTGGATCCTGTTGTCGGCGATGGTGGTGAACAACTTCACGCTCGCGCTGTTCCTCGGGTTGTGCCCCTTCATGGGCGTTTCGGCGCGCGTCGAGACGGCCATTCGCATGGGCGGCGCCAACATCTTCGTGCTCACCATCACGTCGCTCTGCGCGTGGTTTCTGAACTCCTTCATCCTGCCGTACGCCCCGTACCTGCGGCTCATTTCCTTCATCGTGGTCATCGCCTCGCTCGTGCAGATCGTGGAGATGGTCATCAAGAAGGTGAGCCCAGCGCTGTTCCAGCAGTTGGGGATCTTCCTGCCTCTCATCACCACGAACTGTGCGATCCTCGGCCTGGCGATCTTCCAGACGAATCGGGGTTACGACCTCGTGGAGGGTCTCTTCTTTGCCATGGGAGCCGGGTTGGGGCTCACGCTCGCCCTGGTCCTGATGGCGTCGATCCGCGAGACGAGCGAGCTCGCCGACGTGCCCGATCTCGCCAAGGGCATGGCGCTGGTGCTCATCATCGCGGGCAGCCTGTCGCTCGCCTTCATGGGCTTCGCCGGACTCTTGAGCGCGTCATGATGTCGGTACTGGTCGCCTCGGGCGGTGCGGCGTTGCTGTTCGCCGCGTTCGGTCTCGTGGCTCGCACGCGCCCGGGCGATGCCGATGCGGGGTGCGCATGCCTCGGCGGGCGTGAATCGTGCGGCGCCTGTCCCCATCGCTCTGAGGGCGGCCTGACGCGCGACTGAGCGCCGACCACCGGCATATCTCGCCCGGTGCCTACGTGTTCACCGCCAGTCCCACTTTGGCGGCGGCGACGTCCAGCACGCCGACAACGAGTTCCCGAGCCTGATGGGGTGTCATGGCGCTGAGCCATTCGCGGGCGCCATCGAGCGTGTCGTGCTCAGCGCCAAAACTCGCCCAGAGATCCCCAGGGCCCTGCGGCCGAGCCAGTTCCAATTCGCGATAGACGGTCGTCACCAGCGTCTCGGCCGTCGTGTAGAACACCTCCAGCGCCACATCCTCGCCTTCCACGTATGCAACCGGCCATCCGCAGAACTCGAGATGGCGTACCGGCTGGGCGGTGTAGGCGCGGCACCAGACCCGGATGAACTCCGGCGTGCCCAAAGGAAGCGTTTCGCGTTCGCGGCGTGGACCCGTCACAGCACACTGGCGGTTTGGCATCGCACCCTCGAGCGGAGAATCTGCGCTACCTATAGCTCGCGAAACCTGAAGAACCGATGAAGCGGGTTAGAACTCGAATCGGAGCGTGTGGGAATACTTGATCAGCAGCGTACGGTTCTGAACGGCCGGCAGCAGCGGCACGGTGCCGTCGCGACTTGTGTTGCGACCCTCGTTCACCACGACGTATAGATCCACCCCCTCCCGCGGGTTGTACCGAACCCGAAGGTTGGTGACCACCGCATCCGCCGCATTGTTGAACTGCACGAAGGCCGTCGCGATGAGGGCCCGGCTGAACGACACCTGGACTCGCAGCCGGGCGAGGTGCGAGGTGAAGCTCTCGCTCCGGTCGGGGAATCGGATGCGGTTCAGGGCGTAGGTCGCATTGAGTTGGAGGCGGCGGGACGCCGTCCACACCACACCCGCCGACCCTGACAGCCGCCAGCCGTCATAGAAGGTGCCCCCCGACACACTGGTCGTCGGACGGATCAGCCACGCGTCCGCAGGCGTGTACGTGATCTCCGCAGCGTGGAACGTATACCGGCCCTGCGGCACGCCCGCCTCGTCCGACAGGTCGAAGGCCTCCTCCAGTCGGTCGTACGTCGACTGCCCACCGACCCGGACCGAGTGTCCCGACGCCGTTTCGAGCGTCCACTCCGGGCTCACCTCGGCCGTCTGTACGTGCCCGTCGCCGTGATGCACGAAGAGCGACCCGCTCACGCCAGCCTGCTGCCGCAGAATGGGGCGGTCACGATAGCGCCATGCGTGCGCCAGCGTCGCCGACGTGCGCCAGATGTCGCGCCGCCGCAGGAAGCCCATCGCGGGGCGGAACTCCGCGCCGACGCGGGCGCCTTCCACGAGGTAGCTGAGCCCGTCCTGCCCACGGCGTTCCCACTGCACGCGGGCCAGTCCCCGGCCAAGGCCGCCCCGCACCTGGCCTTCGCCGTCGTCGAACGTCTGTGCCCAGTTCACGGTCAGGTAGTCGGTGCCGAACATCCGTACGATGGCGTCCAGGCCGTACGCAACGTTGTACGAGCCATCCTCGCCGATGCGCGTGGTCGCCATGCCGCCGACGTACGAATTGGCATTCAGCACCTGACGGCGCACGCGCAGCACGCCGAAGTTCTCGGACCCCGTGCCGGCCGCCGCATCCGTATGCATGTCCAGCGCGCCCACGTCCCAGGCGCCAAGGCGACCCACGACGCGCGCCCCGCCGTAGATGCGCACGGGTTCTCCTCCGGCCAGTCCGATGCGCCGCGAGTAGAACAGCCGGTCCGACCCGCCGAACGGCATGTTGAACACGGCGGCGCGTTCCTGGAAGAACAGCCGCCGCTCCGGGAAGAAGAGCGAGAAGCGGGTGAGGTTCACTTGCTGGTCGTCGGCTTCGACCTGCGCGAAGTCCGTATTGACGGTCGCATCGAGCGTGAGGTTGTCCGACAAGCCAACCTTGAGGTCGAGACCCATGTCGCGGGCGAAGACGTCATCCGCCACGTACGCCGTTCCCGAGTCGTTCAGCACCTGCGAGCGACCGTACCCGCCCAGCCCATAGGGCGTTACATACATGGGTCGCCGGCTGATGACGCCCTGCAGTCTGACTGGGGCGACGAGCGAGGCCTTGGTGAGTCCGGTGATGCCGAAGTTGTCCGATGTGGCCGGGAAGGAGATGTATTCGTTCTTCCTCGCGATGCCGCGCCAGATGTTCATCCCCATCGTCACGACGCCGTCTTCCGACTCGAACCGCACACTGGACAGCGGGATCCGGCCCTCGGCCGACCAGCCGTCGGCATCGCGGGTGGCCGCCGCGTCCCAGAAGGTCCCCCACGTGAAGTTCAGGCTCGCTCCGTCGCCCGAGACGACCAGATCCGTGCGCTGGCCTTCGGCAGTCACACCGAAGATCAAGAGGTTTTCCCGGTCGAGATACGTATCGAGCCCCAGCGAGCACCAGTCGGTGGCGAGCGTTGCCTCGTCTCGGCGCAGCGACGTGACGCGAATCCCGTCGGGATCGCGATCGTAGTTCCGGCACGAGAAGTAGATGTATCGATCGTCGTGGGCCACGCGGAACTCCGTCCGCTCGGACGGCACGAGTCCGGCCGTCGGCCACACCGTCACCGCGGGCAGCGGCGCCACCTCGGTCCACCCCGCTTCATCGATGCGACCGTCGACGCGGATCTCTCCGGAGACCCGCGGAATGACCATCGTCGTCTGCGCGGCTCCCGTGGCGGCCAACACTCCAGCCACGACCGTGACCGCCGCACCGAGGCGCGCCGCGGCGAACGCGCGTCGGCTCATGCCCACATGAGGATGCTCTTGCAACTCACCCCACCCTCTACCTTGGCGAACTCGGAGATGTCGATCGCCCGGACCGCGCGGCCGGTCGATTCGACGAGGCGGACCGCCTCCGGGTAGCCAGCCGCCATGACCACGGTCTCATGCACCAGGACGGTGTTCACCGCCGGCCATTCGTCGCCTGGGACCGCCAGGTACTCGCACTCGCGGAACTGCGTGACGTCCACCCGCCTCGGGTCGAGGAACAGCGTTTCGTCTTCGAGGGCCGTACAAACACTCTTGAGGTGCAGTGCCCCGCCGAACTCGACCGGCAGTACGGCGTACCCGTACGGAGCCACGGCCGCCAGCAGTTGATCGATCCCGCTGTCGTTCGTGCGGGACGAGCGCCCGACGTAGATGGTCTGACCCAGAACGAGCACGTCGCCGCCGTCCAGCGTTCCCGGCCCCTCCACCCACGCGCACTCGCGATAGCGGGCAAGCGTCGCCGCGACCGCGTCGACCTCCGGCAGGCGCGCCCGCGCGCCGGGCCGAGCGACCACCGCGATCTCGTCGAGCACCACCGCACAGTCCTCGACGAAGACCGCGTCCGGCAGGTCAGGCGCCTCCGGTACCGGCACGACCGTGGCACCCAGTTCCGTGAGCAGGGCTTCGTACGCCGCGTGCTGTCGCACCGCGAGGTCCATGTCGATCGACTGTCGGGCGACGTGCGAGACCAGGGCCGCCTCGAGGGTCGGACTCACCGCACGGGTCAGCGCAATGAGCCCTGTGGCGTCGCCGGTGGGGTCACTCATGGCCGCCCTCCGCTGTCCGGATCGCTCCGAAGAACCTCGTGAGCAACGCGCCGCACTCCTCCGCCTGCACCCCACCCACGACCTCGGGCCGGTGGTTGAGTCCGGGATGCCGGAGCAGGTCTTCGACACTCCCCGCCATACCCGCCTTCGGGTCGAACGCGCCGAAGACGACGCGCGCCACCCGCGCGAGGATGATGGCGCCCGCGCACTGCGCACACGGCTCGAGCGTGACGCAGAGCGTCGCGTCGTCGAGCCGATCGGTCTCTAACACGGCGATCGCCCGTTGAATGGCAATGAGTTCGGCGTGGCGGGTGAGATCCCGACCACGGATCGTCTCGTTGTGGGCCTGGCTCACCACCCGTCCGCCGACGACGACCGCCGCACCCACGGGCACCTCTCCGGCTTCTCCGGCCGACCGGGCCTCCATGAGCGCCGTGGTCATTCCGAAGGTGTCGGACTCCGAGAGCGGCAGGGATCGGGTAGTCACCCAGACAAAGTACTCTGCACCGTCCCCACCGTCATGCCGCTAGTTCGAAGCGGTCTCGGACCTCGCATCGACCGGCGTCCCCGGCACGCGGACGAACTCGAGGTCTTTCCCGTCCGTCGTGCGCAGCACGCGGATCGTGTCCCCCTCGCCGTACTCACCCTCCAGCAGCGACAACGCGATCTGGTTCTGTAGCCGACGCTGGATGATGCGCTTGAGCGGCCGGGCCCCGAATCCCGGGTCGTACCCCTCGTCGAGCAGCACCTGCTTGGCGTCCGCATCCACCACGAGCCCCAGGCCGCGATCGGCGAGGAGCGCCGCCACGCGCTCGAGCTGCAGATCGACGATGGCCAACAGTTCCTCCTTGCCCAGAGGACGGAAAACGACGGTGTCGTCCACGCGGTTCAAGAACTCGGGCTTGAAGGCCGACCGCAGGGCGTCGAGCACCCGACGCTCCGCCTCGGCCCACGCCTGCTCGCCCAGATCGAGGATCCACTGGCTTCCGAGGTTGGACGTCATGATCACGACCGCATTGCGGAAATCCACCGTGCGGCCCTGCCCGTCGGTGAGCCGTCCGTCGTCGAGTATCTGCAGCAGGACGTTGAAGACGTCCGGATGGGCCTTCTCGATCTCGTCGAAGAGAATCACCGCGTACGGCCGGCGCCGTACGGCTTCGGTGAGTTGCCCACCTTCGTCATACCCGACATAGCCTGGCGGCGCACCGATCATCCGCGCGACCGTGTGCTTGTCCATGTATTCCGACATGTCGAGCCGCACCATCGCACGCTCGTCGTCGAACAAGAACTCGGCCAGGGCGCGTGCCGTTTCCGTCTTGCCCACACCCGTGGGGCCCAGAAAGATGAAGCTCCCGATCGGACGGTCCGGGTCCTGCAACCCGGCGCGCGATCGGCGGACCGCGTTGGCGACCGCCGTGACGGCCTCGTGCTGCCCCACGACACGGCGGTGCAGCTCGTCCTCGAGCCGTGTCAGGCGCTCCCGCTCCGACTCCAGCATTCGACTCACCGGGACGCCGGTCCACCGCGCGACGATCTCCGCCACATCCTCGTCGCCCACCTCTTCCTTGAGGTAGCGGGCCGTGGCCTGGACCTCGCCGAGACGCGCCTGCTGCTCGACGATCGCAGCCTCGAGCTCCGGGATCGTGCCGTACCGCATCTCCGCCGCCCGCTGCAGGTCGCCGTCCCGGGTCGCCTGTTCCGCCGCGAGCCGAACGTCCTCCAGCTGCGCCTTGGCGTCGCGCAGCGCGCCGATGGTGTCCTTCTCTGCCTGCCACTGCGCCTTCATGCCCTGCGCACGTTCGTCCAGCTCGGCGAGTTCCTTCCGCAACAGGTCCAGACGATCCCGGCTCGCCCGGTCGGTCTCTCGCTCCAGGGCCTGCTCTTCGATCTGCAGCTGGATCTTCCGGCGCTCGACCTCGTCGATCTCCTGCGGCAGACTGTCGATCTCGATGCGCAACCGGCTTGCCGCCTCATCGATGAGATCGATCGCCTTGTCCGGCAGGTGGCGGTCGCCCACGTACCGGTTGGAGAGCACGGCCGCCGAGACCAGCGCGGCATCCGTGATCCGCACACCGTGGTGCACTTCGTAGCGCTCCTTCAGACCGCGCAGAATCGCAATCGTGTCCTCGACCGACGGTTCGCCCACGAACACGGGCTGGAACCGGCGTTCCAGTGCCTTGTCCTTCTCGATGTACTTCCGGTACTCGTCGAGCGTGGTGGCCCCGACGACGTGAAGCTCCCCGCGCGAGAGCGGGGGCTTCAGCATGTTCGAGGCGTCGACCGACCCCTCGGCCGCCCCGGCGCCGACGATCGTGTGCAGTTCGTCGATGAACACGACGAACCGCCCATCGTCGTCGGTGATCTCCTTCAGCACCGCCTTCAGCCGCTCCTCGAACTCCCCGCGGTACTTGGCGCCGGCGACCATCTGGCCGATATCCAGCACCAGAATGCGCTTGCCGCGGAGCGACTCGGGGACGTCCCCGTCCACGATACGCTGCGCCAGCCCCTCGGCGATGGCCGTCTTGCCGACGCCGGGCTCGCCGATGAGAACCGGGTTGTTCTTGGTGCGACGGGAGAGGACCTGGATCACCCGTCGAATCTCCTCGTCGCGGCCGATCACGGGGTCCAGCGTGCCGGTGCGTGCCAGTTCCGTGAGGTCCCGGGTGAAGCGCTCGAGCGCGCGGTACTTGCCCTCCGGATCGACGTCGTCCACTCGGTGGCTGCCCCGCACGCCTTCCAGCGCCTCCTCCAGGACCGCCGTGCTCACCCCCTGTGCCGACAACATCTCCCGGGCGGACGTTCCCTTGGTGTCGGCGAGGCCCAGCAGGATGTGCTCCGTCGACACGTACGCGTCCCCCAGCTCCTTGGCGAACGCGTCCGCACGGTCGAGTGCCGCGTTCAGCTCACGCGCGGCCGTTGGCTGCGAGGCCTCCCCGGACTGCGTCGGGAGTCGCCCGACGTCGCGCTCCGTGTCGGCACGGAGCTGGGTCACGTTCAGACCGGTCTTTTGCAGAACCGGGACGACGATCCCCTCGTCCTGCTCCAGGAGTGCGAGAAACAGGTGCGCATCGTTCACGACCGGGTTGCCGCGCTGCCTGGCGTGGCTCATTGCCGCCTGCAGGGCCTCCCCGGCCTTCACAGTCAGTCGATCAGGGCTGAGCATCTATCATGGTTCCTTTCCGCAGAACGACATCATCTCTGGACGGGCCGTCGCGCTCCGCGAGCGCCCGCCGATCCATAGAGATCAAGGCTCGTACCGGAAAAACATGCCAAAAAGACAGACGCGCCGACTGGGTTGCCGACGCGTCTACCGTCCTGCAGTGAGGGGGACGTACAGGACTGCCTACTTCACGACGGTCATCTTTCTCGAGACCGCTTGACCGTTCACGATGAGTTGGTAGATGTACACACCCGAGGCCGCTTCCCGATCGGTCTCCAGGATCTTCCCGTCCCAATAGGCGGAATACTGGCCGGTGCCGTTCCACTGGAGCTGCACACCTTCCAGCTTCTCGCCGGATCCCTGAAGAATCGGGACAGCAACGAGCTGTGCGAGGATGTTGTAGATCCGAAGGCTGACGACAGGCGCCTGCCCCCCGCTGCCGCTCCACAGCGACTGCGGTAGGGAGAACGGGATGGTCGTCTCCGGATTGAACGGGTTCGGGTAGTTCCTGTGTAATTGCACATCCGGCTGCCCCGAACCGTCCTGGGCGAGACCGGCATTTGGTGCAACTACCAGGAGCCCGAGCGCGACAAACGCCCAGGCCATGTACTTCATATTGTGCTCCCGTCGGACAAAAAGGTTCGGACTGTTACCCTCTGATTGAGTTTCTTCCTAATGACCCACTTCCAAACTAGGAATCCTTTTCCAGGGCGTCAAGCATCGCTGTCACCGAGGACTGCCGTGGGGCCGATTCTGCGTGCGTCCCCGTCGCGAACCGTGTAGCCCTCACCGTCACACCATTCGAGAATCGGG
>JBDHIW010000082.1:0-9555 GCA_039587215.1 Gemmatimonadota bacterium | reverse complement strand
GAACGAGCCTCCGACCCTCGCGGGTAGCTGGCTTCGGTACGAGCGGTCCGTCGAGGCGCTGGGCGTCGACGGAGGATCGCTCGACGAGCTGCTGGCCGGCCCGCCTGCCGATCCCGCCGCCGCACCTGCCCCGCCCATCGTTCCGATCGGCGACCTGCAGTACGACGCCCGGGCCGCGCTGGATCGCGCCCACGGCCTCCGTCAGCAGATCGCGGAGGCCATGGCGAACGGCGGTTCGGCCGACGACGTCCGCGATCTGATCGAAGAGGTCCTCGACCTCGTCGCTCTTGCCCGAGCGGAAGCCTAGCGGGCGCGGAGCCCGCTGGTCTGGGCTCCTCGGGGTAGTACTCTCGGTCCTCCTCTTGTGGTGGGCCCTCCATGACGTACACCTCACCGACGTCCTCGCGGATCTTCGTGGCGTACGCCTCGTTCCGTTCCTGCTCACGCTGATCATCGCGACCGCCATGTTCCCGCTCCGGACGATCCGATGGCGAGTGCTCCTGCGGGCCGAAGGCACCGATCTTCCGTTCCTCCCGTTGTGGCACGCGACCGCGATCGGCTTCATGGCCAACAACGTGCTGCCGGCGCGCGCGGGAGAGGTGGCGCGAGCGTACGCCGCCCGTCAGCTCACCGGTGTCCGGTTCAGCACGGCGGTCGCTTCCATCGCGGTCGAGCGCGTCTTGGATGGGCTCACGCTGGTGCTCGTGCTCGTCGTGGCCATCTGGGCCGGGGGCTTCGGCACCGAGACCACCGTGGGCGGCGTCACGCTGGGGAGCCTGGCGCAGGGTGCGGGGATCCTCTTCTCGATTGCCCTCGCCGGCGCCTTCGCGATGGTGCATTGGCCGGAGGTCACGCTGCGCCTGGTCGAGCGCACCGTCGGCCGTGTCCTGCCCGCCGGCGTCGCCGGCAAGCTCGTCACCGTACTCGAGGGCCTCATCCAGGGGTTGGATGCGCTCCGAAGCCCGCGACGCTTCCTGCAGGTCGGTCTGTGGTCGCTGGCAGTCTGGGGAGCCAACGGACTGTCCTTCGCGGTGTGCTTCGTCGCGTTCGGCTTCGAGTTGCCGTGGGCCGCGGCTCCCATGTTGATGGCGCTCATCGCGTTCGGCGTGGCGGTTCCGTCGGCACCCGGGTTCTTCGGCCCGTTCGAGATCGCCACCAGGGTGGCCCTCGCGCTCTACGGCATCGGCGCGTCGGAGGCCGTCTCGTATGCGGTCGGGTATCACTTGGGGACCTTCCTGCCGATCACGGTGCTCGGGATCTGGTCGCTCGCGACCACCGGGATCGGGTTCCGGGATCTCTCGAACGCTCGCACGTCGTCCGAGAGTACCGATGACTGAACGGGTCACGATCCGCGCCCACGCCAAGACGAATCTCCTTCTCCGGGTGCTCGCTCGGGAGGAGAGCGGTTACCACGATCTCGAGACTATCTTCGCGCTGCTCGACCTGCACGACACGGTGCACGTCGAACGGACCGAGACGGGTATCGACCTCGAGGTCACCGGAGCGGACACCGGTCCGCCGGAGGAGAACCTCGCCTACCGCGCCGCCAGCCTGGCGCTCGAAGCGACGGGGCGGCAGTTCGGCGTCCGTATCACGCTGGAGAAACGCATCCCCGTCCGTGCGGGACTCGGCGGCGGATCCAGTGACGGCGCGGCGGTGCTCCACGCGGTCAACGCCATGGCAGGCAGCGCCGTCCCGCGGCACGAACTGCTGCAGTTCGCGGCGCGGTTGGGCAGCGACGTTCCCTTTCTCTTCTCTGGCGCGCCGCTGGCGCTCGGTTGGGGCCGCGGCGAGCGGTTGTTCCGACTGCCGGCGCCCCCCGCCGCCCCTGCGCTCATCGCGGTGCCGCGGGACGGCGTCGAGACGCCGAAGGCCTACGCGCTGCTCGACGCCGCACGCGTGCACGGGCACCGCCGGGGCGCCGTGGTGCTCGACGGTACGGTCTTCGGGAGCTGGGGAGAGATCGGCCGGCTGGGCGGCAACGACTTCGAGTCGGTCATCTTCCGCGAGCACCCCGAGGTCAAAGCGCTGTTCGAGCGCATCGCGGAGACTCGCCCCCTGCTCGCCCGGCTCTCGGGGTCGGGGAGCGCGATCCTCGCGATCTACAAGAGCGAGCGGGATCTCGAGGGCGCGGCCATGGAGATCGGATCTCGCGACTGGGATCTCATCACGACTGCGATGCGAGCACAGCCGGCGGGTGGACCGGAATAGACGCGACGTCGCGCGCGGCGGTTATCTTCACTCGATCGCTGGCCCCTCGTCCAAGGGTAGGACGCCGGTCTTTGGATCCGGAAATGATGGTTCGAATCCATCGGGGCCAATGCCGCACCAGGCAAGCAGTTCTCGCGCTTGCGTTCCCCCCCGCCCGGGCTCTGATCTACAAACGAACGTCCGAGTCCTGCGGAGCGCCGCGAGGTGACGCACGTCCGAACCGAGGGCGAACCGACGCGCGCACTTCTGTGCGTCGCGATGGGGGAGTGCCCGTGGCCCCTACGTCCCTGCCTCCACGGATGCTGCGGATCGCATCCCCGTTCCGACCACGAACTCCCCGGGGATGCGGTAGCCCTCACCGTCGCGATAGGACTCGATCGATGCCAGGTACTCTTCGTGCACGGCGTGCCGGGTTTTCTCGTCGAATCGCGAGTACGCGAGCGCGACCGGCCCTCCCATGAAGGCCGCACCCAGGGCGTCGTCGACCGACGCATATAGGAGCGTCGTCGTGATCCGGTCGACCCGCAGGTCACCGAGCCCCGCCGACTCCATGGCGTAACGCAGGGCGTCGCCCGACCCCAACTGAAAGAACATCGGGCAGACTTCGGACTCGACCCGCCGGTCCACGATGGGGAAGATCTCGGCCCAGCCGCACGCACGCCGATCACCCCACACCGATGAAACGACTCGACCGCCCGGCGCGACGGTCCTCGTCATCTCCGCGAGCGACCGGATAGGATCCGGCACGTACATGTGACCGAGGGAGCACAACGCGACGTCGAAGCTGGCATCGGGCACGTCGAGTGCCTCACCGTCCATGCGGTGCGTCTCGACGTTGGTTAGCCCCCGCTCTGCCACCACGCCCCGCAGCGTGTCCACCATCGCCTGGGAGATGTCGGTGGCCACCAGCCGTCCCGTCGGCCCGATCGCCTCGGCGACGGGTACGGACACGAGCCCGGTCCCGCATGCCACCTCGACGACACGCTGGCCGGACGTCAGCGCCGCGCGTTCGAGAAGGCGCTCCTGCGCGGGCGCCAGCTGGCGCGCCCAGAATTCCTCGTAGACGCGAGCCGCCTTGTCCCACCCGTAGCGCTGGATCCGCCGCTGGAGCCGCGGGTCCATTACGTGACGTCCAGCGACCGGACGTGCAACTCCCGTCGCACGTCATTCGCCCGAGCGAACACGTCGCGATACGAGCTGTAGCGGTCGGCCACGTCCAGGACCTCCCGGACCCGCTCCTCGGAGGCAGAACTCACGACTGAGACGGTGTATCGCACCTGGGTGTAGCCTGGGGCAATGCCGTCATCCACGCCGAGCTCCCCCCGCGCGTCGTAGTCCGCCTCGACCTCGACGGTGAGCTCGTCGATCGGAAGGTCCATGCGCGCGGCCCACATGGCGTACCCCAGCGCCACACAGGACGCCAACGCACTGCGTCCGAGCACGCCGGGCGTCGGTGCACCACCATCGCCGCCGTAGGTGTCCGGCAGTGCCGCGCTCAGCGTCCACGGACCTTCCGTGACGTCACAGCGGAGCCCGTCGGTCACTCTGGCCGTAGCCCGCGCCGTCCCCTGCCCGACGCCGGGCCGCAATGCGACCGCTTTCGCGCTGCGATCCAGCGCGTCCTTGATGCGCTCCCGGTCGTCCATCACCATGCTCCACACGAGGAGGGAAGGAATGGCGAGCCGCATAGTAGGCTCCGCTCCGACTGAGCGAAAGCGGCCCGCCCCGGAGAGTAACCAGGCAACGGTGCGCGTGGTTCTCGTGTACGCGCCGTCCGCGCCACCACGCGGGACGGGAGGTGCGCCTCCTCGATCCGCTCGCGCAGGGGCACCAGGCGCGTGGAGAGCCACGCACCCACTCGGGCCCTCACGGCCGCCGTACCGAGGGCGTACGCAACGAGGAACCGTTCGTACGCGACGGGCCGCGGATCCGCGACCACCGGTACGCGCCGCTCGCGACGAGACGATCGATGCCGCGTCCGAGGCGTCGACGGGTCAAACGACCGGAGGAGGATCGTTGTCGGCCCGAGCACGGCCGCCATCACCGACCCGAGACACAACAGACTCTGCGCGGCTCCGGTGGCCGCCGCTCTCCCTCGCGACCCACTCCCCGCTCGGGCCAACGCCCACCCTACATCGACATGGACCCGTCGCGGAACGTCGTCGCCCCGATCAACGCATTGACCACGACCGGCTTCCCCGCCGCGGCTTCGCTCTTCGCCGCCGCAAGGACCTCGTCGATCTCGTCGGGGTGCTCGATACGCAGGCCAACGGCGCCATAGCCTTCGGCGACGCGCTCGTACTCCGAGCGCCGCAGCTCCGTCCCCACCGGGTCGTTGAGCAGCTTGCGCTGTCCCCGGGCGATCTGTGTCCACCCGCCGTCGTTCCCGATCACCGCGATCGCCGGGATCTTGTGACGCACCATGGTGTCGAACTCCGCCAGGCTGAATGCGGCGGAGCCGTCACCGTACAGGATCCACACCTGCGCGTCCGGTCGCGCGGCAGCCGCACCCAGCGCGAAGCCGCCTCCTACGCCGAGTGTCCCGAACACCCCCGGGTCGAGGAAGCTGAGCGGGCGGCGGGGGGCGACCACGTAGGACGCCGAAGCGACGAAGTCCCCGCCGTCCAGCACGAGGATGCTGTCGTCGTCCAGCGCGCGGTCGACTCCAGCACACACGGCGAGCGGGTTCACGAACTCCGTCGATGCGCGCGCCATCGCGGTGATTTCGTCGTCGCGCGCGCGGTCCCGGTCGGCCAGCGTGCTGCCCCACTCGACCCACCGGGGCAGCGCATCCGCGCGGTCCGACAGTCGCTCCAGGAAGAGTGAGGGGTCCGCAACGGCAGCCACCGTCGGCCGGCGGTTCCGCACGAGATCCTGCGGATCGCGGTTCGCGGAGATCAGCGTGGTGCGCCGACCAATGCCGGCCCCGTATCCCATGCGAAAGTCCAGCGGCACCCCCGCCAGGAGCACCAGGTCGGCTTCGCGGATCGCGGCGCCCCGCCCGTGGCGGCGCAACAGCTCGTGTTCGCGCGGCAGCAGCCCTCGCGCCATGCCCGAGCAGTAGACCGGCGCCCCGAGCCGTTCGAGCGCGTCGCGCAGAGCCGACACCGCTTCGACCCGTGCCATCGCCTGGCTCCCGACGACCACGACCGGGCGTTCGGCCCGCGCAAGCGCGCGTGCGGCCTCGTCGACCGTCGGCGCCTCGGGCGATGGGGCCGGCACGTGCGAGAAATCCATCGACGGCTCCTGACCTCCGGCGAACAAGCGGCGCAGGTGCCAGTCGACGTACCAGCCGCGCGCCCGACTGGCGAGACTCCTCCCCGGTCGACCCAGCCCCTCCGCATACCACTCCCGCACGGTGGCCTCGTCGTACAGCACGTCGACGGGGCATTCCAGAAACACGGGGCCGGGGACACCCTCCGCGGCGGACACGAACGCGCGCTCGAGCGCCTCGGCAAGCGCACCGAGGCGCTGGACGGTCCCGAACCACTTCACGTGCGGCCGCACCACCGCACTCTGGTCGATGTCCTGGAGCGCCCCGCGGCCCTTCAGGATCGTCGCCGCCGCTCCCCCCAACACCACAACCGGCACCTGCGCGAGGCGCGCGTTGGTCACCGCGGTGAGCGTGTTGGTGACACCGGGGCCCGCGGTCACCGCCGCGACTCCCGGCACGCCGGTCAGGCGCGCATAGGCGTCGGCCGCGAACACCGCGGAGGCCTCGTCGCGCACATCGATCACGCGGATGCCGCGCCGCTTGGCCTCAACGAGGATGGGGGAAATGTGGCCGCCGCAGAGCGTGAAGAGCGCGCCGACTCCGCGCCGCGCCATCGCGTCGGCAACGATCGCGCCGCCGTTCACCGCGCCTCGAGCACGGAACGGGCGATGTGATCCGCGATGGCCATGATGGTGAGCATCGGGTTGACCCCGCTCGGCGTCGGGAATGTCGACCCGTCGGCGACGTAGAGGCCGGGCACCTCGTGACTCTGCCCCTGCCCGTCGACGGCCGACGTTGCGGGGTCCCTCCCCATCCGCGCGGTCCCCATCTGATGAAAGCTGATGTAGGTCATGCGGCACCGCCGAAAGCCCCGACCGTCCATGCCCCGCAGCAAGTCGTCCCGCCAGCCGGGACGACTGGGATGCACACGCACGGGCGGCGTATGCAGCGAGACCAGCTCCTCCGCGCCCGCCGCGGCCAGAACCTCCGCGACGGACACGAGACCGCGACGCACGTGCGCGGCGTCCGCCCGGGAGATCTCGTAGTGCGCCCTGGGTCGTCCGTCGCTCCCGACCACGACGCGCCCAGGCTCACGATCCCGCAGCAGGACCCCTCCCACCGTCGTATGTCCGAGTCGCGACACGTCGACCCGATGCTGCGCACTGCTCTCCCAGCCGAACCCACTGGCGGCGAGCGCGAAGTGCACCGGTCCCGTCTCGAACCGGCACCCGTATCCGCCGCCGTCCATGTCGGCGAACTCCTCCGAGTACCGCGTTTGCAGTCCACCGGTCCACGGATCGACCCGGTCGGCGAAGACGGCGCCCAACGCCGTCACCGGATGAAGCCTCAGCCACTTGCCGATATTCAGATTCACGAGCCCCGAGCGGCGCAGCACGGCCGGCGTGTGGACGGTCCCGGCGGCCACGACCACCGTGCCCGAGCGCACCGTCACACGGGCGAGCGCCCCCTCCTCCGTACGGACCCATCCTTCGACTCCCGCCGCACGTCCCCCCTCGACGAGCACGCGCTCGACGGTACAATCGGGGACGACCTCCGACCCCGACGCCACCGCGTCGGCGAGGTAGGTCGACACGGTCGAGTTCTTCGCTCCGCGACGACACCCGTATCCGCAGAACCCGCACTCGAGCCCGCTCGGACAGTCGGTGACGTTCCGCGGCTGCGCGTCCACGTGCCACCCGAGCAAACGGCACCCCTCCTCGATGATCGCGTCCCGGCGCCCGGGCTCGCTGTGCGCCGTCGTGATGCCGATGCGGGCACCGACGCGCCGATACGACTCGCGGAGTCGGCGCGATTCGAAGAAGTCGAGCCCCGACACTGCGTCCCACTCTCCCCGCACCCCGTCGGGAATCTCGAGGCTCGTCGTCCAGTTGATGGTGGTGCCGCCCCCGACGCACGACCCGGACAGAATCGGCATGGACCCGTTCTGCGTCATGAGCAGCCCGCCGTCGAGGTAGAGTGCCCCCAGCATCTCGCCCTCGACCTGGGTCATGGCCTCCGCCCGGGGATTGGGGCCTTTCTCCAGCACGACGACCCGGAGCCCCGCCTCGGCCAGCACCCCGGCCACCACACCGCCGCCCGCTCCCGACCCGACCACCGCGACGTCGCAGTCCAGCGTCACGTCACCCGTGACAGACCGCACCGGCAGCGTGGCTGCACGCTCCGCGGGCGGTTCGAGCGGGCCTGGATAGCCCGTCGCTTCCCATGCCGGGTGCCCCCCGTCTGCGGCAGGCCAGCAGTAGTGCGCGACATGCACGAGCCGCTTGAGCGCCTGGAACCCCGCCCGGCGCGCCGGAATTCGCGAGAACGCCCACGAGCGCAGCACCCGCTCACGTTCCGAGACCGCCATCGCAGCGAGGCTCGCGAACCGGCCGCTGAAGAGGAAGTTGATTAGCGGTGCGTCCAACGCGCGGAGCAGGAGCCGCAGGCGCGCGCGGTCTCGATCGTCACGCAGTTCGCCGATAAGGTACCGGGCCCGCTCCGGGGTGCCCGCCTGCTCCGCCCCATAGCCAAACACGCCCCCGGGATCGTTCGCCCGGTAGATCACCGGCACCAACGCATCGCAGATGGCGCTCAGCGTGGACCGCTCGCGTGACGTCAAGGTGACTGCAGACATGGCCGGTGACCCCAACTTACGGGGCGCGCCTCCCGCCGCCAACGCCCGCCACCTTCCTGGAGTGCCCGAGCGGGCGTAGGTTAGCGTGCTCTTCGACTAAGGGTCCCATGACCGACCACGCCGAATCCACACCGCCGCGCTCGACCGGGGAACACAACGCTCTCTTCCACCGGCAATCCGCACTCATGCGGCTTCTCACCGGCATCGCCGCTGCTCACGATGAGGACGCGATCTGTCGCTCGGTGGTGCAGGGACTCCAGGATGAGTGGCTGGGCTACGACTTCGTCGGCGTGTTCCTGGCGGATCGCGCCACCGGCGATCGGATCATGCGCGCGGGCGTCGGATGGGAGGATATCCCCGACGACCTCCGCCTGCCGGCCGGCGAGGGGCTGAGCGCTCGACCGCTCCTGGACGGGCAACTCCACTACACACCGGACGTCAACGCGGTGCCGGGGTACATCCCCGGGCTCGCAAGCGGGTCGGAGGTCGACGTGCCCCTCCTGATCGATGACGAGCCCATCGGTGTGCTGGTCGTGGAGAGCGAACACCCCAACGCATTCGACGAGGCCGACCTGGAGATTCTCCGCGCCGCCGCGAGCCAGGCGAGCATCGCGATCGGGCGGGCCCGCCTGCTGGACGAGCAGCGCACGCTGCTCGCCGCGGCCGAGCGCCGTACCGAGGAGCAGCAGGCCCTGCTGGAAACGCTCGGCGATCTCTCCGCAGAACTCCAGCTGTCCAAGCTCCTGCAGGCGGCGCTCGAACGGGCGGTGGCGCTGCTCGACGTGTCGGCCGGCGAGCTCGCAATCTTCGACGAGGAACATCAGGACCTCGTCATTGTGGCCAACCACAACACGGGGGCGGTGTCGACCGGCACGCGGCTGGCCGTCGGCGAGGGCGCCATGGGACAGGTGGCGCAGACGCGGGAGCCGCTCATCATCGACGACTACCGCGAGTGGGCCGGCCGGTCCGCCCAATATGAGGAGGTGGATGCCCGTGCGGTCCTCGTCGTGCCGCTGCTGATCGGCGGCCGCGTCGTCGGGGCGTACAGTCTCTGGACCACCGACGGCGACCGCACGTTCGGCGAAGGAGAGCTCCGGCTCGTCAATCTCTTCGCTCCGCAAGCGGCCGTCGCCATCGAGAACGCACGACTCTTCAGCGACGCGCGGCGCCAGCACCAGTACTTCGCCGAGCTCGTGCAGAACAGCCCGGTGGCGATCGTCACACTGGATCCGGACCACAACGTCACGTCGTGCAATCCCTCCTTCGAACGGATGTACGGGTACACGTTGGACGAGGTCCGCGGGCGGAACCTCGACGACTTCATCACCACTGACGAGAGTCGTGCGCAGGCGGTAGCCTACACGTCGGCCGCCAGCAGCCAGGCGATCCAGGGCATGGGACAGCGGCGACGCAAGGACGGCACCCTGGTCGATGTCGAAGTGCTGGCGGTCCCGGTCATGGTCGACGGCGAGCGCGTCGGCATGATGGGACTCTA
>JBDHIW010000081.1:0-9603 GCA_039587215.1 Gemmatimonadota bacterium | reverse complement strand
AGTTGCCAGGTCCAGGATGGAATCGGCAACGTCGCCGTGAATGCCGCGGTCGTCGACGACCGCGTTGTACACGTTGGTGACCGAGTCCCGCTCGGTATCGAGCCGCCCGACCCCCTTGGTCTGGCGCCCCTCGAACACGGTGTCGCTCCCGACCGTGCGAAACCGTTCGGGGATCGCCGCCGGCACGTCCTCGAGTACCGTACCGAAGTCGAGGAGCATCACGGCATCGTTGCTCCGTGCAGTGGCCTCGGCGTCCTCCAGCACCCAGAACTCGATCGACTCGACGCGCGACAGATCCACGCCCACGCCGGAGCCACCGCCCAACGGCTGCGTGACGGCCCGCCACCGGGGGCCCGGCGTATGGGGCAGCAACCAGCGGGGATCACCCGTGATCGGGTCCGGCGCCCCGGCGACCGTGTCGGGCTTGAGGGTCATCCACAGCACGGGCTCGATACCGATGCCCGACCCCGCGAGTACGATGGTCGAGTCGATTTCGCGAGGGCTGAACTCCAGGACCCCGTTCGCCGTGCGCACGGCGTTCTGCCACACCAGGGGCACCGCGTCGTCGGGGGCGAACGCGCTGGTCGTGCCCAGGTACTCCGCAGGCACCCCCCGTCCGTCCGCCGGCGCGCTTCCGAGCTGGAACTCGCGCTCGCGGAGATTCACCGTCAGGGCCGCCTGGCCTTCGAAGTCCTCGACGTACGCGAACCCGAAGCGATTCGGATTCGGCTGCGACATGGCCAGCTCTCCAGTCAGGCTGACCGAAGACGGCCCCCGCGCGCGCAGGAATGGAAGCGCGTCGAGCACGCTCGTGATCCCCGCAACCTCGGTGGCCCACTCGGCGCGCAGCGCGCCCACGAAACCCGAGCGGGGTTCGAGTCCCAGGAACGGTCGCGTGAAGCTGGTACGCTCGCTCTGCAACAGGCCCAGTGCCTGAATCCGCGCGGTGGACCCCAGGTGATAGGTGCCCGTGAACCCCAGCACGTTCTTCCGCGCGGGATCGAACACCTGGTTCTCCTGGTACTCCGCGCGCACCGTCGTGGGGCCCGCAAACAACGCGTCGGGCTGAAGAAATCGAATCTGTCCGAGCGAGTAGTCGATCTCGTAATCGCGGTCGCGAACGAGCTCGCGGTCGCCGACGAAGATCCGTTCGCTGCCCTCGCGTACCTGGAGCGCGCCGAGTGCGACGGTCGTGCGATCCCCCGAGCCCTCCGCCTCGTAGCCCAAGCGGAGGGTGAACCGCTGCGGCGGCCCCTGGGTGCTGAGGAGATAGGTCGGGGTGCGGTACAGTGAGTCGTTGCGCTCTCCCGCCTGGAGGCGCGTCGAGTCGGCGAACGGCTCGAGGTGCGGGAAGACCACGAATCGGTCACGGAGCGGTACGCCCCCGGCCGGGTCGCGTTCGCGCGGAAACACGCGGTTGAACCCGTCGAGGGCCGACGGATCCTGCTGCTCCGCGAGTCCGAACCGTTCGAGATACGTCGACACGCCGTCGAGCGGTCGCTCCGACTCGTTGACGAGCACCGTGAGCTGCACGGTCTCGCGCACCACGTCCGATCCGCCGATCCGGTACACGTTTCGGAGCTCGTGTCGGAACGTGGGGACCTCCGGGCCGCGCTGCGGCTCGTGCACGAGGTACAGCGTGTCGCTGCCGCCGGCATCGACCGCCGGGAACGTCCCGACGGTGTCACCGAGCGCAGTGATGAAAGACACGGCCAAGAAGTCCTGCAATCCGATCCGGGTCGACAGTGCAAACCACATCCCGGACGGGTCGAGGTAGTAGTCCCGCCCCTCGACGAGCAGCTCCCACGGGAAGGGACCCACCTGCTGGGGACCGTCGTCCCGGACCGCCACCGCCTCGACCCCGCCCAGATTGACGTTCTCCTGGCCGGGGCCTCCCTGCGCCCGAAGTCGATAGACCCGCACGGCAACCGGCTGCAGGTCGGGCGGGACGAACGACTCGGAGAGCGCGAGCAGGTCGATGGCCGGGTACCCCGGCAGCCGGGCCGGATCGACCACGGCGAAGAACCGGCCGCTCTCGAAGTCCAGGTCGCGCTCCTCGACCGCCACCGGCTGACGGGCCGTCTCGCCTACCACGAAGGTCCTGGAGCGGAGCGTGGAACCGCGCTGCTGTGCCGCGATGACGCCGAACTCCAGAGCCCCGAGCTGGGCCTGCGCCTGGACGCCGAACGCGTTGGAGGGCAGGAGCGCCGCCCCGATGTACCGCGACTCCGGCGCGCGGAACGTCACATTCCCCACCTCGACGCGCTGGATGAACTCGCCGGGCTGACCCTCGTACCACGCCCCGATGTCGTTGTTGACGTTGAACTCGCGCTGGCTGTCGAAGTCCACCCCGACATGGAGACGGTCCGCCACGGTTCCGCCCGCCCGCACCCGAAACTGCTGATCGAATCCCGGTGTCGGAAATCCGAGCGCGCACCCCGAGGAGGGATCGGCCACGACCACCTGGTCGCAGAGCGCGTTCCGGAGCTGGTCCACCCGCATTTCCAGATGGGCGTTCACCTCGACGCCGATCTCGGTGACCGGCCCGTCCTGATCCTGCGTGCGGGTCCGGGCGTGGCGTGCGACGACCGCCTGCCATCCGGACCGCGGGGGCGTACGCGTCTCGCCGGGCTCGCGCGCGCGCAGCCACGCCGGCGCGACGATGCCGCGCTCGAGCCGCGCGGACGGAAACGCGTGGAGAGAGACCCGCGGGGTCGCTGCGGGCTCGCGGGCCTCGCTCACCCCTGGGACCGCCGCGCCGATCGCCAGCGCCACGTGTGCGACACGCAGGATCAGTGACACCTCACCCCGTTTGGCGGGTACGCTTGTACTGGGCACCCGGCTCCCCTATTATGGCCAACCCCGAACCCGAGTTACGTTCCGCGTTCGATCCGCGTATGTCGATCCTCACTCGATACCTGCTGCGGCTGCATGCCGTTCCCTTCCTGTTCGCGTTCGTCGCGCTCACGGGGTTCATGCTGCTGAACCAGGTCGCGCGCCGGATCGAGTTTCTGCTCGGCAAGGGCCTCCCGTGGACGGTGATCCTCGAGTTCTTCGCGCTCACGGTCCCGTATCTCGTCGCCATGACGCTGTCCATGTCGGTGCTGGTCGCCGTGCTGTACGCCTTCAGCCGCATGATGGACGACCGCGAGATCACGGCCCTCCGCGCCGGCGGCATCTCGCTGGGCCGGCTGGTCCGTCCGCTCCTGGTCGCCGCCGTGGGCGTGGGCGCCGTGTCCTTCCTGTTCAGCGACCAGGTGCTCCCGCGGACCAACCACCGCCTGCGCACTCTGATGACGGACATCTACCGCGCCAAGCCGGCCTTCTCGCTCAAGGAGCACGTGGTCAATGAAGTCCAGCGCGGCCGGTACTTCCTGCGAGCCGCGCGCATCGACCAGGGCTCGTACTGGCTGTACGACGTCGCGCTGTACGACCTGCATGAATCCGATCGGTCCCGGGTCATCTATGCCGACAGCGGCCGGCTCCAGTTCACCTCCAACCAGGAAGACCTGCAGCTGTCGCTGTACTCCGGCACGATCCACGAGTCCGACCGCCAGGACCCGGGCACGTTTCAGGACATCGAGTATGCGCGGCAGACGCTCATGATGCGAGGGATCGGCCGCGAGTTCGTCCGGCGGGACAGTGACGAATACCGGGGGGACCGCGAGATGGGAACCTGCGATCTCCACTCGGTAGTCCAGGAGTCTCGGCTGGACGAGGAAGTCGCGCGACGGCAACTGGTGGTGGTGCGCCGAAGCATGCTGCGCAGTCTCGTTGGCTTGAACGAGATGCCACCGGACACGGCCCGCGTGGAACCGCGACCGAGCGTCTACTGCCGCGCGGTGGAGTGGCTGACCGGCGTGGTCACGCCGACCGAGCTCGAGGCGCAGCAGCGCCCGCCTGCCGCCGGGGCGGCCGTCGGGGATTCCGCCCGCGCTCGCGTCATGGGAGCCCGCACGCCCACGAACCGGTCCGGTGAGGCGCGGGTGCTCCTCGACCGAGCCCAGTCCGCCCGCGTCCGGGCCGCGGTCTACGCGGTCGAGTTCCACAAGAAGTGGGCGATCGCCGTGGCGTGCGTCGTCTTCGTCCTGGTCGGTGTGCCGATCGCGATGCGCTTCCCGCGCGGCGGAGTCGGCCTGGTGGTGGCGGCCAGCATGATCGTGTTCGGCATCTACTACATGGGGCTGATCGCCGGAGAGTCCCTGGCGAACAAGCTCATCGTCGGCCCGGCGGTCGCGATGTGGGCCTCCAATGTCCTGATGGCGTCGTTCGGCCTGCTTGGGCTGTGGCGCGCGCGGCGGCGCGGCACCGTCCCGGCTCGGGTGCTCCGACGAAACGCCGCGACTCGGGGCGGACCGTGAGGCGATGGGTCCTCGACCGCTACCTGCTGCGGGAGTGGTTCAAGATCTTTCTCTTCACGGGGCTCGGGTTCCCGCTGATCGTCATCCTCTTCCAGATCACGGACAACCTCGCCGCCCACCTCGCTCGCGGGCTGAGCCCCGCGACGATCGCCCTGGCCTACGTGTTCGACCTGCCGAACATCGCGTTCCAGGTCCTGCCCGCCGCCGTCCTCTTCGCGACAGTCTTCAGCATCGCGTCGATGGCGCGGCACTCGGAGATCATCGCGGCGACCGCCGCCGGACGGAGCTTCCACCGCACGCTCCTGCCAATCGTGTTCGCCGCGGTAGCGGCCTCCGGCGCAGGACTCGTCATCGGCGAGTTGGCCCCCACCGCGTCGCGGCGCAAGCTCGAGTTGCTGGGTGAGATTCGTCGGACTGACGAGTCGAACCGGCACAACTTCGTCTACCGGGCGGAAGAAGGCTGGACCTACGCCGTTCGCAGTCTCAACATCCCCGATCGACTGGCGTCCGATCTGGTGCTGGAGCGCGAGGGTTCGGGAGAAGAGTACCCCACGCTGACGATCCAGGCGCGTCAGGCCGAGTACGACGACAGCACGGGGCAGTGGACGCTCGCCAATGGACGCCTGCGGATCCTGCGCGGAGCGGCGACCGAGACGCTGACGTTCGCGTTCGACTCGTCACACGCCAGTCAGTTCGTCGAGACCCCCGAGAACCTCCTCGTCGAAGAGAAGCGCCCCGAGGAGATGCGCTACGCGGAGCTCGGGCGTTATATCGCCGCGCTCGAACGGTCGGGAGGCGACGGCCGGAAGCTGCGCGTGGGGCGCGCGCTCAAGATCGCCATCCCCTTCACGTGCCTGATCATCGCGCTCTTCGGCGGCCCGATGGTGATGACGACCCCGCGCGCGAGCGGTGCGGCCGGGGTGGCGATCAGCCTCGGGACCACCATCGTGTTCCTGACGCTGGTCCAGCTGTCTCGCGCACTCGGGACGAGCGGTCTCGTGGCTCCCACCGTGGCCGCCTGGATTCCCAACGGCGTCTTTGGCGTCATGGCCCTCGGGCTCCTGACCCGGGTCCGCACCTGACGGCGGCCGCCGCTCGGGTCGTGATGGCCCGGACGACCACCGCACACTAGTTTCTGGCACCGCGGTGGGTGACGCCGCGCCCGATCCGAACTCCCCCAGCCCCGAGACCGCCCATGCAGTCCTACGGCATCTGGTCGATCGTCCCTCCCATCGTCGCCATCGCGCTCGCCATTCGCACCAAGCAGGTCTATCTGTCGCTCGGCCTGTTCGTGTGGCTCGGCTGGACCATCATGAGCGACTTCGACCCCGTCACAGGGTTGATCGCCTCCGTCGAGACATTCCTCACGAGCGTGACCGATCCTGACAACGCGCGCACGCTCCTCTTCAGCGCACTGATCGGGGCGATGATCACGTTCACGCAGGCCTCGGGCGGCATGCAGGGATTCGTGCGGTGGGTCGAGGCCCGGGGGCTGACGGGATCGCCCCGATCCGTGGGACTCGTCACGGTCCTCGTGAGCATGGGTGTCTTCCTCGAATCGAATTTCGGGCTGCTCGTGTCGGGGTCCGTGGCGCGGCCGCTGTTCGACAAGTGCCGCATCTCACGCGAGAAGCTGAGCTACATCATCGACGCCACGTGCTCGCCCAAGTGCATCCTGATCCCGCTCAACGCGTGGGGCGCCTACGTGATCGGCCTCCTCATCGCCCAAGGCGTCGAAAACCCGGTACCGCTGTTGATCGCCGCCCTCCCGCTCAACTTCTACGCCATCTTCGCGATCGCGCTCGCGATCGTCGTCGTGATCACCGGATGGAACCTCGGACCGATGCGCGAGGCCGAGCGGCGCGTGCGCGAAGACGGCAAGGTGCTGCGGGACGGAGCCAAGCCGATGGTCGCGACCGAGGTCGCCATGGTCCAGGCGCCGGAAGGGATCCCGCTTCGGGCACTCAACATGGTCGTGCCCATCGCAACCATGGTCGCGATGGTGCCCGTCGTGCTGTGGATCACCGGGTCGGCCGTCCTGGCCGAGGCGGGCGAGTCCGGCACCGTGCTCCGTGCCATCATGAGCGGCAGCGGGTCGAAGGCGGTCTTGTGGGGCGTGATCGTCGGACTGCTCGTCGCCGCGATCGGCTACCGCGTGCAGGGCATCATGACGATCGCCGAAGCCAGCGAGCAGCTCATCAAGGGCATCCAAGGGCTCGTGCCCCTCGTGATCGTGCTGTCGCTCGCGTTCGCCATCGGAGCCACCACGCGCGCGCTCGGCACCGGCGTCTTCGTGGCACAGGCCGCGCAGGCCGCGCTGCACCCCGGCCTGATCCCGGCGCTGGTCTTCATGCTCGCGTGTTTCATCGCGTTCAGTACGGGCACGTCATGGGGCACGTTCGCCATCATGATCCCGATCGTGATTCCGATGGTCGAACTGCTGGACTTGAGCGCACCGCTCACGGTCGCCGCCGCCCTGGGCGGGGGGATCTTCGGCGATCACTGCTCGCCCATTTCCGACAGCACGATCGTCGCCTCGATGATCTCCGCCACCGACCATATCGATCACGTGCGCACCCAGCTGCCGTACGCCCTCGTGGCGGCTGGGGGCGCGATAACCCTCTTTCTGACGTTCGGCTTCGTGCTCTGACGGCGCGGGCCGCCGTCAGGGGAGGATGAGGTCGGTCTGCGGCTCGACCGGCGTCACGTCGGGACCGTCCGGGCCCATGAATACGTTGATCTCGGAGCGCACGCCGAAGCGGCCGGTCAGATAGACGCCCGGTTCGATCGAGAAACCCCCACCGGGCAGGAGTTCGCGCGTGTCGTGCGTCTCGAAGTCGTCGAGGTGCGGTCCCGCGCCGTGCAGTTCCGCCTCGATCGAGTGTCCCGTCCGGTGGCCGAACGCGTGGCCGTACCCGCGCTCCTCGATGACCGCTCGCGCCACGCGGTCCACATCCCCCCCGCGGGCCGGGCTCCGCCGGCCACCGTGCTGTGGAGATGCTGCACCGCGGCGTCGCGCGCGTCGCGCACGGCGGTCCAGACGTCGACGATCTCCGTTGTCGGTGAACCGTCGGCAACCCCCATCCACGTCTGATCGGCCCAGACACCCGTGGCCGACGCGCGCGCCCAGAGATCGACGAGCACCACGTCGCCCGCCGCCAACTCGCGGTCGGCGCCTTCACGCGGCTCGTAGTGCGGATCGGCCGCATTGGGGCCGAACGCGACGATCGGGGGCTCCTTCGTATGCAGCTCAGCCCGGTGCATGGCCTCCATGACCTCCGCTCGCACGGCGGCCTCACGCGCAGATCCGACCCGACCCAGCACCTGGCGGATCGTGTCGCGGGCGATCGAGGCGATGGCCTCCGCCGCTCGACGATGCTCCGCCAGCTCATCCGACGACCACCCCGCCGCGAACTCCGTCACGAGCGGAGCCGAGGGCTCCACCGTCGCACCCATCCGCTCGAGCAGCGCCACCAAACCGGCCGGCACGAGATCCAAGTAGGGCACGGCATTGTCCGGGAACGTCTCCATCGCCAGGCGGCGTCCCTGGACTATCCCCTGTAGCGCGCGATGCAGTTCCTGCCAAGTCGTGTAGGTCTCCACGTCGCCTGGGAAGCCGGCGAGCGCCGGCTGGTCGATCGTGTGCACCAGGAGATGGGCGGGCCCGACCGCGGGAAGCCAGAGAAAGACCCGTCGCGTCACCATGCCGCGCGTAACCAGCATGCGCTGAGCGATGGGATTCACCCCGTGAAAGTCGTAGATCAGCCAGCCGTCGAGCCCCTGCGACCGCAGTGCTTCGCTGAGCCGGTGACCGTCCAGATTGCCCACGCCATTCATCGCGTCAGTCCTCCCCCAAAGAATCGGTTGACCACACGCACACGTCCGCCCCGTTCGCCGCGCACCGCTCGTGCAGCACGGCGCCGTCGAAGTCGGTAAACACGCCGAGAAGCGCCCCGAGCGCCGAGCCGAAGAATACGCATGGGGCCCCGGCCCAGGGGTCGGCCGCTCGCGCAAACGCGGGAGTCGCCAGGAGGCCCTCGCCCGACCGGGTCACGTCCAGTCCCAGCACGGCCCCGCCGAGGCGGCCCACGGCGCGCGTCCCGACGCGGTGTCCGACGAACCCCGGCAGCACGTGGCGGGCCCCGCGGCTCGCGTGCGCCCGGCTGGCCGCGTACCGCGCTGCGAGCCGCCCCGCATTCGAGTAGAGCAGCCGGGCGTCCACACGCCGGCTGCAGAGGCCGAGTAGGCTGGCGACCTCGTCGACCTCCACCCGCCCCCCCTCGCGTGCTCGGGCACGATACCGCGCGATCTGCTTCGAGACCGTGTGGCTCGTGCCCAACCGCTTGGCGGACAGCTCGCGCCGGACTTCCTCGGGGTCGTCCTGGAGCGGCGCGTCGAGCGCCTGCATCGTCTCGAGCAGGCTCAGCGGGACGATGGCGTGCAGATGTGAAGAAGACGTTCGGGCCACGGGCGGGTTCACCAGAGGTTGATCGGCGCGTCAAGTTAGCCTTGGCCCGAAAGCCGAACCACCCCAGTTGCCTCCGGTCGTGGCGCAGGCGATTGTACGATGATGCCCGACGACAAACGACAGTCCTTCGAAGCCGAGGCACTCCCACACCTGGACGCCGTCTACCGTGTTGCGCTCCGCCTCAGCGGCGACGAGACGCAGGCGGACGACCTCACGCAGGAGACGATGCTCAAGGCGTACCGCGCCTGGGACCAGTACCGCGAGGGAACGAACGCGCGAGCCTGGCTCCTCACCATCCTGCGGAACACGTTCATCAACGACTATCGGAAGCGGCGTAAAGCCGGCCCGACCGTCGACGTCAATGAGGTGGAGCGGTACACCGTCTTCCACGACGTCCAAGAGGCGGACCCCGAGGGCCGCTTCTTCTCACAGCTGGTGGACGAAGACGTGACGCGCGCGATCGACGCCCTCCCCGACGAGTTCAAGGAGGCGCTGGTGCTGTCGGACGTCGAGGGGATGGCCTACGCGGAGATTGCACGAATCACCGAGGTCCCCGTGGGAACGGTCAAATCACGCATCTTTCGTGCACGGCAGGCACTGCAGAAGACGCTGTACGACTACGCCGTCGAAATGGGCTACATCAAAGAGCGGGAGGCGCGCCCATGAGCGACGTACCTCGCGAGATCGAGTGTCACGAAGTTGCCGAGCAGCTGTACGAGTACCTCGACGGTGAGCTCGACGAACGACGCGCGGCCGAGGTCAAGCACCACCTCG
>JBDHIW010000005.1:0-61036 GCA_039587215.1 Gemmatimonadota bacterium | reverse complement strand
ACATCGACCTCGACTTCAAGCGGGTCTTCATCGGGATCGCGATCGCCTCGGTGCTGACGTTCTTCCTGTACTGGCGCTTCGCCGGTTCGGCAGGGGCTGCCGGTATCCTGACGGTCGTGATGGTCGTCATCGGCTTCCTGTTCGCCGCCGTTGCCGGCTACCTCGTGGCGCTGATCGGCAGTTCCAACAACCCGATCTCGGGCCTCACGCTCAGTGCCCTGCTGATCGCCGCGGTCCTGATGGTATTCCTGGGCGTCACGGACGTCCGGGGGGTCGCGGGTGTTCTGGGCGTGGCTGGCGTGGTCTGCTGCGCGGCGGGGGTCGCGGGTGACATGATGCAGGACCTCAAGGTCGGCCATCTGCTCGGCGGGACGCCGTGGCGCATGCAGATCGGCGAGATCATCGGCGTCATCTTCGCCGCGTTCGTGTTGGCACTGCCGCTCATGGCGCTGGACCGCGTGTACGAGATCGGCTCGGCGCAGCTCCCGGCACCGCAGGCGGGCCTCATGGCGCTCATGGCGAATGGCATCGTCGCAGGCGAGATGGCGTGGCCGCTGGTGATCGTCGGCATGTTTCTCGCCGCGGGTCTCATTCTCATCAAAGCCCCGGCCCCGATGCTCATCGCGGTCGGCATGTACCTGCCTTTCGAGTCCACGTCCGCGATCTTCGCGGGCGGGCTGATCAAGTGGCTGTTCGACACCCGCATCAAGCAGGCGAACGCCTCGGACGACGAGCGCCAGCGCGCGGAGAACATGGGCATCCTGGTGTCGTCGGGATTCATCGCGGGCGAGTCGCTCATGGCGGTGATCCTGGCCCTCCTCGTGATCGGTGGCGACGCCGTGCCGTGGCTTCTGGGCTTCCAGGGGCTCTCGGGCGGCATGACGCCCCAGTTCCTCCTGAGCCTCCTCATCTATCCGGCCGTCGTGTACCTGCTGGTCTGGAAGACGATCGCGAAGATGCGCGAGGGCGGCATACCGTCCACGTCGGTCGGCGAGTGACCCGGCCGACCCTCCGGAGTCGCAACCGCCTCCCCTCGGGGAGGCGGTTTGCGTTCCGGGACCAACACCGGAGCCGATAGTGTTCGGCTTCAAGCGGCGCAACCCGCTGGAGGACGTGAACCTGCTGGAGCTCCGCCCGGTCCGGCTCGCCGAGTGGGAGGAGCGGGACGACGGCGTGCTGGTCCTGCACCGTCCCAGGCCGCGCGGACGTGGGGTGCTCGGCGCCGTCAACCGGCTGCTCAGCCACGCGGCCACCCAGCGCATCCGCCTCGACGACGTGGGCAAGGTGGCGTGGCTCGCAATGAGCGGTTCCCGGTCGGTCGCCGAGGTGGCGGCGCTGCTGCGGGAGGCGTTCGGGGAGACCGTCGAGCCGGCCGAAGAACGGCTCGGCTCGCTCATTCAGATGCTGCGGCGGGAGGGGTTCTTGGGGTACCCTGGCTACGACGACGTCGACGGGACCTGAAGCGCCGTCGACTCCTCCGCGCTGTGCGCGCGGTACCATCGGAAGAAGAGGGCCGACGCCGTCGTGAAGATGATGATGCCCCCGCCGATCTTCATGGTGAGTCCCGCGATCTGCTGGTCCTCGACTGCGGAGAGCGCGGTGACGCGCGGCGCGAGCTCGTAGACGGCGTAGATCGGATACTCGGCGAAGGTCAGGAAGCTCGCCGGGACGGTCGGCAGGAACACGTTGGCCAGCGCGAACACGATGCGGCCCGGCAGGCGCGGGGGGTCGAGCTCCGGCAGGGGCGCCATGACGGGCAGCCAGAACGCAAACCCGGCGAGGAACCAGCAGAGGTCGATCGCGAACGAGCCGAGCTGCGAGACCTTGAGCGCGTCCACCACTGCCGGGATGTGCGTACCGGCCATGACCACGTTGAAGAACGCGAAGGCGAGAATCGGTCGCGTGCACACCCGCACGACGCGCAGCCGACGTCCGGAGCCGAGCACGCGCCGCAGCATCCACGGGGGAGTCCCCGCCAGCAGCAGGCCGGGAACGACGAGCGCGAGCACGAGGTACTGTGCGGTGTGCACGCTCGCGAGATACCCGGCGCCGAGGGGTCCGACCGGCCAGTCGAGCACGGCCCAGAGCGCCAGCATACCGAGGCCGAAGGGACCCAGGTGGCGCATCGTCAGGGGCTCGCGATCGGGCGCGCGGCGCGCGGCCCAGACGTAGCCGCCCGCGAGCAGCGCGACGACGACCCACACGCCCGGATACGCCTGCCAGGCCCAGCTCCACGGTTCGTCCAGGGCCGAGCACCACCACGTGAAGGTCACGGCCGCGCGCCCCACTGCCCGCGCACCAGCAGCGGCAGGTCGTGCGCCCAGTCGTCCTGACGTACGCCCGACGGGTAGACGACGTGCGCCCGCTCGTCCGCCGTGTAGGCCACGATCTGAGCGGCATGCCCGATCGTGTAGTCGTCGTCCTCGAGCGGGATGCGCACCGCGGGCGCCAGGCCGATCCGCTGCTGAATAGCGTTGACCGAGTCAATCGGACCGACGAGCCCCACGAAGTCGCGGCTGAAGCCGTTGAGCCAGCTGCGTACCCGTTCGGGGGTGTCGCGCTCGGGATCGGTCGTCACGAAGACGACGCGCACCGCGCGGGCGACCTCGCCAGGTTGCTTGTCGAGCGCCGCGGCGAGGTTCGCGAGCTGCACGGGACAGATGTCCGGGCACTCGGTGAATCCGAAGAACAGCATGGTCACGGTGCCGGCGGTGGCCGCACGAAAGTCGAAGGCGGCACCGTCGGTGTCGGTGAGTACGAAGTCGGGCTTCGCCCACGGCGCGGCGAGTGCCACGCCGCGCAGGTCTCCGGGCCGCGGCGTTCCCGGCCCGCACGCCCACAACGCGACGAGCACGATCGCAAGGGCGCGCGCGCGGCTCACTGCGCCATCCATCGGTCGAGCCAGGTGTTGGGGATTGCCGCGAAGCCCGTGACGGACGTCATGGCCGAGTCGACGTTGCATCCGTGATAGTACACTTGCGTCGTCGTGAGTGCGTCGACGATCGCCGGGCCGGGCCCCTGTCCGATCAGGCCCCGGTCGAGGCCGGTGTACAGCATGCCGTTGATGGTCGTGGTTCCGGCGCCGAAGACCGCCGAGTCGCCGACGATGACGACGCCGTCCCACACGATCGACGCCCCCGTAGTAGTCAGGACGCCGGTGACGACCAGCAGTCCGCTGCCGTCGACGTCGAGGGTCAGGTCGCCGTCGATGAAATACGACGACCACGTGCGCGGGTCTTGGAGCGTCGTGTAGTCGGCTTCGTAGCCTTCGGTCGTGATCCGGATCCAGTCGATCTCGAGCAGATCGCGGATTCGCGTCGCGGAGCCCATGCCGTTGTCGTCGTAGTCGGGGATCGCCGGGCGGCCGCACGCCGACTGGTCGGCACCCACGGTGATGAGCACGCCGGCGCCGTCGCTGCCCGTGTGTCCGCGTGCGCGCCCACGGTTGGCCGTGGTGTCGACCAGGTCGACGTTGGTCACGGCCACGAAGGCGGCGTGCGGCGTCAGCGAGCCCGACCGCCACTCGGCGAACTGGGTCACGACGCGCCGCGCGCGCGCCGCTGCCCCCATGGCCGGATCGATCCGGGTGCCGCGCGACTGCACCAGATACACGATCGGATCCAGCGTGTCCGTCGGCATGCGGAGGACGTGCGCGGTCACCGTGGCGGTGCCACCGGGCGGGATACTCGCGAAGAACACGGAGTCGCCGTCGGCAGGCCGCTGGTTGAGGCGGCTGTAGTACTCGAGGTACTGCGCGAGCCCACTCTGGGCGATCGTCAGCGCGTCGACCATGTCTCCGTCGCTCTCGCCGAGACGGCGGTCGGCGCCGGCCCGCACGAACGCGGCTGCGAGGAGCATCGTGATGAGCACGACCACGAAGAGCGTGAGCGGCAGCGCGAAGCCGCGTTCGGTGCGGGCGGGCATCCGGTCAGTCGCTCCGATTCGCAAACCCGACGCGCGTGGTCAGCGAGAACCGGCGCGGACCGTCGTCGCCCGGGACTTCCTGCGTGGCCATGCCGGTGACCCGCAACTCCAGGCCGCGGAGATCGCCGAGGTTTCCGGGCGGCGTCTCCGAAACGGAGAGGCCGGGCCCCGTGAGAAACGCGAACCGCGACGTCGTGTCGAACGGCGCCGCCAGTTCGACGGCCGGGGCGTCGCCCGCGCGATACCAGAGACCCACGCGGCCGGGCACCATGACGGACGGGGCGAACCGGTACGTCATCTCCCTGTAGAGGAAGAAGATCTGGCCGACGCTCAGAGTCGGGGAGTTGGCGCGGGTCGCGCCGATCCGGGCGCCGAGGAGTTGCGTGAGCTGGCCGTCGGGCGGCAGCCGCACGCCGACGGCGGCGCACATGGTCGTGTCCGCCACCATGACGGTGTCGACCGGGTCCAGCCCGAAATCGTACCCCCCCGACTCCAGCTTGGCGATGCCAAACCCGTTCTGCGTCGTGTCCCGTCCCGGATCGGCCGGGGCGAGGACGGCGTACACCGTGTCCGCCGACCGCTGGCACGTGAGTCCGAACGCGGCAGGGACGCGGACCGTCACGCTCTCGGGGACGGCCGCGAGGATGCCGCCGCGGCCCGTCACCATCCTCAGGTCGGTAGCGAGCACGGTCACGGCTGCGCGGGCCGCTTGACGCGCGTCCATCATCGCGTCCTGCCGTCCGACGAACCGGGAGTCGCTGATCATGAGCCGCGTGAGGCCCACGCCCAGCACCGCGGCAACCGTGATCGCCACGAGCAACTCGACCAGCGTGAAGCCGCGCGACATCAGTTGGCGTTGAAGGGTGAGGGGTCGCGGAGCCGATACCGATCCACGACGACCGTCTCCGCGGGCGCGGTGACCGGACCGGTCGGCACGATCACCATGATGACGCGGGTGAGCCTGGTCGTGCTGTCCTGCAGCGTGGTGCATCGGTCGTACGTGAAGACGCCGATCGTGTCCGTGATGCAGGGTAGCGATCCGTCGAGGCTGTCCCACGGGAGCGCCTGCGCCCAGGCGGAGGCGGTGGTCGCCGCCGCAGTGACGTACGTGGCGGCCGTGGCCCGACGAGCGTGCCGGGCGACCGATGCCATCAGCGCTCCGAGCGACATCAATACGGTGGTGAGGATCGTGAGGGCGATGACGACTTCCACGAGGGACATGCCCGCGCGGCCGCCGACGCGACTACGGTGACTCGACACGAATCTGTCCCGCCCGCGTGAGGAGGACCGTGCGCACGAACGGCCCGCTTGCCGCGGTGAAGGTGACGGTCTGCCGGGCGAGTCCGTTGGGGAGGATCTCGATCATGTTGGTCGGCGTCGCGGTCAGCGAGTCGAGTGCGTACTCGCTGTCGCCGCTCAGGTCACGCTGGCGGTAGATGCGTGTGGGGTCGGCCCGGTCACGCACGAAGAGCGTCCCGAGTCCGGGCACCAGCACGACGACGACGGCCGAGCGTCCGCGCGCCGCTTCGGCCTGCGCGAACATCAGGTCGCCGGCGATTGCCCCAGCCGCCTGCCGAACGCGACCGCGTTCGAGCGCCGGGCCCATCCGCCATACGGTCATCGCCACCAGGATGCCCATGACGATGAGGACGACGAGTGTCTCGAGGAGGGTGAACCCCGAAGTCGTCCGAGCGGCGCGCATCAGTCTCCGTACGGCACCCAGATGTTCTTGATCTGCGTCGCCTCGCGCAGGAACTCTTCGCCCTCGGCGTGCGGTCCGTGGTCCCACGCGCGCGTGCGGCCGCCGTCGACCCAGGTGCGTTTCATATTGCCGGTGGAGAGGCGCTCGACCGAGCCGCCGCCCTCGTCGCCGCCGAAGTACCACAGCGCGTCGACCCCGTCGTGGGCCGCGAGCGTCTCCGTGAGTTCCGCGCGCAGGCCGGTCACGATGTTGATGACGCCCGCGGGAACGTCGGACGTGTCGAGTACCTGGTAGAGATCGGTCACCGAGAGCGGGTGACGCTCCGAGGGCACGAGCACGACGGTGTTGCCCGCGGCGACGGCGGGTGCCAGCAGGGACACCGCGCCGAGGAGCGGGGGGACGTCCGGGCAGACGAGGCCCATCACCCCGATGGGCTCCGGCATGGCGAGCGTGACGTTGCGGAACGGCGTGTGGTGCACGTGGCCGTCCCACTTATCCGCCCATGCGGCGTAGGTGAACAGCCGCCGGACTGCGCGGTGCACTTCGGCATCGGCGGCGTCGGCAGGCGCGCCGACCTGCACCTGCAGCCGCTCGGCGAACTCCGCGTGACGCGCCTGGAGGTTCTCGGCGATGTAGTAGAGAATCTGCGCGCGCAGGTGTGACGTGGTGCCGGACCAGCCTTCGGCCTTCCGTGCGGCCTCGACGGCGTTCCGGAGGTCCTTGCGGTTGCCGCGTCCGACCTCGCCGACCCGCGTGCCGTCCGGCGCCGCGACCGCGAGGCTGTAGCCGCCGTCGGGACGGGCCTGGGCGCCGCCGATGTAGAGCTTGGGGGTGCGGTCGATGGCGTCGGCGTCGACCGCGACGGGGGCTGTGCCGCCGGGCGCGTCGCCGGCCGGGGGCTCGTCACGAAGCCGCACGTATTCCCAGAGTCCCTCGAGGCCGCCTTCGCGCCCGAACCCGCTCTCGCGGTAGCCGCCGAACCCCGACGCCGCGTCGAACACGTTCGTGCAGTTGATCCACACCGTTCCCGCCTTCACCCGGCGCGCGGTGTCGAGGGCCGTGTTGATGTTCTCCGACCAGACGCTCGCCGCGAGCCCGTAGCGGGTGTTGTTCGCGAGCGCGATCGCCTCGGCCGGCGTACGGAACGTCATCAGCACCACGACGGGACCGAAGATCTCCACCTGGGAGATCGTCGACGACGGCGTGACGTCGGTGCAGAGGGTGGGCGGATAGAAGTACCCCTCGCGCGGCGTGCTCCAGGACGGCTGCCAGATGGCCGCGCCCTCGTCCGCTCCCTGCCGCACGAGCTGCTGAATCTTCTCGAGCTGCACGGGGGCGACGATGGCGCCCATGTCCACGGCCTTGTCCAGGGGGTCGCCGATCCGCAGAGTCTCCATGCGGGCCTTGAGCTTGTCGATGAGCTGCTGGGAGACGCCTTCCTGGACGAGAATGCGCGAGCCGGCGCAGCAGACCTGCCCCTGGTTGAACCAGATGGCGTCTACCACGCCCTCGACGACGCTGTCGAGGTCGGCGTCTTCGTAGACCACGAAGGGCGACTTGCCGCCGAGCTCGAGTGAGAGCCGCTTGCCGGTGCCGGCGGTGGCTTCGCGGATGAGACGTCCCACCTCGGTGGAGCCGGTGAATGCGATCTTGTCCACGTCGTCGTGGTCGACGAGCAGCGCCCCCGTGCGACCGTCTCCCGTCACGACGTTCACGACGCCGGGCGGAAGGCCGACCGCCTCGCAGATCTCGCCGAACAGCAAACTCGTGAGCGGCGTGAACTCCGCGGGCTTGAGGACCACCGTGTTCCCCATCGCGAGAGCGGGCGCCACCTTCCACGCCAGCATCAGGAGCGGGAAGTTCCACGGAACGATCTGACCGATCACGCCGACGGGGCCGTAATCGCCGAGTCGCGACTCCATCAGCTCCGCCCATCCGGCGTGGTGGTAGAAGTGCCTGGCGACGAGCGGAATGTCGATGTCCCGCGACTCGCGAATGGGCTTGCCGTTGTCGAGCGTCTCCAAGACGGCAAAGAGCCGCGCGTGCTTCTGGATGTGCCGCGCGAGGGCGTACAGGTAGCGCGCCCGCGCGTGCCCATCCAGTGCGCTCCATCCGGCGTAGGCCTCGCGTGCGGCCCGGACCGCGGCGTCGACGTCGTCCGCCGTGCCCTGCGCGACGCTGGCCAGGGGGGCCGCGGTGGCGGGGTTGATCGTCTCGAAACGATCGGTCGCGTCCGCGCCGCGCCACGCGCCGCCGATGAAGTGGCCGAAGCGTCCGCCGTGCCGCTCCAGCCACTCCGTGGCGGGTTCGGCCCCTTCGGGCGCCGGCCCGTAGGCCATGCTCTCCAGAATGTCGGCGACGTTGGTCATGAGGTGCTCACGCCATCGGGTGACGGTGGAAGGCCGAGTACCGACCGGTGACGAAGTGTTCGACTTGGCGCTCGATGTCGGAGAGGAGCGAGCTGGCCCCGAACCGGAACCGCGACGGGTCGAGCCAGGCGTTGCCGAGTTCGTCCTTGACGAGCAGGAGCCAGTCCAGCGCCTGCTTGGCCTGACGGATGCCCCCCGCCGGTTTGAGCCCGACCGCGTGGGTCGTCTGCTCCCGGTACCCGCGGATCGCGCGGGCCATGACGAGCCCGACCGGCAGCGTGGCGTTGACCGACTCCTTGCCGGTCGACGTCTTGATGAAGTCGGCGCCCGCCATCATGCACACCCAGCTTGCCCGCGCCACGTTGCGGAGCGGTCCGAGCTCTCCCGTCGCCAGGATCGTCTTGAGGTGGGCGGGGCCGCAGGCCTCGCGGAAGGCCCGCACCTCGTCGTACAGCGCGCGCCAGTTGCCCGTGAGTACGTGCGCCCGCGTGATGACGATGTCGATTTCCCGCGCCCCGGCGGCGACCGAGGCGTGAATCTCTTCGAGGCGCTGCGCGAACGGACTGAGGCCCGCCGGGAAGCCGGTGGAGACGGCGGCGATCGGAATGCCCGCGCCCGCGAGGGCGTCGCGCGCGGTCTCCACGAACTGATGGTAGACACAGACCGCGCCGACGCGGATCGCGTCCGGCGAGACACCGAGGACGTCGAGCAGGTCGCCGCGTACCGGCTGCCGCGCCTTGCCGCACAGACGGCGAACCGTACCGTCGGTGTCGTCGCCGGCGAGCGTCGTGAGGTCGAGGCACGTGATCGCGCGCAGCAGCCACGCGACCTGCCACTCCTTCTTGACCGTGCGGCGCTTCGGAATCGTCGCCGCCCGCCGCTCCACGGCGCTGCGATTGACCTGCAGCGAGCGGATCCAGTCCATGTCCAGCGGCACGCCGGGATTCCGCTCGGCGCCCGGGCGTTCGCCGGTCGTGAGGGGTCCGGTCCGGCCGAGCCGGCGGGTTTCGGTGGTGTTGGTCATGTCGGGACGTCCGCGTGCGAACAAGAGCGAATGTCGGAAGATACGGGCGCTCTGAAGCTCCCGCTATGGAATCGTCAGGCGGTGACGAACGCCGCGGCGGTCGCGAGTACCGCGGCGACGGCTGCGCTCTCGAGGAGGATGCGCCGACCCTTACGCCGCAATTCCGCCTTCAGGGGTTCGTCATCGATGGGGATGACGCCCGACCCGTCGACCTGGCGCGCACCGCGCGCCGCGAGTCCCATTCAGGTCTTGGTGCCGGCCTGGAGGATTCCGAGCGATCCGGCCCAGAAGGGAATGAAGGTGAGGAGCCGCCACCCGGTCCCCGCGTCGAGCGCCACCAGGGCCGCCGCGAGCACGACGCCCACGGCGATCGCCACGACCCCTGCGGTGAGTCGCATCCGACGTCCGGACGCGTCGAGGTTTCCGATGTCGTGCATGGTGCAACATACACGCGCGGCCGCTCTGACGGTCTCTCGACCGATGCGCTGCAACCGGGCGCGGAACCGCAGCACCGCCGGCGGGGTTGACACATACATAAATAGCTATTACTCTATGTCCATCATGGCACGAACGAAGCACAAGATGGTACGCGACCTGGCGCCGGCTGATCTCCAACGGGCGGCCGACGCGATCCGCATTCTCGGACATGGGGACCGCCTGAGAATCCTCGAGGTGCTGGAACACGCGCCGCGGACGGTGACGGACGTGCAGGAGGAACTGGGATTGGAGCAGGCCATCGTGTCGCAGCATCTCGCACGGTTGCGCCAGTACGGCATCGTCCATGCGGAGCGTGACGGTGTGCACGTGTACTACGAGGTCGTGGAGCCGAAGGTGCGCCACATTCTCGAGTGCATCAGGAGTTGTGACCTCTGACCGCGGTACGTCCAAGGCCGTTTTTTTTGACTAGAGACATATAATGATAGCTATACCTCTATTACTTGCCGCTCTTCAGGGCGCGCCGCTGGCGGGCGACTCGCTCTCGCTGTCGCTCGACGACGCGATCGACCGGGCGCGCCGCGACAACGCCATGCTCGTAGCGGTGCGCTCGAGCGCGGAGGCGGAGCGCCACCGCTCGCTCGATGCGACGCGGGCCTTCCTGCCGTCGGTAGAGCTGGGTCTGAGCGGCGTGCGGACGACGGACCCCGTCGGTGCGTTCGGGCTGAAGCTGCGACAGGAGAACTTCGCGTCCGCGGACCTCGCGCTGGACGCGCTGAATGCGCCTGAGCCCTACGGTGGCTTCACGTCGTCGGCCACCCTCACGCTGCCGCTGTTCGCGCCGGAGGGGCTCTTCGGCCACGCGGCGGCGACGCGGATGGGCAACGCCAAGCGCGCGGAGGCGCGCCGGATGGAGGGGGCAACGGTCTTCCAGGTGGTGCAGGCGTACTGGGGTGCGCAACTCGCCGCACGGCGGGCGGAGACACTCGCGACGGCGATGACGACTGCACGTGCCCACGTGGATCGGGCCGAAGCACTGCGTGCGCAGGGGATGGTCACGGGCCTGGACGCGCGGCTCGCCCGGGTGCGTGCCGCTGAAGTCGAGACACGGCAGCTCGCCGCCCGTGCCCAGGCGGCCAACGCCGTCGACGCCCTCGCGATGCTGATCGGTCTCGACCCCACCGTGACGCTTGACCTGTCCGACTCGTTGGACGGCGCATTCGCGACGATATGCACGGATCCCGGCGCGGGCTGCGCACTCGACGATCGGGCCGATCTCGAGGCGGTGTCGCTGGCGGCGGCAGCGGCGGTGGCGGGTGTCCGCAGTGCGTGGGGAAGGAATCTCCCCTCCGTCGCGCTGTTCGGCACGGTCGCCCGGCACGCCCGCGGGGCCCCGTGGTCGGGAGGCAGCGGCGATTGGACGATGGGGTTCGTCGTGAAGTGGAACGTGCTCCAGGGGCTCGGGGGGGTGGGCGCGGTTAGGGCGGCGGCGGCCCAGCGAGACGCGGCCGAAGCACAGGCCGAGATGGCTCGGCGGCAGGCCGCGCTCGAAGTGGAATCGGCGACGCGGTTCGTCCGGGCGGCCGCCGCCCGTGTCGGTGTGGCGACCGCGGGCGTTGCGGAGGCCCGGGCGGCCCTCGCGCAGGCCGAACTGCGGTACCAGCAGGGCCAGTCCCCGATCACGGAACTGTTGGATGTGCAGGCAGCGACGACCGCTGCCGATCTGAATCTGCTCGGCGCCCGTCACGACCTCTTCGTGGCGCAGGCGTCGCTGGACTTTGCCTACGGAGTGTTTGACCGATGAAGCGATTGCTGGTAGGGACCATCGCCACGGCCGCGGTCGCGGCGTGTGGCCATCCGGAGCCGGAGCCCCGTCCGGTGGTGCAGAACGTGTCGCCGACCCTGACGGTGACGGCCGAACCGCTCGCGACCGTGCTTCCGGTGCACGGCACGGTGCAGGGCGTGAATCGGGCGTCACTCTCCACCCGAATGATGGCGCGCGTCACGGCGGTCACCGTCGAAGTGGGTGCGCGAGTGGAGACGGGTCAGGTGCTCGTCCGCCTGGGAGTGGATGACATCGAGGCCAACCGCGCGAAGGCGGACGCGGCTCTCTCGGTGGCTCGAGCCGGGCTGGCGGAGGCTGAGCGTCACGCGGCCCGCATGGACACGTTGCTTGCGCAGGACGCCGTCGCCCGCGTGCAGCGTGATCAGGCGGTCCTGCAGCGCACCCACGCTGCGGCGCAGCTGGCGATGGCGGAGGCGGCGGTCGCCGAGGTCGAGGCGGCGGACCGCTATGCGGCGATCCGCGCACCGTTCGCGGGGTTCGTCGTGCAGCGGTCGGTGAGCGTCGGTGATCTCGCCGCGCCCGGTATGTCGCTCATTGGTATCGAGGGCGACGGAGCGCGTGAGGCCATCCTCGCCGTCCCGGTGGACATGGCGGCGGAGCTGGAGACCGCTGCGCCCGTGCGCGTCGTGGAGCCCGGCGGGCGTGAGGTCGTGGCGCCGGTGCGCGCGGTGGCGGCCGGAGCGGACCCGCGGACCCGGACGGTGGAGGTGCGTGTCACACTTCCGGCGGACTGGCCAACGGGCATCGCCGTCACCGCGCTGGTGCCCGGTCGGGAAGTGTCCACGATCGCGATCCCGGCGCACGCGGTCGTGCGCCGGGGTCAGTTGACCGGGGTTCGCGTGCTGACCGACGACGGTGCGGTGCTCCGCTGGATCCGACTCGGTCGCGCAGTCTCACCGGAGCAGCGGCGCGAGGGTGTTGACCAGGAGCGCGTCGAGGTACTGAGCGGCCTGGCCGTCGGCGACAGGATCGTCCTGTGAAGACGGGGTTCTCCGGCGCGATCGCGCAGCGCTTCCTGAACTCGAAGCTGACCCCATTGCTCGTGGGGGCTTCGATGGTGGCGGGCATCGGCGGCCTGCTCACCACCCCGCGCGAAGAGGAGCCCCAGATCCGCGTACCGATGATCGACGTTGCGGTCGGGTTGCCGGGCGCTACGCCGAGCGAAGTGGAGCGCCGCATCGTCGAGCCGCTCGAGCGGATGATCTGGGAGATTCCGTCGGTCGACTATGTCTACAGCGTGGCCCAGAGTGACGGCGCATTGATCACGGCGCGCTACGATGTGGGCACGGAACCCGAGATGGCGTTGGCGCGCCTCTACGGCAAACTGCTGGCGAACGCCGACAAGACCCCGCCCGGGGCGACCCCGCCGCTGATCACGCTGCACGGGATCAACGAGGTCCCCATCCTCACGATCACGCTGTCGGGCGGGGCCGATCTCGGTGACGGCTACCTGCTGCGCCAGCAGGCGGCCGAACTGGCCACGGAACTCAAGCGGATCCCGGACGTGGCGGAGACGTGGGTCATCGGCGGCGCGCCCCGCGAAGTCGCGGTGACACTCGATCCCCAGGCGCTCTCGGCACGCGGCCTGTCGGCGGCCGTCGTGATGCAGGCGTTGGGTGTGGCCAACACGGAGCTGCCGGCAGGCGAACTCCTCATGCAGCAGCGTACCGTGCCCGTGCGGGTGGGTGGGTTGCTGCGCCGGGTGGAGCAGGTGGAGACCGTCGTTGTGGGCGTCGTGGCCGGTCGCCCGGTGCTGTTGCGCGACGTCGCGACCGTGGCCGACGGTCCCGCCGAGCCCCAGAGCTACGTCAGCTTCCTGCCAGGCGGTGCGGCGGGGAGCGCGTTCACGCCGGCCGTGACGGTCGCGATTGCCAAGCGCGAGGGCACCAACGCCGCCACCATCGCCCACCAGGTGATGGCTCGGGTCGACGATCTCACCGGCGCAGTGATCGCGGAGGACGTGCAGGTGACGGTGACGCGCGACTATGGCGAAACCGCCACGGAGAAGTCGCAGGAGCTCCTGTTCCACATTCTGGTCGCGACGGTCGGCGTCGTGCTGCTGGTGTGGTGGGCGCTCGGATGGCGCGAGGCGGTCGTGGTGCTGGTGGCGGTCCCCGTCACCCTCGCGCTGACGCTGCTGGTGTACCGCCTGTACGGATATACGCTCAACCGCATCACCCTGTTCGCGCTCGTGTTCGCGATCGGTATCCTCGTCGACGACGCGATCGTCGTCGTCGAGAACATCGCCCGCCATCTGGGATTGCGGCAGCGGAGTCCGGACGAAGCCGCGGTGGTCGCGGTCGACGAGGTGGGGAATCCGACGATCCTCGCGACCTTCACCGTCATTGCCGCGATTCTGCCCATGGCGTTCGTGTCCGGACTGATGGGCCCGTACATGCAGCCGATCCCCGTCGGAGCGTCCGTGGCGATGCTGTTCTCCCTCGCGGTGGCGTTCATCGTGACGCCGTACCTGGCGATTCGCTTGGTCAAGGGGCACGCGCCCGCAACCGAGGTCGAGGTGTCGACATCGGAACCGCTTCCCACCGGCGCGCTCGCGACCTGGTATCGGCGCATGCTCGAGTGGCTGCTTGACGGCACGCGCCGACGGGTGATGGCGTACGGCGCGATGGTCGTGCTGCTGCTCGGCGCCGTGGTGCTGCTTCCCGCCAAGCTCGTGACGGTGAAGATGCTGCCGTTCGACAACAAGAGTGAGTTCCAGTTGATCGTCGACATGCCGGAGGGGACGACGTTGGAGCGCACCGCGGAGGTCGCGCAGGCGCTGGCGCTCGCCGTGGCGCGCGATCCCGATGTCCGGGATATCCAGACGTATGCGGGCGTCGCAGCACCTTTCAACTTCAACGGGCTGGTGCGCCACTACTTCCTTCGGCGCGGTCCCACTGTGGCCGACGTGCAAGTCAACCTCGTGGCCAAGCATCACCGCGACGACCAGAGCCACGATGTTGCGCTGCGGATGCGCCCGGTCGTGGATTCGATCGCATCGGCCTTCGGAGCCGCGGTGAAGCTGGCGGAGATTCCGCCGGGGCCGCCCGTGTACGCGACGCTGGTGGCCGAGGTCTACGGGCCCGACTACGAGACGCAGATCGCCGCGGCCGAGCGCGTGCGCGAGGTCTTTGTTGCGACGGACGGCGTGGTCGACGTCGATTGGTCCGTCGAAGCGTCGCACGCCCAGCTCCGCGCGTCGGTGGCGCCGACCGAGGCGGCGTATGCCACTACCAATCCGCACGACGTGGCCCGTACGATCGCCGCGTCCATGAACGGCGCGGCCGTGGGCCTCCTGCATGACGAGCAGGCGGCGGAGGCGGTGGCGATCCGCGTGCAGCTTCCGGACTCGCTGATGGGGTCGGTGGCGGAGCTGGCGGCCATGCCGATTGCGACGGCACTCGGCGCCCGGCGGCTGGGCACGCTCGCGGCGTTCGAGACGGTGGAGTCGTCGACGCCGATCTTCCACAAGAACCTGATGCCCGTGGTGTATGTCACGGGGGACGTCGCCGGACGACTCGAGAGCCCGGTGTACGCGATGCTCGAGATGGAAGACGGGCTCCGGGAGGCGGTGGGTGACAACGCGGTCCACTGGGGCAAAGGGCCGACGCTCACCGAAGAGCCGTTCGTCGTGTGGGACGGCGAGTGGGACGTCACCCGCGACGTCTTCCGCGATCTCGGTATCGCGTTCGCGGCCGTGCTCGTGCTGATCTACGTGCTCGTCGTGGCGTGGTTCCAGTCCTTCACGATCCCGCTCGTGATCATGGCGCCGATCCCGCTGACGCTCATCGGCATCCTGCCCGCGCATGCCGCGACGGGCGCGTTCTTCACCGCGACGTCAATGATCGGGATGATCGCCCTGGCCGGCATCATCGTCCGGAATTCGATCCTGTTGGTCGACTTCATCCAGCTCGGACTCGATCGCGGAGAGCCGCTACGGCGGGCCGTCGTGGCGTCCGGACTGATTCGGTCGCGTCCCATCATCCTGACCGCCCTGGCGGTCGTGATCGGCGGGTTGGTCATGGTGCGCGATCCCATTTTCCAGGGACTGGGCATGGCTCTCATCAGCGGCGCGGTCGTCGCGACGGCGCTCACGCTCGTGGCCATCCCTCTCCTCTACTACGAGATGGAACGATGACGCGAACGATGATGATGGTGTTCGTCGACGCGGATCACGCGTCGGACGTCGAGAAGCTCCTCGACGAGTGCGACCTACCGGGGTATACGGAGTTCCCGCGGGTGCATGGGAAGGGGCGCTCGGGGAAGAAGTTCGGCACCCGGGCGTTTCCAGGATCCAACACGCTGTATCTCGTGATGGTCGACGACGACTGTCGCGCGCCGCTCATCGAGCGGCTAGCCACTCTCAAATCCACTGAACACCGACACGCGGGACTGCGCGTCTACGCGTCCGCGGCCGAGGAGGTCGTATGACCATGCACTACGTCATTCGGGCGATCGCTGGATCGTTCGTGCTGCTGTCACTCGTACTGGGCTACTGGGTGAACCCGCTGTGGCTGCTCTTCACAGCCTTCGTTGGGCTGAATCTCGTCCAGTCGAGCCTGACGCGGTGGTGCCTCATGGAGAAGCTGCTGGTTCGCGTCGGCGTTCCTCGGGAGTGACCGGCGGCGGCGGCGCACCGGCGCCCGCCGGTGCGCCACGCCCCGCGAGGAAGTAGAGCGCGACCAGCACGGCGCTAGCAGCGCTCACCCCCAGCTTGAGGGCCGTCGGTGCGCCGCTTGCCGACAGGAACCCCTCGATGAGGCCGGCCAGTACGAGCAGCGAGGCGGCCGCACCGACGAGTCGAATGGCCTCCCGGCCGCGCACTACGAGCGCGTCGCGCCGCGCGAGGTCGCCGGGCAGCAGGATGGCGGAGCCGACGAGCAGGCCCGCGGCTCCGGCAACGAAGATCGCGGTGAGCTCGAGGACGCCGTGTCCGGCCACGAACGTGAGCAGCCACCCGACGATCCCGTAGTTGGCGAACAGACCGAGGACCGCACCGAAAAACACGCCGTTGAATCCCAGCACCGCCACCGTGCCGACGCCGCCGGCGATCCCGAGCGCGAACGCTCCGAACGCGACCTGGACGTTGTTGGCCACGATCTGCGACGCCACCGTCGGCAGGTACGGTGACGGGGTTTCGGCGTATCCACGGCCCGTCTCGATGGCGTAGGCACCCGACTCGGCACGCTCGATCATGACGGCGGGCAGGATCTGGGTGGCAAGCTCCGGCTGCTCGCGGACGAGCGTGTAGCCGGCGAAACCGGGCAGGAAGAAGATCGCGGCGGCGGCCGCCACCAGCCGCCGCTGACGGTACACCGCGCGGGGAAGCTCGCGCAGCAGTAGCTGGCCCAGCGGGACGCGGCGCACGCCGCGCAGGCCGTAGACTGCGTTGTGGCCGGCGCTCGCGATTCGCTCGAGGTACTCGAGCGTCCGCTGGTCGACCCCGTACGTGCGGGCGCGTGCCAGATCGGCGGTGATTGCTCGGTACCGTCGGGTGAACTGGATGATCTCGTCCCCGCCGAGTCCGGCCAGCCCGCGCTGTATCTGCATGGCGTCCCGGTGGAACTGGCTCCACTCGGCTTGTCGGAGCGCCACGAACCGGTGCGCCGAGCTCGATGCTTTCGCGGCGTCGCTGCCCGTGCGCGTCGCGCTGCGGGCCTGACGCCGGGCGAGTTCGTCCGTGTGTAGTGTGGTCAAGAATCCCTCGGGACGCCGGCCGTCCCACGGGACTCGGGCGGAAAGCCGCTCGAGGACCGGGGGCAGCAGGCGTTGCCGCGACGCCGCGTCGAGATCGTCGAGCCGCGACACCACGCGGTCCAGCAGGTGGAACTCGTCGTCGGAGAGCTGGGGCGGCCCGAGATCGAGGGGCGGAGCGATGTCCTGCGCGGCCTCGGCCGCCGCGGCGAGCCCCCCTTCCGCGGGGCGGTCGTAGACCACGATGGTGCCGGCCACGAGGTCGCCAAGGCGGCGGTGATGCCGCTGAAAGAACAGGAAGGGCAGCCCTACCAGGTACATGTTGAAGGGCTGTGCGTCCGCGATGCGCAGCAGGTTCCGGATCGCCGCCGCGCCGAAGGTCACCGGGTGTCCCGTGTCCATGACCACGCGGATGCCGAGCCGGTGTTTGCCCGGCGTGCGTCCACCCCAGAGGGCCTCGAACAGGGCGAAGTAGCCCCAGAGGATCGCGAACCAGACCACGACCAGCAGCGCGCTGATCCACCCCCCCGCCACGTCCCCGAGGGCCGCGGCAAACCCGCTCGCCCCGGCCAGGGCCACTGCCACGACGAGCAGCAGCAGAATCCCCACCTGCACGACGAGATCGAGCAGGGCCGCCGCGACACGTGACCCCAGACCGGCGAGCTCCAACTGCAGAACGACGTGCTCGGGCGTCTCGACGGCGATGCGTCGCGTGAAGGCTTGTGGTGGGCGCTCTCGCGTGGCGGGCATTTGCGTCCCATCTTATCGCCGAAGCCAGCGGCGGGCCATCACTCACGAGGGAGGGATCATGGCGGGATACGAACTGCGTCCGATGTCGATCGGCGAGACGCTGGACGGCGCGATCGCGATCTACCGCGAGAGCTTTCCGGTGCTGGTGTCGATCGCGGTGGTGACGCAGGGCGTTCCGACGGTGATCAACGCTTACGCGGGACTGTCGGGCGGGCTCGTGGCCGAGCCCGGGCTCGTGATCCTGGCAAGCATCCTGGGCGGGATCGGGGGTCTCCTCGCCGCGGGTGCCACGGTGTGGGTGATCTCGGAGGCCTATCTCGGCCATGAGGCCGACCTCGGGGATTCACTGCGCTACGCGCTCAGCCGGGCGTGGTCCCTGCTCGTGGCCGGGTTCCTCAAGTACTTCCTCATGCTCGTCGGGCTGGTCTTCTTCATCGTGCCGGGGATCGTCGTACTGTGCGGGCTGGCGGTCGTGTCCCAGGTGGTGGTCCTCGAGCAGGAAGGCGGCGTGCGGTCGATCGGGCGTTCGTGGGAGCTGACCAAGGGCTACCGCGGCAAGGCATTCGTCCTCGGGTTCATCGTGTTCTTCCTCTTTTACCTGCCGATCATCGCGTTCGGTGTGCTGGCCGCGGTGCTCCCGTCGTTGGAGACGTTCTTCAGCGTCGGAGGACAGGTCGTTGGCCTGCTCATCTATCCGATCATCGTCTGTGCGTTCACGCTCTACTACTACGATCTGCGGGTGCGGAAGGAGGCGTTCGACCTCGAGCACCTGCACCGTGAACTGACCGGCGAGTTCGAGGTCCAGGGGTGATCCCTCCGCAGGCGCCGGTCGCGGCCGATTCGGTCCGCGCGGTCCTGGACGAGGTCTTCGCGGCGCCGCGGTACGAGTGGGACATCCCGCCAAGCCCCTGGCGGTGGTTTCTGGATCAGTGGTGGCGCGTCGCCGAGTGGCTAGCGGTGCTCGAAGCGACCCATCCAGGCGCGTACTACGCGCTGGTCGCGGGGCTGATCGTCCTCCTCGTCGGCATTCTGGTGCACGTGGGCTACCTGACCGTCCTCGCCTTCCGGCGGCGGAGCGAGACCGTCATGGCCCCGGCGCTCCGCGCGCGCGAACGCAAGGACGCCGCGTGGTACCGCCGCGAGGCGGAGCGGCTCGAGGCCGAGGGACGCTACGCGGACTCGCTCGCCCATCGCTTCGCGGCACTGGTCTTCCTGCTGGACGGCAAACGGGTGCTGCGCGCGCATCCGTCGAAGACGCCGGCGGAGTACGCGAACGAGGCGCAGCTGGGTCCGGCGGGGCAGGGCGCGCTGCGGGACACGATCGACTGGCTGTACGCCCACCTGTTCGGTGGCGCACCGCTCGACCCCGCCGCCCTCGCCGAGTTCGACCGACGCACCGACGCGGTGCTGGGGCATGGACCGGCGTAGCGCGACCTGGCTCCTGCTCGGAGGCTTCGCGGTCGTGCTGGCCGTCGTGAGCATCGCCGGGCGTCGCGCGTCGCCCGCGGAGCTGCGCGACCCGCGGCTGTCGGTGGAGCTGTTCGGCCCGAACGGCGCCTCCGGCTTCGCCGACGCGTTGGAGCGTTTCGGCGTGACCGTCGATCGGTGGACGCGCCCGGTCACGCCCCGCACGCTCGGTCAACCGGAGCCCGGGGCGTGGCTCGGGGTGCTGGGGCTCGGTCTGACGGACGACCTCGACGATCGCGGCGTCGAGGCAGTGCTCGAATGGGTCCAGCGGGGCGGCGGGGTGCTCGTGGCCGGACCGTCGCGGGTGACCGCGTGCCTCGGGGCCCCGGTCGAAGAAGGGGTCCGGCGCATCGCCATCGCCGACGAACGGCTGCCCGACTCGCGGTGGCGGCTGGACGCACCGCCCGCCGCGCCGGATGCCGACGCGCCGCCGTCCGTCTGGTCGCGGTGCAGCGCGATCCCCTGGGGAAAGACGGCGGCCGTGATCCGCAACGAGCGGAGCGCACCGGTCGTGCGCGTCGATGAAGTGAAGGGCGGCGGCCGCGTGGTACTCATCGCCGACCCGGCGTATCTGTCGAATCGCGTGCTCCGGGATTCGGAAGCGGGCAGCGTACTGGTGCCGCTCATCCTCGGCGAGGGCATCACGACGTTGCGCGTCGACGAGTATCACCACGGGTTCGGGGAGCGACCGTCGCTGGTCGGCGCCACGTGGACGTGGATGCTCACGCGCCCACCGGGGTGGGCCATGCTGCATCTCGCCGCCGTCGGGCTGCTCGCGCTCCTCGTCCTCGGAGTGCGGTTCGGTCCGGCGCTTCACGTGGTCGAGCGTCGGCGGCGCTCGCCGCTCGAGCACCTCGAAGCGCTCGCGGTCGGACTCGAACGGTCCGGGGCGTCGGCCACCGCCGTGCAGCTCATCGCCGGCGGGCTCCGGCGCCGACTGGGGCGTGCCGGTGCCGCGCGCCCCAGCGCCGACGCCGATCCGCAGTGGCTCGACGCCCTCGGGCGTTCGAGCCGAACCTCCGATGCGGATGCCGCGTTCCGGCGTCTGCGTCACGCGATCGATCACCGCGGCGACGCCGAGAGTGTCGCGCTCGCCGCGCATGCCGTGGAGGACGTGTGGGACACACTGCAACTGCGCAGCTCGAAGCGATCCTAGGCGCGGTGCGCCGCGTCGTCCTGGGACAGGACGCGGCCACGAGAGACTGCCTGATCGCGCTGATCGCGGGCGGGCACGTGCTGCTCGAAGGCGTGCCGGGCACCGCCAAGACCTTGCTCGTGCGCACGCTGGCCCGGGCGCTGGACGTGTCGTTCGGACGTATTCAATTCACGCCCGACCTCATGCCGAGCGACGTCACCGGCATCTCGGTGCTCGCGGGTGATGGCACCTTCCAGTTCCGCCCCGGACCCATCTTCCACGACCTGCTGCTCGCCGACGAGATCAACCGCGCGCCGGCCAAGACGCAGGCCGCGCTGCTCGAGGCGATGCAGGAACGCACGGTGACGGTCGACGGCGTGAGTCATCCTCTGTCGTCGACCTTCTCGGTATTCGCGACGCAGAACCCCATCGAGTTCGAGGGGACGTATCCGCTGCCTGAAGCGGAGCTCGACCGGTTCATGCTGAAGGTCGTGATCGGCTATCCGGACGCGGACGTGGAGCAGGGGATACTGGGTCGCTATCTGGAGGGTTTCGAGGCGGACCGCCCCGAGACCTACGGTGTCGAGCCGTTGGCCAACGCGACGACGCTGGAGGCGTTGCGCGACGCCGCGCGCGGCATCCGGGTGGAGCCGGCCATCACGAGTTACATCACGGCAGTCGTGCGGGCCACGCGTGAGGCGGCGTCACTCACTCTCGGTGCCAGTCCCCGGGCGGGGGTGGCACTCCTCAAGACGGCGCGTGCCCAGGCGCTGCTCGCGGGGCGCGACTTCGTGATTCCGGACGACGTGAAGCAACTGGCGCCGCCCGTGCTCCGCCACCGCGTGGCGGTGGCGCCGGAGCTCGAGATCGAAGGCGTCTCCCCCGATGCCGCGTTGAGCTCGGTACTCGAGCAGGTGGAGGTGCCGTCGGCGTGATACTGCCCACGCGACGGGCGCTCGCCGTCCTGGCTGCCGTGACCCCGGTGGCCCTGCTGGGCGTGTGGTGGGGCGGCGCGCTGGATCTCCTCATCGGGCTCGATGTGCTCTGGGTGCTGGCGGTAGCCCTCGATCTGCGGTTGGCGCCCGGGGCCTCGACGATCGCGACCGAACGGGACGCCCCGAACGCCTTCGCGGTCGGTCGCGAGACCACGGTCCACTACCGCTGGCACAACCGGACCGGTCGCCGCGCGCGGTTGACCGTGCGGGAGATTCGGCCAGGTGTGCTGGGTGGCGTGCAGGCGACGCGCGACGTCACGCTCGCCGCCGAGGAGTCCTGCCGCGAACGCGTCACCGTCTCCCCGCACGCGCGCGGTCGCGAGGAGGGAGGGTGGCTCGCGGTGCGCTCGCGCGGGCCGCTCGGGCTCGGCGTACGTCAGTGGCGAGTCGATGCGCCCTGGCGGGTCACGGTGTATCCGGCGATGCCGGCGTCGCGCCTCAAGGCATCGATCGCCGAGGCCGTGCGCCGCAGGGAGGCGGGCCTCCGAGCGGTCCGGCAGCTCGGTGAGGGGCGGCAGTTCGAGAGCCTCCGCGCGTACGTCCCCGGCGACGACCCGCGGCATCTCGACTGGAAGGCCTCGGCGCGGCGCCGGAAGCTCATCGTGCGGCAGTTCGAGGAAGAACGCCGTCAGCAGGTCCTCCTCGTCCTCGACGCCGGTCGCTTGCTCACGGCGGACATCGAAGGCGAGTCCCGCATGGAGCACGTGGTGCGGGCCGCCCTGTGGCTTGCATTTGCCGCAAACCACCACGACGACAACGTCGGCATCATGCTGTTCTCGAACGAAGTGCATCACTACGTCGCGCCGCAGCGCGGCCGTCGCGGGCTCCGGCAGGTGCTGGACGTGCTGGCCGATGCCCAGCCGACGCTCGTGGAGTCCGACTATCCGGCGGCGTTCCGGTATCTCGCGGTCCGGAACCGGAAGCGCGCGCTCACCGTGCTCTTCACCGACGTGATCGACCGCATGGCGTCCGAGGCTCTCGTTGCCAACGTCGCCTCGCTTCGGCCGCGGCATCTGCCGCTCGTCGTGACGCTCCGCAATCCCGAGCTGGACGCGACGGCTACGGCGCGGCCCGGGGCGCCGACGGACGGCTACCGCAAGGCCGCCGCCGAAGAACTCTTGCACGAACGCGAGGCCGCGCTCGCCCAGATGCGTCGGAGCGGGGCCGTCGTGCTCGATGCGCACCCGCGCGACGCGAGCCGGGCGGTGGTGGATCGCTACCTGGAACTCAAGCGGAAGGGTCGGCTGTAGTGGGAGCGGTACTCCCCCTCGCGCACACGCCGTTGCCGCGGCATACTTCGCGGCCATGAGCAACATCACGGAACAGATCGGAGCCGCGCTCGCGGACCGCTATCGCATCGAGCGCCATTTGGGCGAGGGTGGGATGGCGACCGTCTTCCTCGCGCACGACGTGAAGCACGACCGCAAAGTCGCGCTCAAGGTGCTGCGTCCCGAACTGGCCGCGGTAATCGGCGCCGAGCGGTTCCTGAATGAGATCAAGGTCACGGCCAACCTGCAGCACCCGCACATCCTGCCGCTCCACGACAGCGGGACGGTGAGCGGCGACGGCGGGCCGGAACTCCTCTTCTATGTGATGCCGTACGTCGAGGGCGAGTCGCTGCGCGACCTGTTGGCCCGCGAGAAACAGCTCGGCATCGAGGAGGGCGTGGAGATCGCGCGGGCCGTCGCGTCGGCCCTGGACTACGCCCATCGACAGGGCGTGATCCACCGGGATATCAAGCCCGAGAACATCCTGATGCACGACGGGCAGGCACTCGTCGCGGACTTCGGGATCGCGCTGGCCGTGAGTCACGCGGGCAGCAGTCGGCTCACGGAGACGGGGCTGTCGATCGGAACGCCGCACTACATGAGCCCGGAACAGGCCATGGGCGACCGCGAGTTGGATGCGCGGAGCGACGTGTACTCGCTGGGCGCCATGCTCTACGAGATGCTGGCGGGCGACCCGCCGTACACCGGGAGCACGGCGCAGGCCATCGTGGCCAAGGTGATCACCGAGAAGGCGCCCGTGATCGACACGGTGCGCGACACGGTGCCGGGCAACGTCGTGGCGGCGATCGCCAAGTCGCTGAGCAAACTGCCGGCCGACCGGTTTCACTCGGCGGCCGAGTTCGCCGACGCGCTCAAGAACCCCGGCTTCACGGTGGCGACGATGGCGAGTCCATCCGCCACGGTGGGTCCGGCGGCGTCGGGGCTCGCGCGGTATCGCTGGCCGGCCATCGCTGCGGTACTCGGACTCGCCGCCGTCGCAGGCTGGCTCCGACCCGCACGGCCGGACGCCGCGCCGCTGCGGCGGTACGGGCTGTCGATGCCCGAGGGAGAAGGCATCGTCCCGCGGTATGCCAGCCGCCTTGCGATCTCGCCCGACGGATCGCGTTTCGTGTTCGTGGGGCGTGGTGAGGCGGGTGTGCAGTTGTGGGTGCGTGAGCGCGATCAACTGTCGGCTCGGCCGCTGCCCGGCACGGATGCCGCCGTGCATCCGTTTTTCTCGCCCACGGGTGACGCGGTTGCGTTTTTCACGCCGGGGCCTGCGACGCTTCACACGATTACCCTGGCGGGTGGCCCGCCGCTCGCGCTCGCTGCTCGTGGACTCGGGATCGACGGGGGCACCTGGTCGAGCGATGGATTCTTTTACGTTGTGGGAGCGGAGGATGTCATCGTTCGCGTGCCCGCGATTGGGGGGGAGGTCGAACCCGTCTCGACGCTGGACAGCGCCGCGGGCGACCAGGCCCACAACTGGCCACACGCACTTCCGTCGGGGCGCGGCATTCTGATGACGGTGGCGACCGCCAACGACGTCGACGAATTCAGTGTCGCCGTGCTCGACGTCGAAACGGGCGAGCACCGGCGGCTCGTCCGCGGCGTGCAGGGGCGGTACGCGGTGTCGGGGCATCTGGTCTATGTGACCGCGGACGGTTCAGTGCTGGCGGCCCCATTCGACGAGCGCAGTCTCGAACTCACCGGCCCGGGGGTTGCCCTGCTCGAGGGCGTCAGCGTGCGTGCGTTCGGGTCCATGGATTTCTCGCTCGCCGCGTCGGGCTCCTTGATGTACGTCTCGGGCGGCGTGACGGAGGAACCCAATGAGATGGTGTGGGTGGATCGCGACGGTGCCGCCCGGCCGATCGACCCGGACTGGACCGGCGAGTTTTACACTCCGGCGATCTCTCCCGACGGATCCCAGCTCGCGCTGGGCATCATCGGCGACGCAGGCCGCGACCTGTGGGTCAAGCAACTCGATCGGGGCCCGCTCTCTCGCATCACCTTTCCGCAGGGGCAGGACCACCGTCCGTGGTGGACGCCGGACGGGAGGGCGCTGCTCTTCATCTCGGATCGGGGGGAGACCCGGGATGCGTACCGCAAACGCGCGGACGGGGTCGGCCAGGCGGAACTGGTACTCGACTTGCCGGAGCCGGTGAACCAGGTCGAGCTCTCGCCCGACGGCGAGTGGCTGGTATACCGAACGGGCCGCAACAATGTTCTCGACATCGCAATGCGTCGAACGAATGGTGACACGACTGCGGTCCCGCTGATCGCCGACTCCAGCATCAACGAGCATTCACCGACGCTGTCGCCGGATGGAAGGTGGTTAGCCTACATTTCCGATGAATCGGGCCGATGGGAGCTCTACGTTCGCCCGTTCCCGGACGTGAACGCCGGCCGATGGCAGGTCTCCACGGCGGGTGGGGCAGAGCCCGTCTGGGCACGTAGCGGACGCGAACTGTTCTACAAGAATGCCAACGGCCAGTTCATCGCGGCCGAGGTCGAGGGTGGCGACTCGTTCGTCGTGGTCCAATCGACCGTGCTGTTCGAGACCGTGGGATACTACAACTACGCGTTCCATCCGCAGTACGATGTGACGCCGGACGGCGAACAGTTCGCGATGATCCGCTTCCGCGGCGCGGGCGAGTCGGGCCAGATCGTGGTGGTCGACAACTGGTTCGAGGAACTGCGCGAGCGCGTTCCCCCGAACTGATCCGAGCGCTAGTCCCGCTTCAGCGTCTCCCGGAGGGCATCGGCGAGGCGCAGCATCTTCCGCTTGAAGTGCGCCGTGTTGCGCTGCCAGATGGCCCATCCCAGTGACGCGCCGGCGGTCGCCGTCGCAGCCATGAGTGCGATACCGACACCCACGTTCGGCTCGGTCGTCGCACCGATGATCGCCCCGAGCAGTGTGCCGCCCAGCGTGGTCGGCACGAAGCTCAACACGGCCGACCCCTCGCGGTTGGCGCTCATCTCGATCTTCGTCCCGTTCTCGGTTGGGCGAATCACGACCGCGATCTGACTGGGCTCCCCGACACTCGTCCACTCGACCGTCCCGAGCACTTCGTGGACGCGCCCCTGGTGCTGGAGGACCTGCCTGATGACGCTGGGCAGTTCGGCGAGTTCGGATTCGCTCAGCTTGGCGGGCGCGAAGAGCTCCATGTGGAACTTGCTGTTCGAGGACCCGGCGCTGGGCGTCAGGGGGCTGCGTGCGATGATGTCCGCCGCTTCGGCGACCGTCTCCGGTCGGATACCCACTTCTTTGGCGATGTCTTGGATGGCTGCGAGGTCGAGCCCCTGCGCCGGCACGGCCCCTTGGACCTGCAGGTCGGCCGCCTTGCGCAGGATGAGGGCGACCTCGTCGTCGGAGTACCGTCGATCGGTCACGGTGTCAGTCGCGTCTCGAGCGCTTCGATGCGCCCCTCGAGATCGGTCATACGCCGGTCATTCTGGATGAACAACGCGAACACGATGAGGAGTACGCCCAGGAATGGCGCGAAGAACTCAAAGCGGATGCGCAGGTTCCGGAGATATGACATGGTCGTTCCTTGGCCGTGGTGGTCGAACGTCACCGGCATGCGGCACCTGCCTATGCTCTCCTTGGTGCCCTGAAGTTCCGGTGAAGTTTACTCGAAAGCGCGCACCGGACCCTGAAACAGCGTGTCGTCTGCGCCGTCATCGCCGCCGGCGCAGGAGGACGAGGTCCGCGATGCGGTCCGGCGTCAGCCATTTGAAGAACGCCCCGATCTTGGCATCGCGACCGACGAGATACCGGGTCTTCGGGCGCCGCGCCGTGAGCGCATGGTGGATCACTTGGGCCACGCGCTCCCCTGGGATCGCGCGTTTCGGCATGCGCGGACCGCGCGCCTCCAGCTTCTCAGCGATACTGCGGTAGAACTCCTTCGCCTCCGGACGCAGATTCCGAAAGTTGTCGATCGCACGGCGCCAGGACGTGTCCCAGATCTCGCTCTCGATCGCGCCGGGCTGCACGACAGCCACCTCGATGCCCCACCGACGCAACTCCAGGCGGAGTCCGTCGCTCATCGCTTCCATGCCGAATTTGGTCGCGGCATAGGGCGCATTGAACGCCATGGCGATGCGGCCGTTGATCGAGCTGACGTTCACGATCCGTCCGCGTGCGCGTCGCAACATCGGCAGGCACGCCTGCGTCACCGCGAGCATCCCGAACAGGTTGACCTCGAACTGGTAGCGGATCTTCTCGAGCGGCAGGCCCTCGAGCGGTCCCGGCATCGTGATGCCGGCATTGTTCACCAGGCCGTCGAGCCGCCCGTCCCCCGCCTCGCGCACGGCTGCGGCCGCGGCCTCGACCTCGTCCGCTTTCGTCACGTCGATTTGGACTGGGATGACGTTCGGCGACAGCGCCGCCAGCGCGTCGCCGTCCGCATCGGTGCGGTAGCCCGCACAGACCCGAATACCGCGTTCGGCGAGATAGCGGGTGGTGGCCTGGCCGATGCCCGTCGAGGCGCCGGTCACGAACACGATGTGCATGCGCGGATCCGCGAAGGGGAGCGAGTGTCGTTGCCCACCATTCTACACTCTGCCCGGCCTGGCCGCCTGCGGTTAGCTTCGAGACATCATGAATGAGCCCGGATCCGTCCTCGCGCGCCTTCGAGCGCCGACGCCTCTTGTCACGGTCGAGCTTCGCCCGCCCCGCAGCGGGCTGGGTGCGGCGCAGAGCATGGATACGTGGATCGACATGTACCACGGATTGCGTCGCCTCGCCCGTGGCGACGCGCTGCTCTTTCTCACGGACAATGCCGTGGGGCAGGCGGAAGAGGAGAACCTGAATCACCTCGCCGCCAACCTCGCGGGGGACGTACCGCCGGCCAAGGTCGTCCCGTTCCTGACGACGAAGCACTCGGAGGACTACTGCCTCATGTACGCGGCGCGCGCGGCGGCGCACGGCTTCGAGGCGGTGACCGTGCTGGGTGGAGATCGTACCGTCGGTCCGCCGCGATGCGTCGAGCACGCGTATCAGTTGCGGCAGCGTATCCGCGAGCGGCAGCCGGGCCTCGTCCTCGGCGGCTGGGCCAATCCACACCGCGACGCGGCGGAGCAGGTGGGCTATCTCGGCGCGAATACCTTCACGGCCGACTTCTTCCTCACCCAGGTCGTCTCGCATCACAGCATCGGGGCGGTCGAGCGCCTCGTCACGGGATTGCGGCGAGCGGACATCGAGGTCCCGGGCGTGTTCGGCGTGTTCTACTATCGATCGGCCAATCCGCGGACGCTCGAGCGTCTCGGCGAGTTCTTCCCCGTCCCGGCCGACGGGATCGCCAAGGATTTTGCTGCGGGTCGGTCGGCCGACGAGGTGTGCGCGCAGTCGATCCTGGCGTTGCGTGAGGTCGGGGTCGACAAGGTCTACGTGAGCAACCTGGGCTTCGACCGGCCCGACGAGCGGTACCGTCGCGTGATGGAGATCGTCGACGCCGCCTAGCGACGGGTCAGCCCTGCAGCACCTCCACCGCCAACTCCACGTTCCCGAACGGCACGCTCACGTGAATGCCCTGGACGAGCGTGCGCACGGTGTCCCGCATCTCTCGGGCGATCGCGACACCTTCGGCGGCCGCGGCATCGTCCCCGTTCTTTTGGGCCGCGGCCATGCGCTCCAGCACAGCCGGCGGAATCGTGACGCCGGGCATCTCGTTCGCGAGAAACTCGGCGTTCCGCAGGGAGGCCAGCGGCCAGATGCCGGCCACGACCGGAATCGTGAGGTGGGCCGCCTCCAGGAACTCCGCGAGGCGTGCCGGATCGAACACCGGTTGGGTCACGACGAAATCCGCCCCGGCATCGACCTTCCAATGGAGCCGGTGCAATTCGGCGTCCATGTTGGCGGCGGCATGATTGGCCGCGACCCCGATCACCCACTGCGTCGGGTCGCCGATCGGGTTGCCGCCCGGATCCAATCCGTGGTTCAGGCGGTCGACGACGTTCGTGAGACCGATCGAGTCGATGTCGAACACGGCGGTGGCATCGCCGTACGGGCCCGTTCGCGGCGGGTCGCCCGTAACGATGAGCACGTTCCGCAGTCCCGCCGCCGCGGCGCCCACGAGGTCGCTGATCATACCGAGCATGTTGCGGTCGCGGCACGTGTAGTGCGCCACCGTCTCGATGCCGACCTGGCGTTCCACGACGAGGGCCGACGGAATCACGCCCATGTGGCTCTGCGCGCGCGCGCCGTCCAGGATGCTCACCACGTCCGCGCCGGCCACCTTGATACGCTGTGCCTGTTCGATCAGACGGCCGGCGGACGCGCCCTTCGGCGGCAGCAGCTCGACCGACGTCACCCACTCGCGTCGTGCGAGCTTGGCGCCCCACCGGGACCGCCGATCGAGCGCAACCGGGTCCACGCCTTTGCCCTCGTCGGCTTCGCGGGGGCGCACGACTTCGCCGGAGGGTCGGGGGCGCCGCTGCCGCATCGCCAGCCGCATCGCGTGGATATGGTCGGGCGTCGTCCCGCAGCAGCCGCCCACGAAGCGCGCACCCGCTTCCATCATCCGCATGGCGTACGTCGCCATGTATTCGGGACTCGACAGGTAGATCTTGCGGTCGCCCACGACGCGCGGCATGCCGGCGTTGGGCTGGGCGACCAGCGGCCGATCGGTCACGGCCGTCATGCGCTCCACCGCCTCGAGCATGATCGCGGGTCCGACGGAGCAGTTCACGCCGATGACGTCGGCGCCCCACTCGGTCAGCGATCGGGCCACTTTCTCCGGGTCCGATCCGTAGGCGGTTTCGCCTTCTTCGCTGATCGTGACCTGCGCAATCACCGGCAGGTCGGTCACGCGGCGCGCGGCGATGAGCGCGGTGTGCAGTTCGTCCAGGTCGCCGAAGGTCTCGAGGATCACGGCATCGACGCCGCCGTCCACGAGCCCCGTGATCTGACGGGCGAAGTAGCTCACGGCCTCGTCGCGCGACGTCGGGCCCCACGGCTCGATGCGAATGCCCAGCGGCCCCACTGCCCCCAGTACGGCGGCGCGGTCCTGAGCGGCCGCGCGGGCGATCTCGGCACCGGTGCGGTTCACGTCTTCCGTGCGGTCGTCGAGGCTCCAGCTCGACAGTTTGACCGGATTGGCGCCGAAGGTGTTGGTCTCGACGGCCTCGGCGCCCACGCGGATGTACCGCTCGTGCACGTCCCGGACGAGATCGGGTTGGCTCAGGTTGAGCTCGTCGTAGCACACGTTGACGAACACGCCGCGACTGTAGAGGAACGTGCCCATCGCACCGTCCAGCACGTGCACGCGGCCATCCTCGATGAGCGGGGTGAAACGACTCATGGGGCAACCTCCTCCGCGGCCGGCGTCACGAGGTTTGGGCGGAGCCACCGCTCCGCGTCCTCCACCGAGATCTTCGAGCGGTCCGCATAATCACGGAGCTGGTCCTCACCGATCTTGCCGACGCCGAAGTAGTACGCGTCGGGGTGTGCGAAGTACCAGCCGGAGACCGAGGCTGCCGGCTGCATGGCGGCGCTCTCGGTCAGCGACATACCGATCCGCCGCTCCACGTCCAGCAGGTCGAAGAGTGTCCACTTCTCGGAGTGATCGGGGCAGGCCGGATACCCCGGCGCGGGCCGGATCCCCGCGTACCGTTCGCGAATCAGATCGTCGTTCTCGAACGCCTCGTCGGGGGCGTAGCCCCAGTACTCGGTGCGCACCCGTTGATGAAGCCGCTCGGCCAGGGCCTCCGCGAGCCGGTCCGCCAGCGCCTTCACCATGATGGCGCGGTAGTCGTCGTGCTCGCGTTCGTACCGGGCGGCGAGCTCCGCGGCGCCGATGCCGGCCGTCACGGCGAACGCGCCCACCCAGTCGTCGACCCCGGATCCGACGGGCGCCACGAAGTCCGCCAGGCAGACATTGGGGCGCCCGGGCGGTTTCTCCATCTGCTGGCGCAGGTGGCGGGCGACGCCACGAACCGACTGCCGCTCGTCGTCCGCATAGACGATTACGTCGTCGCCGTCGCTGGCAGCGGGAAAGATCCCGAAGACCGCGCGGGCACCGAGCGATCCGTCCCGCACGAGCTCGTCGAGCATGGCCTCGGCGTCCCGCAGCAGCGAGGTTGCCTCGGGTCCGACGGTGGGGTCGTCCAGGATCGCCGGATACTTCCCGTGCAGCTCCCAGGCGGCGAAGAAGGGCGACCAGTCGATGTAGCGCCGCAGCTCGTCGAGCGGGTAGGCGTCCAGCGTCTGGATCCCGGTGGCGCGCGGCGGGACGGGCGGTACCGCGGTCCAGTCGATCGCGAAGCGCCGTTTGCGCGCGGTCGCGATGGCGAGCGTACGCTGGCGTGCCGTGCGGCCGGCGTGCCGGACGCGAACCTCGGCGAAGTCGGCGCGGACCTCGTCGGCGAACGCGTCGCGGCGCGTGTCGCTCAGGAGATTGCTCACCACGCCCACCGCGCGCGACGCGTCGAGCACGTGGACCGTGGTGCCCGAGTACCCCGGCGCCACCTTCACCGCGGTGTGCACGCGCGACGTGGTGGCACCGCCGATCAGCAACGGGGTGGCGAAACCCTCGCGCTCCAGCTCCGCGGCCACGTGCACCATCTCGTCGAGCGAGGGCGTGATGAGACCGCTCAGGCCGATGATGTCGGCGCCCGTGGCGCGTGCCTCGTCGAGGATCCGCTGCACCGGGACCATGACTCCGAGGTCGATCACGTCGTAGTTGTTACAGCGGAGTACCACGCCCACGATGTTCTTGCCGATGTCGTGGACGTCGCCCTTCACGGTCGCGAGCAGGATGGTCCCCTTGGACCCGCCGATGCCGCTCGCCTGCTGCTGCTTTTCGATGAACGGCACCAAGTACGCCACGGCTTTCTTCATGACGCGCGCGCTCTTCACGACCTGCGGGAGGAACATCCGTCCGTTGCCGAAGAGTTCACCCACGATGTTCATGCCGTCCATCAGCGGGCCCTCGATCACCTCGATCGCTCGCTCGACACCCTGCCGAGCCTCCTCGGCGTCCTCCTCGACGAAGTCGACGATGCCTTCGACCAGCGCGTGGGAGAGCCGGTCCGCCACCGGCGCGTCGCGCCAGGAGAGGTCGGGCGCCGCCGACCGGGACGTGCCGGTCACGTTGGCCGCCAGCGCGACCATCCGCTCGGTGGCGTCCGGGGTACGATTGAACAGCACATCCTCGATCGCCGTCCGCAGTTCGTCGGACACGTCGTCGTACACGGGGAGCGCACCGGCATTGACGATCCCCATGTCCATCCCGGCCTGCAGGGCATGGTAGAGGAACACGGCATGCATGGCTTCGCGCACGGCGGTGTTGCCGCGGAACGAGAACGAGAGGTTGCTGACGCCCCCGCTCACGCGCGCGTCCGGCAGCGCCTCCTTGATGGTGGCGCAGGCTCGGAGGTACGCGCGTGCGTACTCGTTGTGCTCATCGATGCCGGTGGCGACCGCGAAGATGTTGGGATCGAAGATGACGTCGCCGGGTGGGAAGCCCACGTCCTCCGTGAGCAGCCGATACGCGCGCCGGCAGATCGCCACCTTTCGCTCGTACGTGTCGGCCTGGCCGTCTTCGTCGAAGGCCATCACGATGACGGCGGCCCCGTAGCGGCGGACCGTGCGAGCCTGGTCGAGGAACGCCGCCTCGCCCTCCTTGAGGCTGATCGAGTTGACGACGCCCTTGCCCTGTACGCAGCGGAGGCCGGCTTCGAGCACTTCCCACTTCGACGAGTCGATGACGATCGGGACGCGCGCGATGTCGGGCTCGGCCGCAATGAGGTTGAGGAACCGCACCATCGCCTCGCGCGAATCGAGCAGCCCCTCGTCCATATTCACGTCGATCAACTGTGCGCCGTTCGCCACCTGCTGCCGCGCCACCTCGACGGCCGTATCGTAGTCGCCGGCCGTGATGAGATCGGCGAACCGGCGCGATCCCGTGACGTTCGTGCGCTCGCCGATGTTCACGAACCCCGTGTCGGGGTGAATCACCAGCGGCTCGAGGCCGCTCAGGAACGTGTGCCGGGGCTGGTCCGGTGGGCGTCGCGGCTCATGACGACTCACCGCCTGGGCGATGGCCGAGATGTGCTCCGGCGTCGTGCCGCAGCACCCGCCCACGATGTTGAGGAACCCGCTGGCCGCGAACTCCTCGAGAATGGTCGCCATGTTCTCGGGCGTCTGATCGTACTGACCGAACTCGTTGGGTAGCCCGGCGTTGGGATGCGCGGTCACGAGGGTGTCGGCCGCTGCAGCGAGATCGGCAAGGTGTGGCCGCAGTTCCTTCGCGCCGAGTGCGCAGTTGAGGCCCACGCTGAAGAGGTCGCCGTGGCTCACGGAGATCCAGAAGGCCTCGGTCGTCTGACCCGAGAGCGTTCGCCCGCTCGCGTCGGTGATCGTGCCAGACACCATGACCGGCACGTCGCGGTGCAGCGCATCGAGCACGCGGCGAATCCCGTAGAGCGCGGCCTTGCAGTTCAGCGTGTCGAAGACGGTCTCGACCAGGAGCAGGTCGACGCCGCCTTCGATCAGCGCCTCGGTCTGCTCCGCGTACGCGTCCGCCAGTTCTTCGAAGGTGATGTTGCGAAAGCCCGGGTTGTTCACGTCGGGCGACATCGACGCCGTGCGGTTGGTCGGGCCGATACTACCCGCGACGAAGCGCGGCTTGTGGGGCTCCTTCGCCGTGAACTCGTCCGCCACCCGGCGCGCAATGCGCGCGGCCTCGCGATTCAGATCGGCGACCGCCGACTCGGTTCGGTAGTCCGCCTGCGAAATCACTGTGCTGCTGAACGTGTTGGTCTCGGCGATGTCCGCGCCAGCCTCGAAGTAGGCCCGGTGGATCGCCTCGATCACGTCGGGGCGCGTCAGGCAGAGCAGGTCATTGTTGCCTGTGAGCGGCACCGGATGATCGGCGAACCGGTCACCGCAAAAGTCGGTCTCCTCGAGTCCGTACGCCTGGATCATCGTGCCCATGGCGCCGTCGAGCACGAGGATGCGCTCGGCGACGGCCGCGCGCAGCGCGTCGAGGCGGGAGACAGATTCGTCGAAGGCCATGAACGGTCGTGTCACCTTCCCGTAGAACAAAAAACCCGGCTGCCAAAAAGACACGCCGGGACGGGCTTTTTAGCGAGTTGTTTAACGTGGCCGCAATACGCCGCAAATCGCCACGAATTCAGTTGTCCTTCCAATGTAGATGCCTCCCGGCCGTTTGGCGAGGGAGCCGGTCGTGCGTCGGTCAGCCGTGCGGAGGTCCGAGGCCCAGCCGCTCGAGGGCAGTGGCTCGGTCCACCCCCTCGACCGTGATGCGCTTCCATCGTCCCGAGGCGCCGGCGGCGAGCGTCACGGCAGACCGCGGGACGCCGAGACGCTTGGCGAGGAACCGATGGAGCTCGATGTTCGCGGCGCCGTCGACCGGTGGTGCGGCAACCCGGATCTTGATGGCGTCACCGTGCCACCCAACGATGCCGGTCCGGCTGGCCCGCGGTTGTACGACGATGGCGAGGTCCGCCGTCACCGTGGCGCTAGATGAACTGCAGGATCACGCCGAGCAGGAACTGCATCAGGAACCAGGCGACGAGGGGCGTGATGTCGATGATGCCGATGGGCGGAATGATGCGCCGCAGCGGTTCGACGATCCAGTCGGTGACCTTGTAGGTCCAGCCGATCCATTTGTTGAACCGGCCGGCGCCGAACCAGGAGCCGACGACCCGGATGATCAGCGCCCAGATCACGACCTGCCCGGCGGCGAACACGAGGAGCCGGAGGATGCCGCGCGGTCCGGCGGACGCCGCGGCGCTCACGCTGGCAAACGCCCGCAGAATCCACTCCGCGCCAGTGAGGAGCAGGATGCCACCCGCCACCGCGACGCCCACCAGCCACCAGGGGGCGTTTTGAGGATTGCCGCCGCGCCGCAGCTGCCACAGCTCGATCGGCTGCAGGACGGGCTCGCTCGCCCCGCGAATCAGCCGGGCGAGCCGGCCGAACCGGCTGATCCGGCCCTCGCGCAGCGCCCAGGATCCGAGGGCGATGCCGGCGGCGCCGACGAAGACCCCGAAGACCGCGTATCGCAGAGCCACGAGCGTGATTTCCATGTCGAATGATACCGTAACGTCCGCGCCTACCGTGCGAGTTCCGGCAGCCGGTCGAACCACGGACGTGCCCGCTCGAGTTGGCCCGCGAGCCGGAACAGGGTCGCCTCGTCGCCGAACCGACCGACGACGTGGATGCCGATCGGCAAGCCGCCGTCGGTCCACGCGAGCGGGACCGACATGGCGGGATGCCCCGACATGTTGAACACGGGCGTCCATGGCGTGAACGAGAACGCCTCTTCGGCGACGCGATCGATCGTGCCCATCTTCTCGAGCGCCCAGGCAGCGCGCAGCCGTCCCAGCACGCCCAGCACGATCCGCTCGTGCGGCGGCGGGCGGAGCGCGCCGATCTCGAGCGGCGGGTCGGCCAAGGTGGGGGTGAGCAGCACGTCGTAGTCCTCGACGAACTCGCCGATCGTGCGCGAGGCGCGATGCAGGTAGCGCACGGCCGAGACATACGCGCCGGCGCTCACGCGGTTGCCCATGAGACCCAGCATCCACGTCTCGACCTCGAGGTCGCCGGGGCGCGGCCGACGCCCCAGGACGCTGGCGGCGTCGTTGAGATCGGCGCGAAGCTCGCCCACCAGCATCGTGATGAACGCCGTGGCAAACGCCTCGCGCTCCACGGGCGGAGCGGCTTCTTCCACGTGGTGGCCAAGGCTCTCGAGCAGGGCACCCGCGTCGTCGAGCGCCGCGCGGACCTCGGGGTCGACGTGATCGCCGAGTAGCGGCTCGCTGGTGAGTGCCACGCGGAGCGCGCGCGGCTCCGCTTCGACCTCGTCGAGAAAGGGGCGTGCCTGCGGCGGCGCCACGTAGGGGTCGCCCACCGTGGGACCCGCGATTGCGTCGAGCGAGGCCGCACTGTCCCGCACGGATCGGGTGAGCGTGCCCTCGATCACGCAGCCACGCCAGATCTCGCCGTGGTCTGGCGCCAGCGGCGTGCGCGCGCGCGTGGGCTTCATCCCGAAGAGTCCGCAGCACGCGGCGGGGATGCGGATCGACCCGCCCCCGTCATTGCCGCCCGCGAGGGGCACCATGCCGCTGGCCACCGCCGCGGCGGAGCCGCCGCTCGATCCGCCGGGGATACGCGTCGTGTCCCACGGGTTGCGCGTCGCCCCGAACGCTTCGGGCTCCGTGAACGGGACGAGTCCGAACTCGGGCGTGTTCGTCTTCCCGAGGATCACGAGCCCCGCCGCCTTGAAGCGCCGGACGACCTCACTGTCGTGATCGGGGACGTAGTCTGTGAGCAGCCGGCTGCCCGCGGCCATCGGCACGCCCGCGTAGGTCGTCAGCAGGTCTTTGATCACGAACGGCACCCCGGCGAAGGGGCCGGTGCCCGGCGCAGCCGCGACACGCCGCCCCTCCTCGTACAACGGCGTGATGACCGCATTGATCTGCGGGTTCACGCGCTCGATCTGGGCGATGGCGGCTTCGACGACCTCTTCGGCGGTGACCTGTCCGTCGCGGATGAGTGCGGCGAGTCCCAGGCCGTCGTGCGCGAGATAGGTCGTCGTATCCATGCGGTCACCTCATCGTTCGGGGCCGCGAACGGCCCCGCGGTTCATGCGAACGCCTCGCCGACGATGCGGAGCTGCTCGACTTTGTGCGCTGCCGGATAGCCTTCGGCGGGGCTCGAGCGCTCGGGTCGCGAAACGAACCGCACGCGCACGCCCTTGGGCGCGAGCGTCTGCAGCTGCGGCACCATCCACTTACGCGCCCCCATGTTGCTGGGCTCTTCCTGGACCCACAGGATCTCGCGGAGCTCGGGATAGCTCGCGATCAGCCGGCGAATGGACGGGTCGGGGAACGGATAGAGTAGCTCGACGCGGCCGACTGCCACATCCGCCGCGGCCGTGCGCCGCTCATCGCCGACGAGGTCGTAGTACACCTTGCCGGAACACAGCACGAGACGCTTCACGCCCTCGGGCAGGCCGGGCAGACTGGGGTCGTCGATCACGTGCCTGAACTCCCCGCTTGCCAGCTCCTCGGGCGTCGACACGGCCTGCGGATGGCGAAGCAGGCTCTTCGGCGTCATGATCACGAGCGGCCGGACTTCGGGGTGGAGGGCCTGGCGCCGCAGCAGATGGAAGTACTGCGCGGGGGTCGAGCAGTTCGCGACGCGGATGTTGCCCTCGGCGCCCAGCGCGAGAAAGCGCTCGATGCGCGCGCTCGAATGCTCGGGGCCCTGACCCTCGTAGCCGTGCGGCAGGAGCATCGTGAGTCGCGCCAGCTGTCCCCACTTGGCGAGTCCCGCGATGATGAACTGGTCGATGATGATCTCGGCACCGTTCGCGAAGTCGCCGAACTGGGCTTCCCACAGCACCAGCGCGTCGTTCACGGCGGTACTGTAGCCGTACTCGAACCCGAGCGCGGCGTACTCCGAGAGCGGGCTGTTGTGCAGCTCGAACGGCACACGCCGGTTCGGGAGCTGTTGCATCGGCGTGTGTGCGGCACCCGTTTCCGCGTCGAACAGCGTGAGGTGCCGCTGGCTGAACGTGCCGCGCGCCGTGTCCTGGCCGACGAGCCGCACGGGGACGCCCTGGGTCACCAGCGACGCCAATGCCAGCGCTTCGGCATGCGCCCAGTCGAGGGCGTTGCCGTTGCCGAACACGTCACGGCGGCGGTCGAGCACCTTCCGCAACTTGCGGTTCACGTGGAAGCCGTCGGGCGTGGCGAGCAAATCGGTGTTGAGCGCGTCGAGCTGCCCCGTCGGGACCGCGGTCGTCGGCTCGTCGGTCGGACTCCACATCCCAGAAATGCGGACCGGCTCTTCGCCTTCGTCTTCGTGCGAGGCGACATCCGCGCGGAGCCGCTCTTGCACCGCCGTGAGCTCGTCGTACACTGTCGCCGCTTCGGCATCGGCATCTTCGGTCGCGACGACACCCTGGTCGATGAGGTGCTGCACGTACAGCGTGCGCACAGTCGGGTGGGCGTCGATGCGCTCGTACATGGTGGGCTGCGTGTACCGCGGCTCATCGCCCTCGTTGTGGCCGTGCCGGCGGTAGCCCACGAGGTTGATCACGACGTCGCCCCGGAACTTCTCTCGGTACATCAGCGCGAGCCGTACGGCGGCGAGACAGGCTTCGGGATCGTCAGCGTTCACGTGCACGATGGGGACGTCGAACCCCTTCGCGAGATCGCTCGCGAAGTCGGTCGATCGCGCGTCGCGCGGATCGGTGGTGAAGCCCACCTGATTGTTGGCGATGATGTGGAGCGTCCCGCCCGTGGCGTAGCCGTCCAGTCGCGCGAGGTTGAGCGTTTCGGCGACCACGCCCTGGCCCGCGAACGCGGCATCGCCGTGAATCAGGATGGGGACGACCGCCTGGGGATCGTACCGCAGGTCGGGCGTCGACCGGTCCGTCTGGCGCGCGCGCGCGCTGCCGACCACAACGGGGTCCACCGCTTCCAGGTGGCTCGGGTTGGGCATGAGGGTGACCTGGATCTTCCGCCCCGTCCACGACGTGAAGACGCCGGCCGCGCCGTGGTGGTACTTCACGTCGCCGGTCCCGCCTTTGGGGGTCAGCGTCTCCTCGACCTCGCGGCCGCCCTCGAACTCCGCGAGCAGCGTGTCGTACGGCACGCCGAGAATGTGCGTGAGCACGTTCAGGCGACCGCGGTGCGCCATCCCCATCACCGACTCGCCGGCGCCCTGGTCGGCGGCGAGGTCGAGTGCCAGGTGCAGCATCGGGACGAGCATGTCGAGTCCCTCGATCCCGAACCGCTTGTGGCCGAGATAGTTCCGGTGGAGGAACTGTTCCAGCGCCTCGACGCGCGACAGGTCGCGCAGCAGGTGCCGCTTCTCGTCGTCGGTGAGCGGATAGCGGTGCTCGCCCGATTCGATCACGCGGCGAAGCCACACGCGCTCTTCGTGCGGCGCGATGTGCTCGATTTCGTACGCGATGGTGCCGCAGTAGGTCTCGCGAAGCCGCGGCAGCACGTCCTCCATGGTCTCGCCGCCGACGTACGTCCGGAGGACGCCGGCGGGGATGTGCCGCATGATCTCCGGCGTGAGGCCGACCTGCGTGGGCTCGAGCGCCGGGTCGCCGCGCTGCGCGGTGCCGAGCGGATCGAGATGGGCAGCGAGATAGCCGTGCGTGCGGTGGTTCTTCACGACCGACATCGCGGCGGCGACGTGGTACAGCAGTTCGGCGTCCACGTCGGAGGGGGCGGCCTTGGGCGCGGTCGTCGCGGCGGGCGTCGGCGCATGCGCCACGGTCGCCGCCGCCATGGCAGCCTCGATGGCGGGCCAGCGCAGCTCCAGCGCCGCCGCGATCGCGCGGAAGAAGTCGTCCTCGCCTTGCAGCAGCTGATCCACGAGCCGGAGGTACATCCCCGACTCGGCGCCCTGGATGATCCGGTGATCGTACGTGCTGGTCAGCGTCATCACGCGCCGCCCCGCCACGTCGCGGATCGCACCGGTCGCGATGATCGAGCCCTGGCCCTTCATGAGGCGCGGCACCGACGCGACGGTGCCGATCGTCCCCGGGTTGGTGAGCGTGATCGTGCCGCCCATGTACGCGTCGGGCATGAGCTTGCTGTCGCGCGCCCCCGCCACGAGCCGCTCGTACTCGTCGTAGAACTGTCCGAACGCCATTGCGTCGGCGCTCTTGATGACCGGCACCAGCAGTCGCCGCGTCCCGTCCTTGCCCTCGGTGTCGACCGCAAGACCCAGATGCACGCCCTGCGGATCGAAGCGCCGGTACGCGTCGCCGTCGGTGTGCACCGCATGCGTCATGACGGGGAACTGCTCCGCGGCTTTGACGAGCGCCCACCCGATGACGTGCGTGAAACTGAGCTTGGTCCCCGCGGCCTTCAGCTGGCGGTTGCACTCCGCACGCGCCGCCCAGAGCCGGGAGACGTCCACGTCGCGAAACGACGTCGCCGTCGGGATCTCGAGCGAGTCCTGCATGTTCTGGAGCAGCCGGAGTGCCGGGCCTTTGATCTCGGTCGCGTCGGGCTCGGCCGGCGCGGCGCCCGTCTCGTCGGGTGCCGGAGCGTCCGCCGCGTCAGGCGCAGGCGGGGGTGTCTCCCCGACCGTGCCCCGCTCGAACAGGGCCCGCCACTCGGGTGGCACGGACGAAGGATCGCGCAGGAAATCCTCATAGAGCGCCTGTGCAAATCCGGAATTCACCGTCTCGAATACGTTCTCGAACACCCTGCGGATCGACCCCCGACCGGCGCCCGGAGCGCCAGGTATCTTGGAAGTGACGGGACGACTTCCGTACCGAAAGCCGCCCCGTGGAGTGGTCGAAAGCTATCACCTTGTTGCGGTGCCTCAAACGACCGCGCGAAAGGATCACCGCCATGTTCACGGCCGTACGACACTTCACGACGACATGGACGCACGAGACCGGCAGCACGGGCGCCGTCCTGGCAGCGCTCACGGAGCCGTCCCTGGCGCAGCAGGTCGCAGAGGGCCACCGCACGCTGGGCGAGCTGGCGTGGCACGTCGTGGTCTCGCCGAAGACGATCCTGTCCAAGGTTGGGCTCGACTTCGACGGGCCGACCAAGGACGATCCCATGCCCGTCACGCTCGAAGAGGTGCGCCTGCTGCACGCGGCCTCCGCCAACGCGCTCCTCGCCGCCGTGCAGGAGCACTGGAGCGACGAAGCGCTTCACGAGAGGGTCGAGTTCTACGGGATGGAAGCCCCGCGTGGTGGGGTCCGCCGCCGATCCGTGGCTCACCGTTCCCACGCTTGGAGGAGCGGCTGCCCGCGTCAGTGGGAGCGCCGTGGAGTGTCGTCAGAGATGGTGTATGACCGAGCCCGCCCCGGCCGCCCCGACTGACCCTTACCCCACCCGCTGCGTCTTCCGACGCATGAAATCCATCAGGATGTACTGCCCGAGGGTCATCGTGTTCGTGAAGTAGGCCTTCCCGCGCGCGATCTCGCACACGTGCTTCACGAACTCCACGAGCATGCGCTCGCGGGCCAGCATGAAGGTGTTGATCGCGATGCCGGCGCGGCGGCAGATGGCCACCTCCCGATAGGTCTCCTGCAGGATGTGCGGGTCGAGTCCCATCGAGTTGACGTAGATCTGCCCGTCGGGGAGGGTGAGCGCCGACGGCTTCCCGTCGGTGATCATGATGATCTGCCGCATGTCCTTCCGCTGCGAGAGCAGGATGCGGCGCGCCATCTTGAGCCCCTCGGCCGTGTTCGTGTGGTACGGACCTACCTGCGCCTCGGCGAGCTTGGCGAGCGGCAGCTCCTCCGCCGAGTCGTGGAACAGCACGCAGCGGATCGAGTCGCCCGGGAACTGCGTGCGGATCAGGTGCGAGAGGGCGAGGGCCACCTTCTTGGCCGGCGTGAAGCGGTCCTCGCCGTAGAGGATCATCGAGTGCGAGCAGTCGAGCATGAGCACGGTCGCCGCACTCGAGCGGTACTCGCTCTGGTGCACCATGAGGTCCGGGTAGTCCAGGTCGAACCCCGGCTCGGGCGTGTAGTCGATCGGGGCGGGCGGCGCTTGGTCGGCGCGGTCGCTCGCGCGCTTGAGCGCGTTCTTCAGGGTCTCCGGCACGTCGAGGTTCAGCGTGTCACCGAACTCGTAGGGCTTGGACCCTGCCTCCACCTCGACGCCCGTCGCCAGGTGCTCGGTCTCGTGCGCGCCGAAGCTCGACTTGCCGGTACTGCCCAGGAGACCGCGGAGCGCGCGGTAGCCCAGGAAGTCGAGCCCCTTCTCCGTGAGGTTGAAGTTGACCTGCTGCGCCGCGTTCTCCGCCTGCCCGCCGGGCCCGAACACCTGCTGGTGTCCCTCGGGCATCTGCGGAGCTTCCTGCGTGTTGAGGTAGCCCTCCTCGATGAGGCGCTTGATGACCTCGTCGATGAGATTCGCGAGCTGTTGCTGGATGTCGGCGTCCTGCGCCTCGTCGCCGCTCGACTCCCCGCGCAGGGCCTTGAGCATCTCGGGCGTGAGCTTGCCCGAATCCGCGAGCGCCTGGATGATCGCCTGCTTGAGCGCGTCGAGGGAGCGGTCCCCCTCGTCGTCCCCGAACTCCCCCCAGTACGGGTGATGGAACTGGCCGCCCGCGAAGCCCGACTGCAGCAGGAAGTCGCTCAGCTGGTCGAGGAGGTCCTCGAGGTTCACCGCGTCGAGGAGCTGCGGGATGTACTTGGAGTAGGTGGCGTAGCGCATGGTCTCCTTCAAACCTGGAGCGGCTTCGAGGTTCCCGCAATCGTAGTCAGGGATTGTGGCGCCTGTTAGCGTCCATTCCATGGATGCCGTCAGCAGCCACCCCGCCGAGACCGACGTGCCGTTCGCCCGCCGGCCGCGCCGGCACCGGGCGTTCCCCGCGTTCCAGCACCGGAACTTCCGGATCTTCTTCTCGGGCTACGTCGTCTCGCTGATCGGGATCTGGATGCACCGGGTCGCCCGACAATGGCTCGTCCTGGACCTCACCGACTCGGCCTTCTGGGTGGGGGCCGTGGATGCGCTTGGCTCGCTGCCGATCCTCGTGTTCTCGCTCTACGCGGGGGCGCTCGCCGACCGCGTGTCGCGCTACCGGATGGTGATCGTGACCCAGGTGACCGCCATGGTGCTGGCGCTGGTGCTCGCGGCGCTGGTGCTGGGCGGCGTCGTGCAGCTCTGGCACGTCGTCACCCTCACGGGACTCATGGGCACCGCCCTCGCCTTCGACATTCCGGCCCGGCAGAGCTTCTTCGTCGAGCTCGTGGGCAAGGACGACCTCCTGAACGCAATTGCCTTGAACTCGTCCGCGTTCAACGCGAGTCGCGTCGTCGGGCCGGCGATCGGCGGTGTCGTGATCGTGACGCTGGGCGTGGGCGTCTGCTTCCTCGCCAACGGTCTCTCCTACCTCGCGGTTCTGGCCGCACTGTTCGCGATGACGGTTCCGGCGCGCGTGGTGGCGGATTCGAGCGGGGGAGCGGGGCGCCGGATCCGTGAGGGGCTCCAGTACGTGGCGGGCGAATCGCGCATCCGCGCGATCGTCATGAACCTCGCCGGCATCAGCATCTTTGGGTTCCCGAGCCTCGTGCTCCTCCCGGTGGTTGCCCGCGAGGTGCTGGGCGGCGGGGCGCAGGCCTATGGGTGGATGGTCTCGGCGGTGGGCGGCGGTGCCGTGGTGGGCGCGCTGGTGCTCGCGATCTACGCGTGGCGCGTGTCCAAGGGCCGCCTGGTGGGGCTCGCGACGACGGGATTCGGCGTCGCTATCGTGGCGCTGGGTTTCTCCCGAAGCCTCGGCGTGATGCTGGTGCTGCTCGTACTCGCCGGGCTCGCCATGATCGTGACGACCGCCACGACCAACTCCCTCCTGCAGACGATCGCGCCCGACGAACTGCGCGGCCGGGTGGTGTCGGTGTTCACGGTGGCGTTCGGCGGCATGACCCCCTTCGGCGCGCTGCAGGCAGGGTTCGTGGCCGAGCGATTCGGCGTCATGACGGCGTTCCTCGTGGGCGGTGCGGTCACCATCCTCTTGGGCATCCGCACGATGCTGCGGCGCGACCTCCGCGCCACCCGGTGACGCGCTACCGGTTGAGGAGCCAGAACCCCCCGTTCAAGAGCGTGGCGAAGCCGACCCAGGCGATGTAGGGCACCATGAGCCAACCGGCCGGCGGACTGAGCTGGAAGAACACTTTGGTGCACCACACGATGAGGGCCAGGAGCACCACGATCTCCACGAGCGCGATCCCCGGCGCCTGCATCCCGAAGAACAGGATCGACCAGAGCCCGTTCAAGAGGAGCTGGGCCACCCAGAGCCCGAGCGCCAGCTTCACGCCCGGCGTGTCCCAGCCGCGCTGCCACACGAGGAACGCGGCCACGCCCATCATGAGGTAGAGCAGGGTCCACACGGGCCCGAACACCCAGGAGGGCGGCGTGAAGAACGGGCGGTTGAGCGTCACGTACCACGTGCGGACGCCGTCCATCGTGGCGAATGCGGAGCCGATCCCGATGGCCTGCGGCAGGAGGATGCAGACGACGAACCGTCCCGTCGCGGCGAGCGCGGACATCAGCGGTACTCCGGGTTGGGGTGATCGAAGCGGCAGCCGGCGTCCCACTCGGAGCGCTGGTTGCCGTGTGCCGGAATGCCGCCCGCGTCTTTGATCATGCGGGCCATGTGCAGGAGGTTCCACGTCATGAACGTGGTGTTCCGGTTCGTGAAGTCGTTCTCCGGGCCGCCCGAGCCCTGGTCGAGATAGCTCGGCCCCGGCCCCGCCTCGCCGAGCCAGGCGGCGTCCGCCTGCGGCGGGATGACGTAGCCCAGGTGCTGGAGCGAGTAGAGGATGTTCATCGCGCAGTGCTTGGCGCCGTCCTCGTTGCCCGTGATCAGGCACCCGCCGACCCGGCCGTAGTACGCGTACTGGCCGTGCGCGTTCAGGTCGCCGGACGTGGAGTAGAGCCGCTCGATCACCTGCGTGCAGACCGACGACTTCTCGCCGAGCCAGATGGGCGAGCCGATCACGAGGATCTCCGCCGCCTTCACCTTCTCGTAGAGCGCCGGCCAGTCGTCGCGCTCCCAGCCGCGCTCCGTCATGTCGGGGTACACGCCGAAGGCGAGGTCGTAGTCGACCGGGCGGAGCACCTCCACGGCGACACCGTTCTTCTCCATGATGGCCGTGGCGATCGTGACCAGCCCCTCCGTGTGCGACTGCTCGGGCGACTTCTTGAGCGTGCAGTTGAGAAAAAGCGCGGTGAGGTCGCTGAAGTCCCAGGTGCTCTGCGAGCACTGGTCGAGCTGCTGCTGGTTCAGGGTCATGCCATCACTCCCATGGGAGGAACAGGTCGGTCGAACCGCGCGGTGTTACGTCCAGCGGCCGGCGTAGCCGGAATCCCCGTCGGGGAAGTCCACGGCGAGATACTGAAATCTGAGTCGCGTGATCTGGCGGACGTGCAGGAGATCGTGCGCCGCCCACGAGGCGGCGAGGTCGCGGGCCCGCAGCGGGCCGAGCTGCGGGTGCGTGTGGGTCGCGGTCCAATCGGGATCGGCGAGACCGCGGAGCCACGCGACCGAGGCCGCGCGCTCGCCGAGGAATCCCGCGACCGCGTCCTCGAGCTCGCGCTCGTTGTAGCGACGCTCGACGGCCCAGCCCGGTGGGTCGATGGGCGGCCAGTCGGCCTCGGGGTCGCGCAGTACCAGGGCGAGCCGCGTCCGGAAATCGAGCACCTCCTCGTCGGCGAGGTGGCACACGACTTCGAGGATCGACCACTGGTCGGGCACGGGCTTCCACACGGCCTGTGTCTGCGAGACATCGCCGACGAGACGCTCGACGATACCGGCCTGGTGGTGGAGGCGGCCAGCCAGCCACTGGGCGTCGCGATGCGCGCTCATGCTCGGCGGCCCGAACTAGCTGCGGTAGTTCCCGAAGGTGAGTTCGATGCCGTAGTCCTGCCCGCGCAGGAACTGCATCACTTCCTGCAGCGCGTCCTTGGACGGGCTCGACACCCGCAGCTCCTCGCCCTGGATGGCAGTCTGCACCTTCTTCCAGCCCTGCGCCTTGACGTCCTTGACGATCGCCTTGGCCGTATCGGTCGGGATGCCCTGGGTGAGCGTCACGTCGCGGCGTACGTGGCCGCCCGCGGCGGGTTCGATCGCGCCCGGCACCACGTTCTTGGTCGGCACCTTGCGCTTCACGAGCTTGGATTGGACCACGTCCCACAGGGCATTCATGCGGAAGTCGTCGTCCGCTTCGAGCTTGATCAGCGCCTGCGCGCGATCGAAGTCGATGGTGCAGTGGCTGCCCTTGAAGTCGTAGCGCTGCTGGATCTCTTTCCGCGCCTGGTTGAGCGCGTTGTCCACTTCCTGGAGATCGGCGCCGGTGGATACGTCGAACGATGCTTGTGAAGCCATGGGCGTACGTCGCTAAGGTGTGAGTGTGGTGGCGGTTCGGGCCGAGGCGCCCTCCGTGTGGAGTCTAACCGTCGAACCGGATCGGTGCACGGCGCCGTGTGGAGCGGTGCGGGCTACCTCGCCCACCCGCGCATCCGCGCCGCGGCCACGACCATCTCGGTGCACTGTTCGTAGGTGAAGACGCCGCTGTTCAGCACCAGATGGTAGTTCTCGGCGTCTTCCCAGTGGCGGTCGTAGTAGGTCTTCACGTACCGCCGTCGGCCGTCGTCCGTGCCGTCCACGGCGTCGGTGGCCTCGTCGCGACTCATACCGAGGCGCTCCATCGCGGCGGTGATCCGCTTGTCCCGTGGGGCCACGATGAACACGTGCAGGGCGTCCTCGCGCTCCGCGAGGTGGGCTTGTGCTCCTCGGCCGACGACGACGAGGTCGCCGTCCTGCGCGGCCTGCGTCATCACCGCTTCGGTCGCGCGCACCATGCGCTCCTCGTTGCCGAGCCGCGTGTCGGGCCCTTCGCCCGTGGACACGAACACCTCGGGCGACGAGATGGCGAGGGCGGCCGCGAGGCGTTCGAGCAGCGAGGGTACCCGCTCTTCCTGCTCCTCGACTTCGGACTTGGGCAGGCCGGCCTGTTCGGCGACGCGGTCGACTAAGTCGTTGTCAATGACCGGCCAGCCGAGCTGCTCGGCCACCTGTGCCGCGACCAGCGATCCACCGGCGGCGTATTGACGCGAAATGGTGATGACGGCCACGCGGTCTCCTTCGTCCTTAGAGCAACTGCGGGTCGATGTTGCCGTGGCCGCCGTGCTGCGGCCGCTCGGGGCGCGAGCGCACGTAGCCCAGTTCGTCGCTTCGTGAGATGCGGCGATGCGCGACCAGCCCCTCGAGGATCAGTTCGCAGGCCGCGACCAGCGTGGCCGGGTCCTTGCCGGGTGCGAGACCGGCCTTTTCGACCGTGTCGAGCAGCCCCGGAACCGCGGAGAAGCCCTTCAGGCACGCTTCGGAACGCTCACCGTCGGAAATCTTGAGCGCACCGCCCTCGTCGAACCACAGCACGATCTCGTCGGTGTCGATGCCGCCCGCGTGCTCGGCGAACGTCTCGCCGATGGCCCGCCGTACCAGGTCGAGGGCAACCCGGCCCGCGCCGTAGAGCTCGCCTTCGTATTCGAGTTCGATCTTGCCGGTCATGGCGGGCAGGGCGGCGTACACGTCCGCGATTCGCGGAACGATGCGCTTCTCCTTGGTGAGGATCGTCCGCTGCTCCGCGCTGGACAGCGCGTTCTCGAGCATGGTGATGGGTAGCCGCTGGCTCACGCCGGACCGGTGATCGACGCGTTTGTCCTCGCGGGCGCAGAACGCCACACGCTCGACCACTTCGTGGATGAAGGTCGGGACGTCGAGCGGACGGCCGTCGCGCTCGGTCCAGGCTTCCTGTCCCGTGATGGCCATGCCGAGGTCCAGCGACTCGGGATAGTGCGTCATCACCTCGCTGCCGATCCGGTCCTTGAGCGGCGTGATGATCTTGCCGCGCGCCGTGTAGTCCTCGGGGTTGGCCGAGAATACGAGCATCACGTCGAGCGCCAGCCGGATGGGATAGCCCCGGATCTGGATGTCGCCTTCCTGCATGATGTTGAAGAGGCCGACCTGGATCTTGCCTGCGAGGTCCGGCAGCTCGTTGAGCGCGAAGATCCCGCGGTTGCTGCGGGGCAGCAGCCCGTAGTGGATTGTCAGCTCGTCGGAGAGCAGGTGCCCGCCGCGCGCTGCCTTGATCGGGTCTACGTCGCCGATGATGTCCGCGATCGTCACGTCCGGCGTCGCGAGCTTCTCGACGTACCGGTGGTCGCGCCCCACCCACTCGATGGAGGTGGCGTCGCCGCACTCCTCCAGCTGGTGGCGGCCGAACTTGGAGATCGGCATGAACGGATTGTCGTTCACTTCGCTCCCCGCGATGACGGGGAGCTCGTCGTCGAGGAGCGACACGAGCGCGCGCAGGATGCGGCTCTTCGCCTGCCCGCGGAGTCCGAGCAGGATGAAATTGTGGCGCGAGAGCAGGGCGTTCACGATCTGCGGCACCACCGAGTGCTCGAACCCGACGATGCCCTCGAAGATGTCCTGGCCCGCCTCCAGTCGGGTGACGAGGTTGCTGCGCATCTCGTCCTTGACGGATCGGTCGTGCATGGCGGGCTCTGCCCACCGGGTCTGCTTCAGCTCGCCTAGCGTACGTGGTTTCGTCATTGGAGAGAGATATACCCTTCGCGCGTGGGCTCGTTCAACCCTCGGGCAGGTGGAGACCGCCGAGGCGCACGGCGGTGAAGCCGCGCCCCCGGATGGGGAAGCTCACGCCCCCGGGCACGGGCGCGGCGGCGGACGGAACGACCCGTCCGGTGAAGTCGACGACCTCGGCGGTCCGGAAGCGGAGCAGGCCGCCTGCGAGCGTCAGCGTGCGCCCGGTGCCCGAGAGCTCCTGTACGAAGATCGTCACGCCGTCCGCATCGCCGTCGGCCACGCCGACGATCGCCGCGCCGGCCTGGTCCAGCTCCATCAGTGATCCCCAGCGCGGCAGCGGTCCGTCGCCGCCGGACGCGTGCACGACACGAAGCGGTTCGGTGCTCCATCCCACACGGGCCGCGTCGGTCGCCGTGGCCGGCAGGGTGTCCGCGGCGACCCGGTAGCGCGCCCGCCCGGGTGGGGCGTGACTCGTAAACGTGCCGTCCGCACCGATCGAGAACCACGGCGCGCCCTCGGCGCGGAGGAACACGTTCTGTGCTCCGCGGAGAAACACCCACCGCAGGTGGTCCGCCCCGGCGACGGGCACGTCGCGCTCTTCGACGCCCCCCGGCACCTCCCAGGCGGCGCGGGTGGGCACGGCGGCGAATCGGAACGTGATGTCGGGCGCGGGTGCGTCGTCGGCAAAGGTGTTCTCGACGTCGATCCAGCGCCGGCCGGCATGGACCGTCACGACCGAGCGGAAGGGGCTGCCGTTCGGCAGGCGACGGTCGATGTGCAAGCGGACCCCGACACCCGGCAGGTCCTGTCGCGCGACGCGCGTGAGCACCGCTCCGGCCACTGCGTTGAGGCCGTCGTGTACCCACTCGGTGCCGTCGGGATCGATGACCGACGCGACCGCTCCGGTTTCATCGTCCAGCCGAACCGTCGTGTCGCCCGCGCGAGCGGTGAAGGGTGCCGCGATTGCCTCCGGCGCGGGCACCGACGGAGCATCGCGGAGATCGGGCAGGTACGCGTACCCGAGCGGCGGAACGTCGGTGGCCATGCGCAGGCGGCCGTCCGCGTCGACGAGCGCTTCGGTGCGGAGGTACGGCGTCGGATTGAAGACGACCGTGCCGGGCACCGCCGAGCCGATGGCGCCGGCGACGGCTGCCGCGGGTGCATCCGCATCACCGACCAGCCGTGCCAGTGCCGCGAAGAGGCGGTCGCTGTGCTCGGCCGCCCGGGTTTCGTCCGCCGAGCGTGCGGCGGCGCGCGCGTCCGCTCCGGGGATGGCACTGGGAGACGGCGCGGGTGCAGCGATCACGGGCGCGCTCGGGAAGTGCTGCGGTGCGGGGGCGCCCACCACGATGCGGGGATACGCGTAGCGGCGGTTCCACTCTTCGACGTTGGCGCGCGCCTGCACCACCGCCTCGACGTCGTCGCTCACGAGCATCACGACGCGCTCCGAGCTGCCGGGCTCCGCCGAGCGAGCGAGCAGCCATCCGCCGAGGCCCATCTCCATCGCGCCGATCTGCGTCTCGATCCGCGTCCCGTCGGCGGTGGCCGCCGCGGGCACGCCCACGGCGAGGATCTGCCCCGCCATCCCGAGGGGGACGATCTGCGCGGCGGGTGCGGCCGCCGGATAGGCTACGGCGGTGACACCCGACCCGACGAGTGCCCCCAGCACCCGGACGGGCGGCACGCCGTCCGCCGACCACGCCAGCGGGCTCACGGGGATGCCGAGGGTGCGCTGCACGTGGGCGGCGATGCGCGCCTGCTGAAGAAAGGCGACGTGGTCCCGCGCGCGGTCGGCGGTGGCGGCGAGGGGGTTCACGGCGAGTCCGGCTTCGCGCAGGAGCCCGGCCCGCACCGTGCGCGCGAGCGGATCGAGTGCGTCGAGGTGCGCATCGAGCGCGGCCCCGTCGACGACTGCCAGCCAGTACGCGGTCCATCTGGGAGGCGGCACCAGCCGGTGCGTCGTCCGATGCACGCCGCGCACGCCGGGCGCCTCCAATTCGCTCCGGACCGTGGTCGTGCGGGGCAGCGGCATCCACAACTCGCCCAGCAACTCCGTGCCGGTGTTGAGCATGCCCGCGGTACCCAGGAGCCGCCGCCCCCCGTCGTAGACCCGCAACCGACCGGCCGGCGCGTCGACGCCGGTCGCGGCGAAGCGGACCAGCACCGTCGCGCCGTCCGGATGGCTCTGGAACGGGGTGGCCACCGCCGTGACGCGCGGCGCCGCCGGGGCCCCGACGGACCACGCCGCCGCGGCGGCGGAGGCGGCGGAGGCGGCGACGAAGTCGCGGCGAGAGGGGTGATCCGTGGGCATGACGTCCGTGGTGTGGGAGCTGACGTGTGCGCGGCCCCGGAACGTATGTCGCCGCCAGAGGAACCGCGAGGGAGACCCAAGGGCTCCCGCGACCCGGGTCGGAAGGGCACCTTAGACTGACGAGGGGGCGTGTCGCGAGGGAGGTGAGACGTGTTCTCCATGAGCGCCGACGTCTACGATCTGCTCTATGCCGAGAAGGACTACCGCGGCGAGGCCCGGGCCGTGACGGCGGTCGTGCGGGAGCGGGTGCCGGCGGCCGCCACGCTGCTCGACGTGGCGTGCGGCACGGCCGAGCACGCGCGGTTCTTCGCGGACGAGGGGCTCGCGGTGGACGGCATCGACCTGGAGCCGGCGTTCGTGACGCTTGCCCGCGCCAAGCACCCAGCCGGGCGCTTCACGGAGGCGGACATGCGCGGGTTCGACCTGGGGCGCCGGTACGACGCCGTGGTGTGTCTCTTCAGCTCGATCGGCTACCTGCGCAATACGGCGGCACTCGGACGCGCGATGCGGGCGATGGCCGCGCACCTCGCCGATCCCGGCGTGCTGGTCGTGGAACCGTGGTTTGAGCCGGGGGCCATGCGGGACGGCTTCACCACGTGTCTCACCGTCGAGACGGAAGACCGCAAGGTCTGCCGCATGTCGCATACGGCGGTCGACGAGCGGCACTCACGGCTCACGTTCCACTATCTCACGGCGACCGAAGCGGGGGTCCGGCACGACACCGAACACCACACGCTCTCGCTCTTCACCCGGACGGAGATGGAGACGGCCTTCGCGGACGCCGGACTCGCGGTGACATACGACCCGGAAGGGCCGACCGGGCGTGGACTGTACGTCGCAACCCGGGAGGCGTGACCGCTACCCGCCGCCGGTGTCGATCCTGAGCGGCACGATCGTCCCGCCCCAGTGCACGCGGAGGACCGCGGTCGTCTGCCCGACCTCCGGGAAGTACACGCCCAGCACTTCCATGTGACTCCCGCGCTCCGGCACGACCGCGACGCGCAGGGCGTCATGCTCCTCTCCCGGGTAGGGCGCGTGGTAGACCTCGGCGGCGTGGCTCAGGATCGCGGTCCACGGACCGTCCGCGGCCGGGACGAGCCAGAGGCTGTACTTCCCCGCGGGCAGCGCCCGGTCGTTCACGCGGACGTCGGTCGAGAACGCGAGCGTCGTGGCCGAGTCGGCGCCTGGCGTCCAGGTGCGACCCCAGTCGACGATGCCGCCGAAGAGCTCGCGGCCACGCGCGACGGGTCGGCGGTATCGCACCTCGATGTCGGTGTAGCCCACACGCTGCGTGACGCTGCCGAACTGACTGAGCGGGATCGGCATCCGCTCTTCCTCCTGCGCGGCAACGGGGCGCGAGAACAGACAGACGAGCGTGGCCACGAGGGCGAGTCGGATGGTCGGCATGGGTCGTCTCACGGGTGGTGTCGGGCGGGGGACGGTTTACGGACTGAACGGTCCACGCCGGCCGCTGGTTCCGTCCCGCGGGTCCGGGGTCCATACTGGCGGGAGGTCTGGGGGGGCGTCAGCGGCCGTTGACCAGGAAGGTGCGCCATGAGGGCTGGATCGATCGGACGTGCTGGAGTGCTCGTCGCCGTGCTTGCGTTGGCGGCGGGCGCGACCGCCTGCGGCGTCGAGGAGACCGTCCAGGACGCGTCGGAAACGGGGACGATGGAGTTTACCGTTCCCGCCATCGTCGTGCCGCCGCCGGACTCGGGGGTACCGGCCGACACCCTGCCCGGCGACTCCCTCCTGGCTCGAGACACCGCCCGCGTGCCCTGACGACGGTCCGCCGCGTCAGCGGGCGGCGTCGTACGGCCCCAGCTCCTCCTGGTGGTTGAAGCACCACCCCCACATTTCGCCGCGCTCGAACGACTGCATGACGGGATGCTCCGTCGTGTGGTAGTGGCCGGTGGCATGCTTGCCCGGTGAGTTGTCGCAACAGCCGACGTGACCGCACGTGCGGCAGATGCGGAGATGCACCCACCGCCCGCCGGAGCTGAGACACTCTTCACAGCCGTCCGCACTCGGCGGGGGCGGCGGCGTGTCGGTCGAATGGTCGCAGGGGATCATGTCGGCGTTCCGACGTCGGCAGGCGCCGTCGCGGGCTCCACGCGCACGGGGCAGACCTTGAGCTCGGCCGTGTGGGTCACCGGATCATAGCCGCCGCCGGTCAGGACGTTGATCGGCACGTCGTTGAAACTGAAGCTGGCGAACACGGTCCCGCGCGGACTGCGTCGGTTCGCCTGCACCTTCACTTGTACGCTGCCGCGCGCGCTGTGCATCGTGGCCCAGCCGCCGTCCGTGAGACCCCATGCCGTCACGTCGTCGGGATGCACCTCCAGCATTTCCTCCGACAGCAGATAATCGATGCCCTGCGCGCGACCGGTCTGCGTCCGGGTGTGATAGGACTGGAGCCGGCGCCCCGTCGTGAGCCAGACGGGGTACGCGTCGCTCACGGTCTCCGCGGGATCGCGATAGGTGATGAGCGAGAAGATGCCCCGGCCGTTCACGAACCCCTCTTCGTGGAGTCGCGGCGTGCCCGGGTGGTCTTTCTCCGGCACCGGCCACTGATACTCGCTGTGCTCGATTCGATCCCAGTCGAGCCCGTGGTAGATCGGCGAGAGCTCGCAGATCTCGTTGAAGACCTCTTTGGGCTCGGTGTAGTCGAAGCCCGGGATCCCGAGCCGCTTGGCAATCTGCGACACGATCCACCAGTCGGGCTTGGCCTGGCCCGGCGGCGCGACCGCCCCGCGAAGCCGCTGGACGCGCCGCTCGGTGTTCGTGCAGACACCGTCGGTTTCACCCCACGCGGTGGCGGGGAGCACGACGTCGGCGAGTTCCGCGGTCTCCGTGAGGAAGATGTCGATCACGACGAGGTGGTCGAGACTCTCGAGCGCGTGCTGGCAGTGCTCCCGGTCCGGGTCCGAGACGACCGTATTCTCGCCATCGATCAGCATCGCGCGGATTTGGTCGCCGCACAGCTCGAGGGCGGTGACCTTGGTGATGCCTTTCTCGAGATCGACCTGGCGGCCGTAGGCGGCTTCGAACTTGGCCTGGTACGCCGGATCGGTCACCGCCTGGAAACCGACGTAGTTGTTGGGCAGCGCGCCGCAGTCGCCCGCGCCCTGGATGTTGTTCTGGCCCCGCATTGGATTGATGCCCGTTCCCTCGCGGCCGATGTTGCCGGTCATGAGGGCCAGGTTGCAGAGGCTCTGCACGTTGTCCACACCGCAGATATGCTCGGTGATGCCCAGCGTGTAGTAGATCGCTCCGCGGTCCGTATCCGCGTACCAGCGGGCCGCCTGCTCGATGTCGGCAGCGGGTACGCCGGTGATCTCCTCCGTCCATTCGGGCGTGAACTGCTGGACGTGCTCGAGGAACTTCTCGCCTTCCGTCGTCCGCTCCGCCATGAACGCGTCGTTCACCAGCCCGTCGCGTTGGATCACGTGCGCCATGCCGAGCAGCAGGGCCGCGTCCGAGCCCACGCGCAGCGGAAGGTAGAGATCCGCGAGGTCGGCGAGTCCGATCCTTCGCGGGTCGGCGACGATGAGCTTGGCCCCCTTCGCCAGGGCCCGCTTGAGGCGAGTCGCGGCGACCGGGTGGCACTCGGTCATGTTCGTACCGATGCAGAAGATGACCTTCGGCTCCTCCATGTCGGCCAGCGGGTTCGACATGGCGCCTCGTCCAATCGTGGCTGCCAGACCGGCAACCGTGGGAGCGTGTCAGGCACGGCTACAGTTGTCTATGTAGTTCGTGCCGAATCCCGCGCGCATGAACTTCTGCATGGTGTACGCAGCTTCATGCGGCGCGCGACCCGACGCGACGCCATAGACACTGTGCCGTCCGTATTGGTCGAGTGAGCGGCGGAATCCATCGGCGGCGCGGTCGAGCGCCGTGTCCCAGTCGGTCTCGTGCAACTCGCCGTCCTCGCCCCGCACGAGCGGGCTGCCGAGACGGTCGGGGTGCTGCACGAAGTCGTAGGCGAACTGGCCCTTGATGCAGAGCGCTCCGAGGTTGGCAGGACCGTCCATGGCGGGCTGGACGCCCACCATCGTGTCGCCCTTCGTCATGATGTCGACCGAGCAGCCCACCCCGCAGTAGGGGCAGATCGTGCGCGTCTTCTCGATCGGGGCTTCGACGTGGTCGAAGCGGAGTGCCTTCCGGTCGGCGAGCGCTCCCGTCGGGCACGTCTGTACGCACTGGCCGCAGAACGTGCATGCCGAGTCCTTGAGCAGGCCCTCGAACTCGACCGTGATCTTCGTGTCGAACCCGCGGTTCATGACCGAGATGGCGTAGTCGCCCTCGCGCTCCGCACAGACCCGTACGCAGCGGTAGCACGAGATGCAGAGGTCGTAGTCGCGGAGGATGAACGGATTGTCGTCGTCCGAGCGCGTCGCGCCCGACTGCTTCCCGGCGAACCGCCCGGTGCGGGCGCCGTAGCGGTCCGCGAGCGTGGCGAGCTCCTGCGACGCGTACCCCCGGAGAGGGTCGACGTCGACCTCGCGGTTTTCGGACACGACCATCTCGAGGAGCGTCTTTCGCAGTCCGTCGATCTCGTCGGTGGTGGTGCGCACCACCATGTCGGGCTCCGCCTTCATCGTGCAGGACGCAACGGGGCCGCGCATACCCTCGACGGACACGACGCAGAGCCGGCAGCCGCCGAACGGGTCGAGCCGTGGGTCGTAGCAGAGCGTCGGAATCGCGACGGCGTGGCGCTGCGCCACCTCGTAGATCGTCTCGCCGACGGTGAACGACACCTCCGCGCCGTCGAGCGTCATCGTAGCGGTCGCGACGTCGGTATCCCGTGCGATCATGCTGACTCCTTGCCGTTGCCCACGTGCGCGGCTACCCGGTCGGGGAAGTAGCGCAGCAGGCTGTCGGTGACGAGCGGGGCGGCGATGCCGAGCCCGCACGCGCTGATCGATTTCATGGCCGTCCCGATGTCGTGGACCTCGGCGGTCCACGCATCGACATCGGCGGGCCCGGCGGTCCCCGCCAGGCGCTCGGTAAGGCGCTGCGTGCCGATCCGGCACGGGAAGCACTTCCCGCAGGACTCGTGGGCGAAGAACGACATCGCCTCGTGAGCGACGGCGATCATGTCGCGGCTGTCGTCGAAGACCATGATGCCGCCCGCTCCGAGGAACGACCCCTTGGACCGGATGCTCGGCTCGTCGAGCGTCACGTCGAGGTCGTCGCCCGCGAGGAACCCGCCGGAGAGCCCCGCCATCGTGACCGCCTGGATGGTGCGCCCATCGAGCGGGCCGCCCGCCCACTCGTTCAGCAGGGTGCGGAGCGGAAGGCCGATCGGCACCTCGTAGTTCCCGGGCCGCTGCACGTCGCCAGAGAGGCTGATCAGCTTCGTACCCGCATGGTCGCCCACGCCGAGGCCCTGGTACCACGCGGCCCCGTGGCGCAGGATCGGCGGGACCGAAGCGAGCGTCTCCACGTTGTTGACGACCGTCGGAAGATCGTCGTAGCCGTGCGTGACGGGAAACGGCGGCCGGTTCCGTGGGAAGGGGTGCTTGCCCTCGAGGCTGTTGAGGAGCGAGCCCTCCTCGCCGCAGATGTACGCCCCGGCACCGCGCCGCACGTACAGGTCGAAGCGGCGTCCGGATCCCGCGACGTCGTCGCCGAGCATGCCCGCCGCAGAGGCGTCGGCAATGGCCGCCTCGAGGAAGTCCATCGTCGAGGGATACTCGTAGCGTAGATAGATGAACCCCCGTGTCGCGCCCGTCGCCATGGCGGCGATCGCCATGCCCTCGACGACCGCGTGGGGGTCGTGGTCCAGGATCGCCCGGTCCTTGAAGCAGCCCGGCTCACCCTCGTCCGCGTTGCAGACGATGGTCTTGGGCTCGCCCGGCGCCTCCAGCACGGCCTGCCACTTCCGGCCCGTAGGGAAGCCTGCGCCGCCCCGTCCGGCGAGCCCGCTCTCGGTGATGAGCGCGACGACCTCCTGGGGCGTCTTCGCCGCCGCCGCGGTGAGCCCATCGTAGCCGCCCGTCGCGCGGTACCCGTCGAGCGTGGCCCTGCCCGGCTTGCGGATGTGCGCGAACACGCACTCCTCGCCGTGGGTCTCCGGTCGCGCGGCGGGCAGCGGGGATGCGGTCTCCGCCAGGGCGTCGGCCGCCGTCCCGACTTTCACTGTATTCCCCTCGAGCACCGGCACGGGATCGTCGCATCGGCCCGCGCAGGGCATCGGCGTCGCGCCCTGGCTCTGGAGCGCCTCCAGGATGGCCGGGCCGTTCCGCATCCAGCACACGGGGCCCGTACACACGCGAGGCGCGCGCTGTCCGAGCGGCTCGCGCGCGAAGTGGTGGTAAAAGGTCACGGTGCCGAAGAGGTCGGCGAGCGGGATGCGGAGACCCGTCGCGACGGCGCGCAGCGCGTCGTCCCCAAGAAACCCGTCGCGTTCGTGGAACGCGTGCAGGAGGGGGAGGAGTGGCGCGGGCTCGTCTTTCCAGCGGGCGACGAGCTCGTCGTTCGAGGGGATCGCCATAGGGAGAGAAGCTAAGGTGGATCGGCCGCGGGAGCGAGGGCTCCGGTCCGCCGGCGGGACTAGGACGCGCCGAGCCGTTCACGCCCGGCATAGACGTTGAAGCTGCCGTCCCGGGCGAACCCGACCAGCAGCATCGCGTGGGACGCGGCAAGCTCCACGGCGAGCGAGGAGGGGGCGGACACGCCGACGACCCCGGCGATTCCCGCCACGGCCGCCTTCTGCACGATTTCGAAGCTCTGGCGGCCCGACACCACGAGCAGGACGGGATGGAGCGGCCACCGGTCGACGCTCGCGGCCCCGATCGCCTTGTCCACGGCGTTGTGCCGTCCCACGTCCTCCCGGACCGCGAGGGGGGCGCCCTCGAGCGTGAAGACGCCCGCGGCGTGCAGTCCGCCGGTCGCCTCGAACGTCGGCTGGTGCTCGGCCAGCGCCGTCGTGAGCCGCGCCACGATGTCCGGCTCGACGGCGAAGTCCTTGGCGGGCGGCGCGAACAGCTCGACCGCCTCGACCGACGCCTTGCCGCACACCCCGCAGGAGCTGGACACGAACAGGTTGCGCTGGAAGCGGGTCGGGTCGACGTCCACCCCGTCGATGAAGCGCACCACGGCGCGCCCGTCGTCCACGTCGATGGCCGCGATCTCGTGCGGACCCAGAACCATGCCTTCCGTGAGCAGAAAGCCCCGCACCAGTTCGACGTCATCGCCGGGGGTGCGCATCACCACCGCGAGGGCCGTCTCGCCGATGAGGATCTCGAGCGGCTCCTCGGTGGCGACGCGGTCGACGGTCGGTCCGGCATTGCCGTCGCCCATGCGTCGGACCTCGACAGGCCTGCTCGCGTCGCTCACGTGATCGACTCGTTCATGCGGCTCGGGGCTACCGGCCGGCGGCCAGGTAGTCCCAGATCGTGTAGGCCATGGCACGGATGCCTACCGGAATCGCCGCGTCGTCCGCGCGGAAGGTCGGTGAGTGATGGTCGCCCGACGTGGTGCCCGGTGCGAGTGTCCCGAGCCGGAAGTAGAATCCCGGGACGGTGTTGGCGAAGTAGGCGAAGTCTTCCGCGGCCATCCACGGATCGATGAGACCGACGTTGTCCTTCCCGACCGCGGCGGCCAGACTCGGAACGCTTTGCTCGGTGAGCGCGACATCGTTGATCGTCGCTGGTGTGATGCGGTCGTACACGAGCTCATACGAGCCGCCGCCGGCAGCGGTGACGCCCGCCAGAATCTCGCCCATGCGTCGCTCCACCTGATCCTGGACGCCCGCGTCGTACGTCCGCACCGTCCCCTGCATCCGCACCTCGCCGGGGATGATGTTGAAGCGCGTGCCGCCCTGGACGAATCCCACGGTGACCACGCTGGGCGCCAGCGGCGACAGGTTGCGGGATCGGATCGTCTGCAGCGCGGTAATCGCCTGCGCCGCCATCACGATGGGGTCCACGCTCAGGTGCGGGGCCGCACCGTGTGCCTGCCGTCCCTTGATGGTGATGTAGAAGTGGTCCATGGCCGCGAGCGCGCCGCCGGGCGTGTAGCCGACCCGTCCGACGTCGAGGTGCGCGTACGTGTGGAGCCCGAAGATCACTTCCGGTCGGGGGTTCTCGAGCACGCCCTCGGCCAGCATGAGCGGTGCCCCGCCCTCCTCGCCGGGCGGGGGACCTTCCTCGGCCGGCTGGAAGATGAACTTGACCGTCCCCGGCAGCTCATCCCGCAGAGACGCGAGCACGGACGCGACGCCGAGCTGCACCGCCATGTGGATGTCGTGTCCGCACGCATGGGAGACCCCGACCTCCTGTCCGAGATAGGTGGAGCGCACCGTCGACAGGAATGGCAGGTCGGTCTCCTCGGTGACGGGCAGGGCGTCCATGTCCGCCCGCACGGCGACGACCGGCCCCGGCCGGCCGCCTCGGAGCAGTCCCACGACCCCGGTGTGAGCCACGTCGGTCTGCACGTCGTCGAAACCGAGGTCGCGGAGGTGCTGCGCCATGAGCGCGGCGGTCTCGAATTCCCGATTGCCGAGTTCGGGGTTCTGGTGCAGGTGGTGCCGCATCTCGGTGACCGCCGGCGTGATCCGCTCCACGGCAGCGTCGATGGCGGCGTGCTGGGCGGCGAGGGGGAGTGCCGGTACGGCGCCGGCTGCGACGATCGCGAGAGCTCGGAACATTGCTCCACCTCCGGGGGTTCCTTCAAGGCACCGGCGCACGAAACGCGCGCGAGGGAAGAAACGTAGGGCGCAGGTGGCCGGCACGCCATTGACCCCTCGGTGGCGGACCGATACTCTCTTGCGTTCTCTAGGGACCGCTTCCGGATCACAATCAGTCAGAGGTCGTCTCCATGTTCCGATTTGCATCTCGCTCAGCCGTGCTGGCGTTGCTCGCCAGCACTGTGTCGTGTATTCAGGTCAACGCTCCGCCCGCCGCGTCTCCACAGCCGGCAGCCACGGCGGCTGCCGCCGCGTCGCCGCGTCCTGCGGCCGCAGCGGGGCAGGACTCCAGCAAGGACGAATCGAAGGACCCGTTCAAGAAGTGGGAGGACGTCCTCAAGGACACGCGGGCCATCCAGGGGTACTTCACGACCCATCTCAAGCGTGACAACAAGCTGTACATGGAGATTCGGGCTGATCAGCTCGACGCCGAGTTTGGGCTCATGATGCACGTCAGCCGCGGGCTGGGTGAGTTCTTCCTCAACGACGGGCTCCCGCTGCTCGGCAACACGCAGATGATGCGGTTCCGACGGGTCGGCGATCAGCTCTACCTCGAGCATCTCAATCCGCGCTTCACGGCGGACCCCGGCTCGCCGATGGCGGCGACCCTCGAAGAGAACGTTGGCAACTCGGTGGTCGCCTCGTTCAAGATCGAGAGTCAGCACAAGGAAAACGGCACGCTCCTGATCGAGGTGACGCCGTTCGTCGTGTCGGACTACGCGAACATCGCCGGCGGGCTGCGCGGGTCGTACGGCGCGCAGCCGATCCGGATGGACCGCGAGCGGAGCCACGTCGACCGCGTGCAGGGCTTTGCGCGCAACGTGGAGATCGACGTGGATCTGACGATGCAGGCCAACGCGAACCCGCGGTTCGGCGGGCTGGCCCTGGCGGACGGTCGGATCGTGACGCTGGGCGTGCGCTACTCGCTGTTTGCGCTGCCCGACGACCCGATGCAGCCGCGGATCGCGGACGATCGCGTCGGCTACTTCGTCGAGGCGATGCGCGACTACAGCCGCGACCTGGACGAAGATTTCATGGTCCGGTATGTCACGCGGTGGCGGCTCGAGAAGAGCGACCACTCGGTCCCCGTGGCCGATGCCGTCGAGCCCATCGTGTACTACGTGGATCACTCGGTGCCCATGGAGTACCGGGGGTTCGTGAAGGAGGGCATCGAAGCGTGGAACAAGGCGTTCGAGGCGGCGGGCATCTCCAATGCGATCGTGGCGCGTGACGCGCCGGACGACTCGACGTGGAGTGCGGAGGACATGCGGTACTCGACGGTGCGCTGGTCCACGTCGCATGCGCTCGGCGGCGCGTGGGCCATCGGTCCGAGCCAGACCGATCCGCGCACGGGCGAGATCCTGAATGCCGACGTGCTCATCTCGTCCAACTGGACCCGCTTCCATGCGTTCGACTACTCGCATCTCGCCGGCCCGCAGGCCATGCGCGAGCGCTTCGAGCGCGAGGCGAACGTCATCCGCGACTTGCCGTCCGAGTGGGCGCAGCGGCTCTGCATGGCGGAGGCGACGGTGGCGGAGAACCTCGGGTTCCAGTACTCGGTGCTCCTCGCGGGCGGTGAGCTGGCGAAGGGCGCGCCGATGCCGCAGGAGTTCCTGGGCGACGCGATCCGGGATCTGGTGATGCACGAGGTGGGACACACCCTCGGGCTGCGGCACAACTTCAAGGGGTCGGCGGCGATCCCGAACGAGCGACTGCACGACACGACGTTCACGCGTGAGAACGGCGTCACCCTGTCCGTCATGGACTACGGGACCGTGAACGTGTCGGCGAACCGGAGTCGCCAGGGGCACTACTACAACAAGGAAGTCGGCGCCTACGACGTGTGGGCGGTCCGGTACGGGTACTCCACCGGCTATCAGCAGGCCGCGTCGGGCGCCTTCGCCATGACGGGCACGCCCGCGGCGACGGCGGAAGCGGAACTGCCGGGCATCAGGAAGATCGCCGCGCAGTCCACCGAGCCGCTGCACTCCTATGCGACGGACGAGGATGCGCAGCTGGGATCGTGGACGCTGGATCCGCGCGCGGCGCTGCGCGACATCGGCGCCGACCATCTCCGGTCCGCCCGCGATCGCATCGCGCTCGTGGAGCGCACGATGCCGCGCCTCGACGAGTTCCTGATCGGCGACGGCGATGGGTATCAGCGGCTGCGCGGCGCGTTCGCGTCGATGATCAGCATTCGCATCCGCGCCCTGTTGCCCCTCACGACCTACGTCGGGGGCATCTACACGTCGCGGAGCCACAAGGGCGACCCCAACGAGGAGATGCCGTATCGTCCGGTCGCGGCCGCGGAGCAGCGGGCGGCGGTCGACATGCTGATCGAGG
>JBDHIW010000296.1:0-2111 GCA_039587215.1 Gemmatimonadota bacterium | reverse complement strand
GGTCCGATGGACGACGTGGGGTCGTCGGGGCCGGATTACGAGATCCCGCCGAAGTCGGTCATGGCCATCGAGATCTTCTCTCGTGGGCAGGTGCCGGCGGAGTTCGATACGGGCAGGGATGCCCTGTGCGGCGTCATCGTCGTGTGGACCGAGGCATCGCTGCCCTAGACCCTCGGCGCGGGCCGAACCGCCGGACCGCGTGACGCGAGTGAGCGCGGTGCGCGGCCTGTCCTGCCAGCGGGGGACGTTCTCGCTGCCGGACGGGGTTCACTATCTCAACTGTGCCTACATGTCCCCCTTGGCCCGCCGCGTGGAAGCGGCGGGCCTCGCGGGCGTGCGGCGCAAAGCCCTTCCGTATGACATCGAACCGCGTGACTTCTTCGGCGACGGCAATGCCGTACGGGCGCTGTTTGCCGACCTGATCGGCGCGGACTCCGCCGAACGCGTGGCAGTGATCCCGTCCGTGTCGTACGGCGTGTCCGTCGCGGCCCGAAACACGGCGGTGGCGCCCGGGCAGACGATCGTCGTCGTCGAGGAGCAGTTTCCTTCCAACATCTACGCCTGGCGCCGTGTCGCCGACGAGGCGGGCGCGTCGGTCCGGATCGTCACTCGTCCCGAGGGGCCCGCGGGGTCGGATCTCACCGCCGCGATCGTCGACGCCATCGACGAACGCACGGCGGCGGTCGCCATCGGCACGGTGCATTGGACGGACGGAGCGGCGATCGATGTCCGCGCGGTGGGTGAGCACGCGCGGCGGGTCGGGGCGGTCTACGTGCTCGACGGGACGCAGTCGGTCGGTGCGTTGCCGTTCGACGTGGGTGCCGTGCGCCCCGACGTCTTGATCGTCGCGGGCTACAAGTGGCTGCTTGGCCCCTACGGCATCGCCGTCGCCTTCTTCGGCGAACGGTTTGCCGACGGCGTGCCGATCGAGGAGCCGTGGATCGTGCGGGAAGGCAGCGAGGACTTCCGCACGCTCGTGGACTACCAGGACCGGTATCGGCCGGGGGCGCTACGGTACGACGGGGGCGGGATGAGCAACTTCATCACGGTCCCGATGCTCCGCGCGGCGCTCGAGCTGCTGCGCGAGTGGACGGTGCCGGCGATCCAGGACTACTGCACCGCACTCATCGGACCGCTCAGGGCGGCCGCGGACGCGCGCGGGTGGCCGCTGTCGTCCGGCGGGGACCACATCGTGGGGATTCAGGTGCCGGAGGGCAGCGATCTCGACGCGCTCCGCGCGGCGCTCGAGCGTGCGCAGGTGTCGGTGTCGCTCCGCGGCAGCGCGGTTCGGGTGTCGCCGCACGTCTACAACGATCCGGACGACGTGGAGGCGCTGATCGCCGTGCTCGACGAGGTGCTGTAGGCGCGAACGCGGGGGGAGGCAACGATGGATCGGGATGCGGATCGGCGTCGGGAGGCGGTCGCGGGGCAGTTCTATCCTTCGGACCCCGAGACGCTCCGTCGAGACGTGGAAGGCATGCTGGGGACCGGCGGCGACGCGCGCTCGGCAGTCGGGGTGATCGTCCCGCACGCGGGGATCATGTACTCGGGCGCGTGTGCGGGGCGCGTGTGGGGGACCGTCCGCGTACCGCCGATCGTCGTGATCCTCGCGCCCAACCACACCGGCCTCACCGGTTCGTCAGGGGGCGTGAGTCTTTGGGGCCGCGGCGCGTTCGACACACCCCTCGGCGCCGTCCCCGTGGCGGAGGACGTCGCAGCCGCGGTGCTCGAGCGCTGTCCGCTCGCCGCGCACGACCCGCTCGCCCACCTCAACGAGCACGCCATCGAGGTGCAGCTTCCCTTCCTCGTGCTCCGGCGGGCCGACGTCGCGATCGTTCCGGTCGTGGTGGCGTGGGACCGGTGGGACGCCGCTCAGGTGCTCGCCAAAGCGCTGGCGGACGTCGTTCGCGAGGCCGGCGGCGACGTGCTCGTCGCGGCGTCGTCGGACATGACCCACTACGAGTCCGCGACGTCGGCCGCGCAGAAGGACCGGCTCGCGCTGGCGGAGATCGAGCGGCTCGACGGTAATGCTCTACTCGACGTGTGTCACCGCGAGGACGTATCCATGTGCGGCCGCGCACCGGCCGCGGTCACGGTCGAGGTGGCGCGGC
>JBDHIW010000080.1:0-11063 GCA_039587215.1 Gemmatimonadota bacterium | reverse complement strand
ACCTTCGCCCACGGCGACGTGGTCGCGGACGACAAGATCAAGTCCACCGACGGCGTGTATGGTTTCCGTGTGAGCCACAACCTGGAGCTCACGGTGACCGACATGGAGATGAAGAAGCACTAGACGTCGGCACGCGTGTGAACGCACAACGGCCCCCGTCACCTGGCGGGGGCCGTTGTGCGTTCTGGCCGCGAAGAGGGAGGTGCGGTCGGCGCCGCGCCCGATCACACCTCGTCCAACGCCGCCAGGTATGCGCGGTCCCACGCCGCGATCATGCTCTCGAGTTCGGAGTAGGGGCCTGGCTCATACGCGCTGGAGGCGATCCCCTGCTGCGAGAGCTCACTGACCTCCCAGTCCTGACGGTTGGTCATGTTCCAGAACTCGATGGCCCCACTCGGGTCGAAGTCAGGGGCGGCCATCGCCTCGGGATCGAACAACCACTCGCACACGACCCGCGACCGGTCGACGGCGAGCCGCTCGATGCGATGCACCAGCACGTAGTCGGGGTGTACGCTCAAGAGCATGTTCGGGAAGACCGTGTAGTAGTGCACCAGGTTCAGGTCCTCCCCATCCACGCGGCCGAGCGGCGGCGCACAGGTCTGCCCCGTCATCGTCATGCTGCCGCCATCGATGGACATCCGCATCGGTCCGCCGAGGATCGGCCCCTCTTCGAGGTCGTTTGACGAATTCCGGAACGGGGTGAGACGATTGAGGATCGGGTGGAGGCTCGGACAGTGATAGCACTCGGAATAGTTCTGGAAGATCAGTTTCCAGTTCGCCGCGACCTCATACGTAATCGAGTGCGCAACCCCGAGCCGGCCGACGTTCCACTTCTCGAACTTGCCCATGAGCGGCGCGAACGCCACATCGAACGGCTCGGGTTCGCGCGCGAGGTTGATGAAGACCCCACCGTCCCACTCGGCCACCCCGACCGGATGGAGCGGATAGTCCTCCTTGGCGAACCCCTCGACCTCGTGCATGTGCGGGGCGCCAATCAACTGACCGTCGAGCCCGTAGGTCCACGCGTGATACGGACACTGGATCGACTTGGAGAACGCGCCGGCGGACTCGCGGCAGAGTCGCGTGCCGCGATGCCGGCACACGTTGTGGAACGCCCGGACCGTTCCGGCCCCATCGCGCACGACGATGACGCTATCCGCGTCGACATCCACCAATACGTACTGCCCCGGCGCCGCCAGCGTGCTGGCGCGCCCGACGTACAGCCATCGAGCCGCGAAGATCCGCTCGGTCTCGCGCCGAAAGACCGTTTCGTCCGTGTAGTAGCGCTGCGGCAGCGTCGTGGCGTTCCGGGCTGAGCGGGTCATGGCGAGTCCGGTTCGATACAAGTGACCGTGTCAGTATGTCGACGGCCCCACTCGAGACTCAAGGGGGCCAGGCTGTGTCATTTTGCGTACGACGACGACAGCTGGGACCACACGACACCACCGAGGGGACGGTAGCACATGGCACACAAGGGCACGATCGGGATTCTGACGGGCGGCGGGGACGTCCCTGGCCTCAATCCGGCGATTCGGGCGGTTACCGTACGCGCGCTTCGGGAAGGCTACCGGGTGATCGGCGTCCGGCGAGGATGGCGCGGCCTGGTCGACGTCATCCCCGACAAGGATGCGGACAATTCGCACGCCGTCCAAGAACTGACCCCGGAGATCGTCCGCCGAGCCGGCCGCACAGGCGGCACGTTCCTCCACTCCTCGCGGACGCGGCCCAGCCACCTCCCCGGAGCTTTCCTTCCCGAGCACATGCGGGACCGGTACACGGACGAGATCAACGACGTCACCCCGGACGTCCTCAGGAACCTCGAGTTCCTGGGCATCGACACCCTGATCCCGATCGGCGGCGACGACACCCTCTCCTACGGGTACCGGTTGCACGAGGAAGGGATGAAAGTCATCGCCATCCCCAAGACGATGGACAACGACGTCCCGGGCACCGACTACTGCATCGGGTTCAGCACGTGCGTGACGCGCACGATCGAGCTGACCCACCGCCTGCGGACGTCTGCCGGCTCCCACGAGCGGGTCCTCGTCATCGAGGTTTTCGGACGGTATGCGGGATACACCGCGCTGGTGCCGGCGATGGCGGGAGCCTCCGACCGGTGCGTGATCCCCGAGCACCCGTTCGACATCGAGCGCCTCACCGAGCTCCTCGTGGAGGATCGCCGGAAGAACCCGAGCCACTACTCGGTCGTGCTCGTCTCCGAGGGCGCGACGATGATCGGCCAGGAGGACATGGTGTTCGAGGGTGACGCGGTGGATCAGTATGGGCACCGGAAACTCGGCGGGATCGGCGACCGCGTGTCGGCAATGATCACCGAGGTCTCCCCCAAGTTCAACGACGGCAAAGCCGTGAACATCGTGAACCAGCGGCTCGGGTACCTCGTCCGCTCGGGGGATCCGGACGCCCTGGACTCCATCGTTCCGATGGCATTCGGCAACCTGGCGCTGGATCTGCTGCTGGAAGGCAAGAGCGGCCTACTGACCGCGATCCGCGGCGGCGTGTACTCGTCAGTTCCCGTGGACGCCGTCGTCGGCGAGAAGAAGGTCGTCGACGTCGAGCACTTCTACGAAACCGACCGGCTCCGGCCCAAGTACACGACGTTCGCCAACAAGCCGCTCTTCATCGTCAACCACTAGCGGCCGCGGCGGCGGGCGCTACGAGGACTCACGCGTGCGGTGGGCCACCGTGCCCACCGTGCGCACCAGTTCGGCGCCGTCCACGGGCTTCGCGAGGCAGGGACGCCCCGTGTCTTCGACTCGGGCCATGGTCTCCCGATCGGTCGCGCCAGTGACGAAAACGACGCGCTCCGCCATGGCCGGCAGTTCCGCCAGGAGTTGCGCGTAGAAATCGGTCCCTCCCACGTACGGCATCCGCACGTCACAGACGATCACGTGCGCGGGCCGCAGATGCAGTTCCAGCACAGCCTCCATCGCGTTCTCGGCGACCGTGGCCTCATAGCCGGCCCCGCGCAGCACCGACGCGAAGGTCTCGCACGCCACACGGTCGTCGTCGACAATGAGGACATCGGTCACGGGAGTCTCCTTCGAGCTGGGCAACGGGGGAGTGGCTTCCCCGCTAAGATAGGCCCTCCTCAGACGGCGGGCGAGCCGGCGCATGGTGAACTTGACCACCATGCGGTACCGGCCCATACGTAGGGAGACACCGCTCCCGAGACCGACCATGACCGGCCCGCCCCGGACACCATGACCCAGGCCTTGCCCCCCGAACGCTCCGCCGGCATCATCGGCCGGACGCTTCGCCTGCTGCTCGGCGTGTTTCTCCTGTGGATGACCGCCTCGGTCGTGCGCCACGCGGCGACCGCCGACATGCTGCGGGCGGCCGCGGTCATCCTCGGCCTCGCGGGCGTCTACCTCCTGCTGCACATCGGCATCCGCCGCTTCGCCCCGGCGTGGCACCCGTGGTTCGGCGCGCTGGTTGCCCTCCTGCCGGTCACGGCCGTCTTCGTGCTGGGCGGCTCGCTCGGACGCATCGCGGCCGTCGCGTTCATCGGGCTCTCGCTCCTCGTCCAGGCGGTCCGGGGAGACGGGGGGTGCGAGGTCATGGCGCTTCCGGGCCTCCTGACGCGGCACCGGACCCACCTGGCATGCATCCTCTTCGCACCGATCGACCTCGTCGAGGAGCACCTGACGGGGCCGGGCGGGCTCCCTGGGTAGCGGCGCCCTAGCCCAACCGGGGGTCGCGGACCATCTTTCGCGCCCGCATTCGCAACGGCCTGCGCGACGGGCACCGCCGCGACGCGCACGACCCAACCCGCTGGAGGAAGCATGTACCGTTCGTGGACCGCCGTCCGCCGAGGCGTGACCCTGCTCGCCGCCCTCGCCGTGGCCGCCCCGCTCAACGCACAACGCGAGACCACGACGCCGCGCGGCGCCGACGAAGGCGACGGACCCTACGGACGGCTCATCCTGCGGGGCGTGACCGTCATCGACGGTACCGGTGCGCCGCCCCGCGGCCCCGCCGACATCGTCATCGAGAACGACCGCATCGCGGAGATCTCATGGGTCGGCTACCCAGGCGTGCCGATCGACGAGGACGACCGCCCGGGCGACGCGGACCACGAGATCGACCTCACGGGCCACTACGTCATGCCCGGATTCGTCGACATGCACGCCCACACGGGCGGCGTACCCAAGGCGCCGCAGCCCGAGTACGTGTACAAGCTGTGGCTCGGTCACGGCATCACCACCTCCCGCGGCGTCGGCCACGGCCCCATGATGTGGTCGCTCGAGGAGAAAGCGCGGGCCGCGCGCAATGAGATCGTCGCGCCGCGGATGTTTACGTACGTGCGGCCGGGCGAGGCGTGGGACGAGGGGCCGATCGATTCGCCGGAGAAGGCCCGCGCGTGGGTGCGCTGGGCGGTGCGGCAGGACGTGGACGGCCAGCGCATCGACGGACTCAAGCTGGGATCGTACGACCCGCCCATCATGGAGGCGGTGATCGACGAAGCCCATCAGCACGGACTCGGAACGGTGGCGCACCTCGGGCAGATGGGCGTGTCCCGGATGACCGCGCTGGACGCGGCCGAGGTCGGGCTCGACATGATGACGCACTACTACGGTCTCTTCGAGTCCATGCTCGCGAACGGCAGCATTCAGCACTGGCCGCTGGACTACAACTACAGCGACGAGCAGCACCGGTTCGGCAACGTGGCGCGGCTGTGGGATCAGATCGTGGAGCCGGGATCGGACGAGTGGTATGGGCTGATGGACCGCTTCCTCGAGCTCGGATTCGGCATCGACCCCACCATGACGATCTACGAAGCGAGCCGGGATCTGATGCGTGCCCGGACCAAGGATTGGCACGACGACTACACCCTGCCCTCGATGATGGAGTTCTACCAGCCGAGCCGTGAGGCACACGGGTCCTACTGGTTCTACTGGACCACGGAAGACGAGGTGGCGTGGAAGAACTTCTACCAGCGGTGGATGCGGTTTCTGAACGAGTACAAGAACCGGGGCGGCATCGTGACCACGGGGTCCGACGCCGGGTTCATCTACAACCTGTACGGGTTCGGGTACGTCCGGGAGCTCGAGCTGTTGCGTGAGGCCGGCTTCCACCCCGTGGAGGTGATCCGGTCGGCGACGATGTACGGCGCGCAGGAACTCCACGACCCGAAGGGCGCGGCACCCGATTTCGGCATGATCCGGGCCGGGCTCAAGGCCGACCTCGTGGTCGTCGACGAGAACCCGCTCGAGAATCTCAAGGTGCTGTACGGGACCGGCGCTCTCCGCCTGAACGACGACACCGGTGAGGTCGAGCGCGTGGGGAGCGTCAAGTACACGATCAAGGACGGCATCATGTACGACGCCCGGCAACTCCTGGCGGACGTCCGCGCCATGGTGGACAACGCCAAACAGGACGCGCCGATCCCCGAAGAGGATCGCAACTAGCCGTACCGGTGCACGCCGGTCGAGCGCCCGCTCGGCCGGCAGGGCGGCGGGAGCCGGTGAACCGGCTCCCGCGCCGACCCGCTACATTGTCCCGCTGTGATCACTGTCTCCGGCCTCACCAAGTCGTTCGGCGATCGTACGCTCTTCGCCGGCGTGTCCTTCCAGCTCAACCCCGGCGAACGGTACGGGCTCGTCGGCGCCAATGGGGCCGGCAAGACCACGCTGCTCCGGATCCTCGCGGGCGACGTCGAGGCGGACGCGGGCACCGTCTCGGTCCCGAAGCGCCTTCGCATCGGCATCCTGCGCCAGGACCAGTTCGCGGAGACCGACGAAGCCATCCTCGGCACCGCCCTGAAGGGTAACCCCGAGCTGTGGGAAGCCATCCGCGCGAAGGACGCCCTGCTGGCGCGCGCGGAGCACGATTTCGATGCGGAGCGGTTCTCCCGTCTGGAAGACATCATCATGCGACATGACGGGTACGCCGCCGAAGCCCGCGCCGCGACCGTCCTCGAAGGACTCGGCATCCCGACGGCCGTCCACGATCAGGCCCTGTCCACGCTGTCGGGCGGGTTCCGGCTGCGGGTCCTCCTTGCTCAGGTCCTGACCAGCGCCCCGGACGTGCTCCTGCTCGACGAGCCCACCAACCATCTCGACATTCTCTCGATTCGATGGCTGGAGAAGTTCCTGCGCGACTTCCGCGGAACGGCCGTCGTCATCTCTCACGACCACCGCTTCCTCGACAACGTGGTCAGCGGCATTCTCGACGTCGACTACGACACCGTGGCGTCCTACCCGGGCACGTACTCGGACTTCCAGACCCTCAAACGCGCCGAGCACGAGCGGCGGGCCAAGAGCATCGCCGCGCGGGAGCGGGAGATCGCACACCACCAGAAGTTCGTGGATCGGTTTCGCGCCAAGGCCAGCAAGGCCCGCCAGGCCCAGAGCAAGGTGCGCATGATCGAGAAGAAGGCGGAGGCGCTCGAGGTCCTGCCCCAGAGTTCGCGGCGGTATCCGACCTTCCGATTCCGGCCGCGCCGCGACAGTGGTCAGCTCGTGCTCAACGCCACCGGCATCCGCAAAGCGTACGAGGATGCCGAGGTGCTGCACGGGGTCGACCTGAGCGTGAATCGAGGGGAGCGTCTTGCGATCATGGGCCCCAACGGGATCGGCAAGTCCACGCTCTTGAAGATCTTGACGGGCAACCTGCCATCGGATGCCGGCGAGGTCGAGTGGGGCTACGAAACACACGTGGGGTACTTCGCACAGGATCACCGGGCGGAGTTCGACGACCGGTCCGAGACCGCCGAGCAGTGGCTCTGGGGATTCTGTCCCGACCGTGACTTCGGGTACGTGCGGGGCGCCATGGGCCTGACGCTGTTCACGGGCGACGACGGCGCGAAGCCGCTCGGGGCCTTGTCGGGAGGCGAAACCACCCGGCTCGTCCTCACACGGCTCGCGATCGAGGACCCCAACGTCCTGGTGCTGGATGAGCCGACGAACCATCTCGACCTCGAAGCGATCGAGGCGCTGGTCGACGGACTGGCCGCCTACACCGGGACCGTCATCCTCGTGTCACACGACCGGTGGTTCGTGAGCCGCCTGGCGACGCGGGTGCTGGAGATCACGCCGAACGGCATCACCGACTATCTCGGGACCTACGAGGAATACGTGCACGCCTGCGGCGACGACCACCTGGACGTGGACCGCGTCGTGCTGCGGGCCGCCAAGGCACGCACGAGCGATCGTGCCCGGCCGAAAAAGGCCCCGGCGTCGCCCACCCGTGAGCTGACCAGGCTGCGCAAGCGGCTGGAGACCGTCACGACACGAGCGGAGGATGCCGAGCAGCGTGTCGCGGAGATCGACGCTCTCTTTTGCAAACCGGACTACTTCTCGCGGGCGCCCGCCGACGAGGTCCGAGCCCTCGAGGAAGAGCGCGCCGGCCTCTCGACGGAGCTCGCGGACCTGATGGACGAGTGGGAAGGTCTCGAACGCGACATCGCGGCATTGGAGCCGGGCTGACAACGAGCCCGCCCTCGCCCACGCAGGCCACCAACACACGAGGGGCCGCGTCGCTCTCGCGACGCGGCCCCTCGATCCAGCATATCGCCTCGACGAACTAGCCGAGCTTGACGACGTTCTGCGCGGCCGGGCCCTTCTCGCCCTGCACCATGTCGAACTCGACGGCCTCGCCCTCGGCCAGCGACTTGAAGCCGGTCGCCTGGATGGCCGAGTGGTGCACGAAGCAGTCCTTCTCACCGTTGTCGGGCGTGATGAAGCCGAAGCCCTTCTGATCGTTGAACCACTTCACCTTGCCGGTCATGCGTGACATTTCAACTCCTCTTTCCTAGATGCGCGTCGGAGTCCGGTATGCCCGCACTGACCGATCGTCCATCCTGTTGTCCGCGGATCGCTCCCCGCGGGAGAGTGCCGCACCGTGCGGCAACTGCAACAAAAAAAGGAGAACCGCTTCAGCTGCCGGTCCCCCATGCAAATCCGTCGCGTATTCGGGCTACGAACCCCTCATGCCCTGCACGAAGGTAGTCAGATGACTTCCGAAAGGGAATCCGGCCCCGTTCCACCCGGCCCGGGCGCGTCAGCCGAGCGCGGCGAAGACGCAGCCGGATCGCGACGGGCCGGCTGCCGGGTTCGTGCCCACCAAGGGCGTGCGACCGTGCGGTCGATATCGCGACGTCCCAACCACCCGCGGCCACGTTACCTCGCGACCGCTTCGCGCGCCTCGACGACACCGTCGCGCTGACTCGGCGCATCGCCGACGACATCCAGGAGTCGCTCATAGTACGCGCGGGCCCGCGCGCGCCGCACCCAGCAGCGAGTGATACCGGTTCGGCCAGATCTCGAGCGAGGCCGCGAACGCCTGATGGGCGCCGTCGGCGCGATCGTGCGCAAACAGCAGATCACCTAACGCCTCGTACGGTGGATAGAGCGCTCCGGGCGTAACGGGGTGCTTGTCGACGGACGCTTCCACCGAGGCCGCGTCGCGCATGAGGGCGGCCGCCGCGTCCACGTCGCCTGCGGCCGACGCGATCCATCCGGCGAGCACCAGCCGATCCGTTTCGATGTACTGGGCGAAACGCTGCTCACCCGCCGAGGTCGCGCCGTCGCGCAACTCGCCCATGCGTGCCTCCGCGGCTCGCGCCGCGGCGAGGTCGCCCTCGTGGACCGCACCGAGCCCGCGCGCGAACCAACTCATGGCTTCCGGCCACCAGAAGCGGTCCCACGCCAGGTACTCCTGCGCCCGCACCGGGACGTCGGCGGCCGCCGCCCAGTCGCGCCGCTCCACCGCGTACCGCGCCGGCATGGCCGCCAGGTGGAAGGCACTGATGAACGTCCTCTGATGCGGCCCCTGCTCCATCGTCTCGCGCAGGACGTCGCCCGCACGGGCGTCATTGCCCCGCTGTAGGTGGGCGTACGTGAGGTAGTCCATCGCGTGTGAGTAGTGGTGCGACACGGCGTCGCCGGCGGGAAACTCGAGTGCCGCCGCCGCCGACTTGCGGTTCCATTCGATGACGTCCGGCCACGAACCGAGGCGCACGAAGATGTGCGTCGGCATATGTAGTGCGTGCGGCACGCTGGGCGCGATGTCGTCGTAGCTCCGGACGATCGCGAGGGACTCGCCCGCACGGCCCTGCACGTCATTGGCGTGGATCGTGTAGTGCACCGCGCCCGGGTGTCTCGGGACACGCTCGTACAAGGCGAGCAGCACGCCGGCGGCCTCCGACTGCAGGGCGGTCGCGTCGTCGGACACGGGCGCGACCGCCAGGCGGGACAGCGCGTAGAAAGCGGCGGTCTCGATGTCGTCGCGGCGCGCGTCGAACGCGGCCTCCATCGCGTCCGCCCAGCGCCGCACACGGGTCCACCACTCGGCGGTCTCCAGCTCGGCATAGAACGCCGCCGCGGCAGCGACCAGCGCCGCCTCGCGCTCCGTCCCGGGACCCAACTCCTGCGCACGCGCGACCTCGGCCGCGCCACGCTGCAAATCCTCGGCGGACGGACGACTGGGCCAGAGTGGCTGAAAGCGGGTCACGGCGACGCCCCAGTGCGCCATCGCGCATGCCGGGTCCGCCTCCGCGATCGCGGAGAACGCCGCCCGGGACTCCACGTACATCATGTGGTGCAGCAGGGCGAGGGCGCGGTCGAAGTCCGCGCGCACGGACGGGTCGCAGGACACGGCGAAGTCGACGGTCCCGATGTCGGCCTCCACGTCCTGCGCCGGAAGGGGAGCCGGGACCAGCAAGGCGGCCAACGCGGCCGGGAAGACGAGACGCATGGAAGGCTTCACTCGCACTGTGGGGTTCGACGAGAATGACGCGGGTCGCACCCCCGCGCAAGACCGCCTCCGGGTTAGGCCGCGCCGGCCTCCGCATCGCGGGCGGCCTGCTGCCCGTCGTCGACGTTCACGAGCGCCAGGATGGCACCACCGACCACGAAGAACGTGATGACCGAAAGAATCGCACTGCGGCTCGAACCGGTCATCGCGACCATCAGTGCGAACACGCCGGGGCCGAGGATGCCCGCGAACTTCTCGAACACCGCGAACAGCCCGAAGAACTCGCCCGACTCGTGCCGGGGGATCATGCTCCCGAACAGCGATCGACTCAGGGCCTGGGTCCCGCCCTGCACCATCGCCACCAGCACGGCAAGAATGAAGAACTCCGTCGCACTCGTCATGCGATACGCGAACACCGAGATGACTGCGTAGACGGCAAGCCCCAGGAAGATGGCCCGCTTCGCTCCGATCCATCCGGCCAGGCCGCCGAACATGAACGCGAACGGAATGCCCACGAACTGGACGAGGATGATCGCTCCGATCAGCGCGCCGCGCTCGATGCCGATTTCGCTGCCGAAGATGACGGCCATGCGGATGATCGTGCCGATGCCGTCGTTGTAGACGAGAAAGGCGACCAGCATGAGAAACGCATTGCGATACTTCCGCAGCTCTCGCAGTGTGCGCCCGAGCCGGCGCACGCCCGCCCGCACCGTACCGAGCTGCCGCTCGTCGTCGCTCGCCATCCGCACCGGCGGTTCCGGCACGCGGCGGAAGAGGGGAATCGCGAAAATCGCCCACCACACCGCCACCGCGACGAAGGACAGGCGCGCGGGCAGCGACGCGGCCGCCGGGGACAACTCCGGTCCCGACGGCAGGCCGACCAGACCCGGATTCGCCAGCACGACGCCGGCACCGAGCAGGAGCAATCCGCCACCCACGTAGCCCATCGCGTATCCCGCGGTGGACACGCGGTCCATCTCTTCGCGTGACGCGACGTGCGGCAGGAGAGCGTCGTAGAACACGAAGCTCCCGTTGGCGCCGATGTTGGCCAGCACGAAGAGGATCAGGGCGAAGACCCACTGCCCTTCGCGGATGAAGAACATGAGAGCCACCGCCGCAACGCCGACCCCGAGAAACGTGCCGAGCATCCGCTTCTTCATGGCGGTGTGGTCGGCCATGGCGCCGAGGATGGGCGCGAGCACGGCGATGATCGCGAGCCCGATCGTGGTGGCCACGCTGAACCGGAACGTGGCGACCTCCGGCGCGAGCCCCGACGCCGCGTAGGACGGGAAGAACACCGGATACACGGCCGTGATGACGATCGTGACCATTGCCGAGTTGGCCCA
>JBDHIW010000079.1:0-9708 GCA_039587215.1 Gemmatimonadota bacterium | reverse complement strand
GGTGACCAGTGCCGCCCACGCCATCAAAGCCGGCGAGGGTCGAGCGTTCGTGGCGGGCGGGGTCGAGAGCATGACGCGGGCACCGTACGTGATGCTCAAACCCGCGGCTGCGTGGGACCGCCGCGCTCCCACGGTCGCCGATACGACCGTGGGCTGGCGGTTCGTGAATCCGCGCATGCCGGATGAGTGGACGATCTCGCTCGGTGCGACCGCGGAGCGCGTCGCGGCGGAGTACGGCGTGTCCAGAGAGGACCAGGACGCCTTCGCGCTCGAGAGCCAGCGGCGCGCCGCCGCGGCGATGCGCGCGGGTGTGTTCGAGGACGAGCTGATTCCCACCGAGGTTCCTGTGCGGCGCGGAACGGAGACGGTCGTCGAGGACGAGCATCCCCGCCCGGACATCGCGCCCGAGGATCTCTCCCGCCTGCGGCCGGCCTTCCAGTCCGATGGCACGGTCACGGCGGGCAACAGCAGTGGGATCAACGACGGCGCAGCGGCCGCGCTGGTGATGGAGGCCGCCTTTGCTCGCGCGTTGGGGCTCGCGCCCCTGGCCCGTGTCGTCGCAACCGCAGTGGTCGGGGTCGACCCGAGCGTCATGGGCATCGGCCCCGTTCCGGCAACGCGCAAAGCGCTCGAGCGCGCGGGACTCGCCGTCGGCGATCTCGACCTCATCGAGTTGAACGAAGCCTTTGCGGCCCAGGCGGTCGCCTGCATACGCGAGCTGGCGCTGGACCCCGAGCGCGTCAACGTCTACGGCGGCGGCGTCGCCCTCGGACATCCGCTCGGCGGCACGGGCGCCAAGCTGCTCGCGACGCTCGTGCACGGTCTGCGCCGCCGCGAAGGACGGTACGGCCTGGTCACCATGTGCATCGGCGTGGGCCAGGGCATCGCCATGATCGTGGAGCGGACATGAGCACGGCAGAACACGTCTTCTACAGCGTCGATCGGAGCGTCGGCACGATCTTGCTGAATCGCCCCGACAAACTCAATGCGTTCGCCGGTCAGATGCGCGAGGAACTCGCCGACATGGTGCGTCTCGCCGCCGCCGACGATGCGGTGCGCGTCATCGTGATCACGGGCGCCGGCCGCGCCTTCTGCGCCGGGGCCGACATCGAGTACATGCGTTCCCTGCTGGAGTCAGGCGACTTCAAGGCCGCGGGCGACCTGGTGGAAGCCGGGCGGATCGTGGTGAAGACCATCCGGCAGACGACCAAGCCCGTCATCGCTTCGGTGAACGGACCGGCGGCCGGAGGCGGCGCCAATCTGGCCCTGGCGTGCGACATTCGAATCGCCTCGGACCGCGCATCGATAGGACAGACGTTCAATCGCATCGGTCTTCACCCCGACTGGGGTGGTACGTTCTTCCTGCCTCGGCTGGTCGGACCGGCCAAGGCGCTCGAACTCGTCTTCTCTGCCGAGATGGTCGATGCGGCCACGGCGCTCGAACTCGGGCTCTTCAACCGCATCGTTCCACACGACAGCCTGGGCCCGGAGACCGTGCTGCTCGCGGAAACGCTTGCTGCCAAGCCGCCCATTGCCCTGGCACTGGCGAAGGAGGCGATCTACGGAAGCGACCCGGCAGCGCTCGACGAAGCCCTGGACACCGAGTTGCAGCATCAGCTCAAGTGCTTCAAGAGCGAAGACGCCAAGGAGGGCCTCCAAGCGTTTCTGGAGAAGCGCGCACCGGTCTTCCGCGGCCGCTAGACGTCGCGTCCCCGGTGCCCCACATCATCGCCCACCGGGGCGCTTCCGCCGACGCCTTGGAAAACACGCGGGCCGCCTTCCGCGCGGCGGTCGCGCAGAACGCCGACGGCATCGAGCTGGACGTCCATGGGCTCGCCGACGGTGGCTTCGCCGTTCACCATGATCCCGTCGTCGCCGGACAGACCCTTGCCGGCCTCGGTCGCGAGCGACTGGCCGAGCTTGTGCTCGCCAATGGGGAGACCGTCCCCAGCCTCGACGAGACGCTGCGCGTGATCGGTCCCGACACCGACGTGTGGGTCGAGGTCAAGTCGCTTGCCGCACCCGGCGTCCCCCCCCTTCTCGAGACGCTGGCCGCGGGGCCGGCGCCCGCGCGGTACCGCGTCCACGCCTTCGATCACCGCATCGCGGCGCGCGTCGCCGCGACTGCGACGGTCGAAGTGGGGGTGCTGTCCAGCAGCTACCCCCTCGATCCCGTGAGCCCCATGCGCGCCGCAGGTGCCACCACGCTCTGGCAGCTGGGGTCATTGATCGATGACGCCCTCGTAGCGACCGTTCATGACGCCGGCCTCCTGGTCATCGCATGGACGGTCGACGAACCACATCGCATCAGAGCCCTGGCCGCCGCCGGCGTGGACGGGATCTGCACCAATCGTCCTGCCGTGGCACGTGAGGTACTGTCGTGAAGCGAGTCGCGATCATCGGCGCCGGGACCATGGGACACGGGATCGCTCAGGTGGCCGCGGTCGCCGGGTTCGGTACGCGCCTCACCGACGCCGATACCGAGGCCCTTCCCCGCGCACTCGAGCGCGTTCGGACCAACCTCGCGGGCGGCGTGGGACGCGGGAAGATCTCCCAGGACGCTGCGGATGCGGCGATCGAGCGATTGCAGATCGCGGACACCGTCGCCGAAGCGGTGCGCGACGCCGATCTGGTCATCGAAGCGGTCGTGGAGGACCTGTCGGTCAAGCAGGCGCTGTTCGCCGAGATCGAGCCGCTGATCGCGGAGGACACCGTGCTCGCGACGAACACGTCGTCGCTCTCGATCGCGGGGATCGCCGAGTCGGCGCGCGTTCCGCACCGGGTCGTCGGGATGCACTTCTTCAATCCCGTGCACATCATGAAGCTGGTGGAGGTCGTGACCCACGATGCCGCCGACCCCGCCGTCGTGGAGCGCGTGCGCGACGCCGCGACCCGGATGGGCAAGGATCCGATCGTCGTGCGTGACAGCCCCGGGTTCGCGTCCTCGCGCCTCGGCATCGCGCTGGGACTCGAAGCCATGCGGATGGTCGAGGAGGGCGTGGCGTCGCCGGAGGACATCGACAAGGCCCTCGAACTGGGCTACGGCCACCCGATGGGGCCGCTCAAGGTCAGCGACCTCGTCGGCCTGGACGTGCGGCTCAGGATCGCCGAGTACCTACACCGTACGCTGGATGCGCCCCACTTTGCACCGCCCGAGATCCTGCGGCGCATGGTGGAGGCCAACACACTGGGCAAGAAGACCGGGAAAGGGTTTTATCCATGGCAGACGAAAGAGTCGTCGTAATCGACGTCGACGGCGGGGTGGCTACGCTCACCATCAACCGCCCCGACAAGCTCAATGCACTGAACGCGGCGGTCCGGACGCAGTTCGTCGCCGCGCTGGACGAACTGCGCGCGAACGACGCGGTGCGCGTGGTGGTCGTGACCGGCGCGGGTGAGAAAGCATTCGTCGCCGGCGCCGACATCGGTGAGTTCGAAGGACGCACCGCGGTCGATCAGTTCCGCGTGATGAAGGCCTACGGCGTCTTCGAGGCGGCCGCCAGCTTTCCCAAACCCATCATCGCCGCGATCAACGGGTTCTGCCTGGGCGGCGGATGCGAACTCGCGATGGCGTGCGACATGCGCATCGCAGCCGACACGGCCCGCCTCGGCCAGCCGGAAGTCAAGCTCGGCATCCTGCCCGGTGGTGGCGGGACGCAGCGTCTACCGCGGCTCGTCGGGTTCGGCACCGCGGCGAAGCTGCTGTTCACGGGTGAGATGGTCGATGCCGCGGAGGCCCTGCGCATCGGGCTCGTGGACGAAGTCGTGCCGGCCGACGGCCTCGCGGACCGCGTAAAGGAGTTGGCACACACCATCGCCGGGATGAGTCCCGTCGCGCTCCAACTCATCAAGGAAGCCCTCATGGCGAGCGAGCGCATGCCGCTCGACGAGGGATTGCGGCTCGAAACTACGCTCTTCGGACTCGCGTTTGCGTCGGACGACAAGGAAGAAGGCGTCAAAGCATTCCTGGAGAAGCGCCCCGCGGAGTTCCGCGGACGATGACGGAACGGCCGGGCGTCACCGACACGCACATTCACATCCAGCCGTGGAGCGACATGAAGCCCGATGTCGCGGCCGCGATGCGGCGCGGCAAGGAAGATCACTGGGAGTGGCTCCTGCAGTTGATGGAGGACCCCCAAGCGCTGATCGAGATCCTCGACGCGAGCGACATCTGGCGGGTCGGCCTGGTCAACTACCCGAGCCCCGACCTCATGGGGTTCACCGACAGCACGAACGCGTTCGCGGCGTCCTACGCCTCGGCGGCTCCGGACCGGCTCATGCCCTACGGCGGCGTCCACCCCCGGTTCACGACCGACCCGGCCGGTGACGTCGACGCGCTGGTGGACATGGGTATCCGATGCCTCAAGATCCACCCGCCGCACCAGGTCTTCCCCGCCAACGCGTACACAGAGGGGCTCGATGCGCTCGGAGCGATCTACCGACGCGCCGAAGATCGCGGCCTGCCGGTCATGGTCCACACGGGCACGTCCATCTTCCCGGGCGCCCGATCCAAGTACGGACGCCCTCTCGAACTCGACGATGTCGCCATCGACTTTCCGGACCTCACGATTCTGATGGCGCACGGCGGCCGTCCGCTGTGGATGGACGAAGCGTTCTTCATCATGCGGCGGCATCGGAACGTGGTGCTCGAACTGTCCGGCATCCCGCCGAAGAAACTGCTGGAGTATTTCCCGCGGATCGAGGAGATCCGTGACCGCGTCGTGTGGGGAACCGACTGGCCGTCACCCGGCGTGCGCGATCTCCGGGTGAACCTCGATCAGTTCCTGTCGCTCCCGCTGTCCGAGGACACGCAGGACGCCGTCACGCGCACAAACCCGTTGCGGGTATTCCCGGTCGTCTGATGCGACCCGTCATCATCTTCCTGGGCCCCGTGCTGTGCCTTGCAACGATCGTGTTGCCCGGACCGGCCAGCATGACGCTCGAAGCATGGAGGGTGCTCGGTGTGGCCGGCTGGATGGCCCTGTGGTGGCTCACCGCCGTCATCCCGCTCGAGGCAACGGCCCTGCTGCCCATTGTCGTGCTTCCGACCCTCGGGGTCACACCGGTGGACGGCGTGGCCCCCGCCTACGCGCAGCCGATCATCTTCCTCTTCCTCGGCGGGTTCTTTCTCGCCGCCGCCCTGGAGCGCTGGGGGCTCCACCGTCGTTTCGCGCTCGCCACCGTGCTGGTCGTGGGTACGGACTCACGAAAGGTCGTGCTGGGATTCATGGTGGCGTCGTTCCTCGCCTCCATGTGGATCTCGAACACCGCGACGGCCATCATGATGCTGCCGATCGCCGGGGCGGTGCTCGGGTCCAGTGACACACGGAGCCAACATGGCGGATTCGGCATTGCGCTCATGCTCGGGATCGCCTACGGCGCGTCGATCGGCGGCGTCGCGACGCTCATCGGCACCCCACCGAACGCCATCCTCGCCGGTGCGGCGAGCACGATTCTCGGTCAGGACATCGACTTCGCCTCGTGGATGGCGCTTGGGCTACCGATCGCCGTCCCGATGCTGGCCCTGTGCTGGCTGTGGCTGGTGCGGATCTTCAAGGTGGGGGGCGAGGTGCAGGGGTTGGCGGAAACGGTGCGGAAGGAGCACGCGCAGCTCGGCCCGCTGAGCCGGGGAGAGTGGTACGTGCTCTCCGTGGCAGCCGTCACGGCCGCCGCCTGGATATTCCGGGAACCCAAGGCGGTGGGCGCGTTCCGGCTCCCGGGACTCACCGACCTCCTGCCTCAGCTCTCCGATGCCGGCATCGCCATCGCGGCGGCACTGCTCCTGTTCGTGCGGTTCCTCAGACACGACCGGCACACGGTCGTCCTCGATTGGGAGACGGCGGAACGGGTGCCCTGGGGCATCCTCCTGCTGTTCGGCGGCGGACTGGCCCTCGCCGGGGCCTTCGAATCGAGCGGCCTCACGACGTGGATCGGCGGCGGAATCGAGGGGCTCCGAGGCGTGCCCTTCCCCGTGATCGCGCTGGCGACCGCCGGGCTCTTCGTGTTCCTCACCGAACTCACGAGCAACACGGCGACGGCTGCGCTCGGTATGCCGCTGATGGCGGGCGTCGCGGAAGGCCTGGGGGTCGCCGCGCTTCCCCTCATGGCCGCGGTCGCGCTCTCGGCCTCGATGGCGTTCATGCTTCCGGTCGCCACTCCGCCCAACGCGATCGTGTTCGGCAGCGGCGCGGTCCCGCCGACCGCGATGGCCCGTGCCGGCCTCGGCCTCAACATCATCGCGGTCCTGGTCGTCACCTTCGCCGTATCGCTTTGGGCCCTATGACCTTACCTGTCTCGAGCACCAGTGCGGCACGCCGCTTTACCGTGATCGGGGCGGTCATCGGGGGGACTGCTGTGGCGGTAGGCGCCTTCGGTGCCCACGCACTCGAAACGCGCATCGATGCCGCGGCGCTCGCCGTCTATGAAACCGCGGCCCGGTACCAGATGTACCATGGACTTGCCCTGTTGGTCGTCGGGATCATGCTGCGGACGGCGACCGGACCGGCGCTCCGCTGGGCAGGGTGGTTCTTCACCGTTGGGGTGGTCATCTTTTCGGGGACCCTCTATGGCGTTGCGGTGTTGGGTATCCGGTGGCTGGGCGCGGTGACGCCGCTCGGCGGCGTCTCGCTCCTGCTCGGCTGGGGTGCCCTGGCGTGGGCGGCCCTCACCGACCGACAAGACTCTTAGGTACGAAAGGTGTTTGCGATGAAGCGTACGGGTGCGATCGCCACCGTGGCCCTGGCCACCCTGACCCTGGCCGGCTGTCTGACGGAGTCTCGGGGGTTCCTGTTCCTCACTGTGGACGACCCGTGCAGCTATGGGCTCCAGCCCGACTGCCCGGCGGCGCAGGCGACGGGTAGTGCGACCACCTTCACCATCGAGGGACAAGTCGTACGGTCGCCGCCGGACATCGACCTGGCGATCCAGATCATCGCGGCCAACGGTCCGGACACGGCGAGGGTGGTGACGGGCGCGGGCGGGTTCTTCTCCATCGACGCGCCCATCAGCCAGGGCAACAACAGCGTCTTCCTGACCGCTGACGACGGGATCGGGGGGTCCAGCGACCGGTTGGAGTTCCTCATTGTGGCCGATATCGACGTCCCCGGGGTCTCCGCGTCGCCTCGATGAGCCGTGCTACGGTCGCGGGCCTGCTCGCCGTGGCCGCGGGCGTGACGCTGCAGGCCTGCGCCTCGGCGCCGAGCATCATCACGCTCTCCGTCGACACACCGCCAGAACTCACGACCACACCGGTCATCGTCATCACCGGTCGCGTGGACCGCGACGGTGACGCCGCCGTCCCCGTCGTCGTGGAGGTCCTCGGCGGTGTTGCGACGGCCGCCGATACGCTGGACGGGCCCGGGTCCTTCGCCGTTACCGTCTCTCTGGTGCTCAACGCTACCAGCACCCTGCAGGTCACCGCCCAGGACGATCGCGGCGAGACGAGCGCCACGCTGCAGTTCACCGTGGTCCACGACGGTACCGGTCCCACGGTCGTCAGTGCGTCGCCCACCGGCGATCTGGTGTCCACGTCGGTGGTGGTCGAGGTCGTGTTCGACGAACCGGTCCTCGAAACAGCTCTGAACGCCGGACTGCGACTCGTGCGCAACGGCCGTCAGGTGCCGGGCACGTCCGTCCCCGTGGATTCCGTCACCTATCAGTTCATCCCCGCGGCCGCGCTGCCGGAGAACGGCGTCTTCGAGGTGGCATTCGAGGGGCTGACGGACCTCGCGGGCAACGCGGCCGAGCCCGCACCGCAAGCCTGTTTTGTGACCGTGCCCCCGGGGAACACGACGGTTCTGGCGGATGGCGTCGACGACTTCTTCCTCGCGGGCTTCGCCATTGGGGCGTCGCCTTCCGACATGCGCGAGTTTCGCTTCGCCCGGCAGGGGGACTCGCTGACGGGCGTGCTAGTGTTCACCCTGCCGCGGTCGTACGACTCCACAGCGACCGAGAACATCATGGCGCTGATCGAACTGGACCTGGACCAGGACTCGACGACGGGCGTGATCACGCTCAAGGACTCGCTGTTCAAGACCTCTGGACAACCCGACAGTCTCCTGACGGGAATGGGTGCGGAGTTCGTCATCGGCGTCGAGCCGTACACGCTGAGCGACTCCGCCTACGTCGGGCGATACGTCCGGCCACTCGAGTTCGACGTCACGCACACGTTCCTGCCCTCGGTCTGCGAGGAGTACGTCGGGTTCGTCGTGCCCTCCGACGCCTTCGACCCCGATGACGGCGTGGTGAACGCCGTGTTCACGACATTCAACTTCGAAGGCCTCAGCTTCACGCTGGACCCCACGCCCACCGGGGGACACTGGACCGCAGACCTTGGACTCCTCCCGGCCGCCCAGCGCGTCGCCGCCCCTCCGACGCTCCGGCGCGCACGCATGCAGATCCCGCTGCATCCGCTGCGTGAACGTCGCGACTAGCCGGACGCGCATGTCGGCCGGCGAGCGTCGCCTCGCCGCCCGCCTCTCGACTCCTCACGCCGTACAGCGCTGGCTGCGGAGCCTCGACTACAACTGGGAGACGGACGGACGGACCATGCACACGTTCCGCGGGGTCGTTCGGACCGGAATGGCGCACTGTCTCGAGGGTGCGCTCGCGGCCGCAGCCATCATGGAAACGCACGGCCACCCTCCCCTCCTGCTCGACCTGGAATCGCGCGACCGCCTCGACCATGTCGTGTTCGCCTTCCGCACCCGCGGCCGGTGGGGGGCCGTCGGCGTGTCCCGCGACGTTGGCCTCTGGGGGCGCCGGCCGGTGTATCGGTCGACGGAAGCGCTGGCACGGAGCTACTACGAGCCGTACATCGATCTGCACGCACGCATCACGGGGTATGCCGTGTTCGACCTGACGACCCTCACACGCTGCGACTGGCGCCTTGCGGCACACAACGTCTGGAAAGTCGAGCGGGTGCTCCGCGACCTTCCGCACCGCCCGCTCCGCACCAGCGATCGACGGTATATTCGACTGCGGGAGATCTACCGACGTTTCGTCGAGACCCACGATCCCACGGATACGCCGTTCCGTTCTGGTCAACGACACTGGATGTGAGTATGGACCCCATCGTCTATCTCGACGGCAACTTCCTGCCGAAGTCCGACGCCCGTATCTCGCCGGACGACCGGGGTTTCCTCTTTGCCGATGGCGTGTACGAGGTCATTCGCAGCTATGCGGGGCGGTTCTTTGGCATGCGCGAACATGTCGAGCGGATGACGACCGGGCTCGCCGCGCTCCGAATTGCGGGATTCGACCCGGCCGACGTCGCGAACATCGCCCGGGAGTTGATCGCGCGCAATGGACTGGAGTCCTCCGACGCCACCGTCTACGTGCAGGTGACCCGCGGCAGCGCCCCGCGATCCCACAAGTTCCCGGATCCGCCGGTCTCCCCGACCGTCTACGCAACCAGTGGCCCGCTGGTCACGCGCTACGATCCGTCCGAGGGAGTCGCCGTCATCACGCTGCCGGACACCCGATGGGCCCGCTGCGACATCAAGTCGGTGAGTCTTCTCCCCAATTGCCTCGCGCAGCAGGCGGCCGGCGATCACGACGCGGTCGAGGCGGTCCTGGTGCGGGACGGATTCGCGCTGGAGGGGACGCATACCAGTTTCTTTGCCGTGGTCGCCGGCCGCGTCGTGACGGCACCGCTCACGAACTACATCCTGCCGTCCGTGACCCGCGCAGCCGTCCTCGACGTATGCC
>JBDHIW010000004.1:0-40867 GCA_039587215.1 Gemmatimonadota bacterium | reverse complement strand
GGGTTGAGCTTGAGGATGAGGCGATCGACCAATCCGGCCTCGAACAGGCTGGTGGCCAGTAGGCTCCCACCGCAGATCCAGATTCCCAAGCCGGACTCTGCCTTGAGGGACCGCACGAACTCGGTCGACTGCTCCCCCACGACCGTGATCGCCGGATCGGGGGAGGCGGCCATCGTGCCAGAGAACACGTACTGTTCCAGGGTCGGATAGGGGCTGGTGAGACCCTGCCGTAGGCCCACCTCATAGGTGCGTCGGCCCATCAGCACCGCGTCGAAGCAGCGGTTCTCGTCTCGCGACGCGCCCGGCCGCATCGGCGCCGGCATCGTTTCGGGGTAGCGAGCCGTCAGCGCGTCGATGAACGCGTCGCTCCACGGGAAGTCGTCGAACGAGCCATCGTCCCGAGCGATGAACCCGTCCAGGGTCGTGGCCACATAGTAGACGAGTTCGCGCACGGTCAGTCCCCCCCTGGTGGATCGCCCCCCTCGTCGGGGACCGCGCCATCATACGTGCGACACGGCCAACACTCAACGGTCTGGCCGTTCTCCATTACCTTTCCCCGTCTCTTTTTCCGAGGCCCGCATGACCACGGGACGGATCGAAGCCTTGTGGATCAAACGCGCCCATCGCGGCGTCATGGATGCTGCCGAGCAGGCGACGCTCGTGGCCGGTCTCGGCCTCGAGGGAAGCGCCAGCTCGGGCGGCACGCGTCAGGTCACCCTGCTGTCGTTGGAACGCTGGCGGCGGATCGAAGAGGAACTGGGCCACGCCGTGGACCCCATGGCCCGTCGCGCCAACGTGCTGGTCAGCGGCCTGGACCTCACGGACTCACGCGGAAAGATCCTGCGCATCGGTGCCGCGCGGATTCGGGTGCGGGGCGAGACCCGACCCTGCGAGCGGATGGACGAGGCGGCTGACGGACTCCGGGCCGCGTTGTCCGCTCCATGGGCGGGCGGCGCCTTCGCCGAAGTGCTCGACGGCGGCCCGGTCGGCGTGGGCGACCCGATCACCTGGGAAACCGGCTCTGCGGAGGTGCACCCATGAGCGACCCGCGCGACGTGACCGACGCCGAATGGCGTACGCGGCTGACCGATGAGCAGTACCGCGTCACGCGTCAGAAGGGCACGGAAGCGCCATTCACCGGCGCGTACGTCGACTGCAAGGCCGACGGACGGTACCGATGCGTGTGCTGCGGGGCGGATCTGTTCCCGTCCGATACGAAGTACGACTCCCGGTCCGGATGGCCGAGCTTCTACGCGCCCTCCGACGCGGAGGGCGTCCGGACGGAGACCGACCACTCCCACGGGATGGTGCGGACGGAGGTGGTGTGCGCTCAATGCAACGCGCACCTCGGGCACGTCTTTCCCGATGGGCCGCAACCTACGGGGATGCGGTACTGCATCAACTCCGCCGCGCTCACGCTCGACGAGGACGCCCCCGACGCACCGTAGGCCACCGGACGTTCATTCTTCCTTTGTCGATTCCACAGCAACGGCGTGCTAGGCTGAGGCGGTAGCCTGTCCGGCTGCGCTCGGCTCGCCTTTCTGGAGAGGAACGATGACGGACGACACGTCCTCCGACCACGCCCTGCGGGGCGTTCACATGCTGCACGACCCGCGCCTCAACAAAGGCACGGCGTTCACGGACGACGAACGGGAACGGCTGGGACTGCGCGGGCTGCTGCCGCCGCGTGTGCTCACGATGGAGGACCAGGTCTCGCGCGTGCTCGATACCTACGGGCGCAAGACGAACGACCTCGACCGCTACGTCAACCTCATCGGCCTGCAGGATCGCAACGAGACCCTCTTCTATCGCGTGCTCATCGATCACATCGAAACGCTGATGCCGATCGTATACACGCCGACCGTGGGAGAGGCCTGCCGTCAGTTCGGCCACATCTACCGGCGCCCTCGCGGTCTCTACGTCTCCATGCGCGATCGCGGGAGGATGTCGCGTCTCCTGCAGAACTGGCCCGAGCAGCAGGTCTCGATCATCGTCGTGACCGACGGCGAGCGGATCCTCGGGCTCGGCGACCTGGGGACGTATGGAATGGGCATCCCGATCGGGAAGCTCGCGCTGTACACGACGTGCGCGGGCATCCCGCCGCGCGAGTGCCTGCCGATCACGCTCGATGTGGGCACGAACAACGAGGAGTTGCGCGCGGACCCGCTGTACACGGGCCTGCTCCAGCCGCGCGTCCGCGGTGCCGAATACGACGAGTTCATCGAAGAGTTCGTGATGACGGTCCAGGACATCTTTCCCGACGCGCTCATCCAATTCGAAGACTTCGCGACCACCAACGCGCTCGAGCTCCTCGATCGCTATCGAGAGCGAGTGTGCTGCTTCAACGACGACATCCAAGGGACGGCCGGGGTCACGCTGGCCGGGCTTCTGGCGGTCAACCGGATCACGCGAGGCCGCCTGGGCGACCAGCGCCTGCTCTTCTACGGGGCGGGCGCGGCCGCGACGGGCATCGCCGACCTGATCGCCGACCGCATGACCGCCGACGGTCTGAGCCTGAACGAGGCGCGCCGGCGGATATGGTTCGTCGACTCGAAAGGTCTGGTCGTGTCGTCGCGGTCCGAACTGGCCCCGCACAAACGACGCTACGCGCACGACGCCGCATTCGAGAGCGATCTCACTTCCATCGTGCGCGCGATCCGGCCGACCGCGCTGATCGGCGTGTCCGGACAGGCCCGGCAGTTCTCGCAGACCGTGGTCGCCGCCATGGCCGACGGCAACGAGCGACCGGTGATCTTCGCGCTGTCCAACCCGACCTCCAAGGCCGAGTGCACGGCGGAAGAGGCGTACCGCTGGTCCGACGGTCGCGCGATCTACGCGAGCGGGAGCCCGTTCGACCCCGTGACGGTAGGCGGCCGGACGATGATCCCGGCACAAGGCAACAACGCTTATGTCTTCCCGGGCGTCGGACTGGGCGTGATCGCGACGCGGGCACGCCACGTCACCGACGAGATGTTCGCCGCGGCCGCACAGACGCTCGCCGGGCAGGTGGCGGAGCCCCTGCTGGACCAGGGAAGTCTGCTGCCGCCGTTCCGCGAGATTCGCGAAGTGTCGCTGGAGATCGCGACCGCCGTGGCGGAGGTCGCGTTCACGCGCGGCCTCGCTCGCATCGAGCGGCCGTCGGACCTGCGCGAGTACCTGCGGGCCGCGATGTACCAGCCCGTGTACGACGACGTCGTGCGCTAGCGGGCGAACCCGGCTGGCGCCGGCGTCAGTCGTCGAGCGTGAAGCCGATCTTAACGCCCACCTGCCAGTGGGCGATCTTGCCGTCTTCGATGTGCCCGCGCATCTCCTGCACCTCGAGCCATCGCATGTTTCGGATCGTCTGGCTCGCGCGGGTGACGGCGTTCTCGATCGCGTGCTCGATGCTCGTGGACGACGAGCCGACGAGTTCGGTGGTCTTGTAGACGTGATCAGACATGAATTTCCCTCACACGAAGTGTTGGTGATCGGCTAGCATAGCGCGTCGCAACCCGCATGGCCATTACGCGTCGGACCGACGGCCGACGCCGACCCGCAGGAACAACGTGGGGACGACGATCATGTTCAGCAGGGTGGAGGTCAGCAACCCTCCCAGCACGACGAGCGCCATGGGCGCCTGGATTTCCTTCCCGGGCTCCCCGCCACCCAACGCCAGCGGCACGAGCGCCAAGGCAGCCGTCAGGGCCGTCATGAGGATCGGATTCAACCGCTCCACGGACCCGCGCAGGACCGCCTCGCGCAGCGGGACACCCTCCCCCAACAAGCGCTGGTAGTTCGACACGAGCAAGATGCCGTTTCGCACGGCGATCCCGAACAGCGTCACGAAGCCGACTAGCGTCGCCACGTTCAGGACGCCCGAGGACATCAGGGTCGCGAACACGCCCCCGATGAGCGCGAGGGGCAGGTTGAGCATCACGAGGATCGTGGGACGCAACGTCCCGAATTCCTGGAAGAGGATGAGGAAGATCGCAGCGATCGAGAGCAGCGAGAGCGCCCCCACGGCGCGTGCCGCGCGCCGTCCACTCTCGAACTGCCCACCGAACTCGACGTAATAGCCCTCCGGCAACGGGACCGAGGCGGCGATCGCCGCCTCGACGTCATCGACGACGCTCCCGACGTCCCGGCCGGCCGCGTTTGCCTGCACGACGAGCTTCCGCTGCACGTTCTCGCGACTGATCGTGTTGGGCCCGCGCTCCTCGCGAACGTCGGCGATGGAACTCATCGGCACCGTCCCACCGACGCCGACATCCACGAGGGCGTCCCGTATGGCCTCGATCGACCCACGCGCATCCTCGCGGTAGCGGACCACGACGTCGTACGCCTCTTGGCCTTCGAGGACCTGCGCGACCGGTTCGCCGTAGAACGCCACGTCCACCGCTTCGGCGAGGTGCCCCGGCGTCACGCCGAACTGCGCCATCGCGGCGCGGTTCGCATGGATCTGGACCTGCGGGACGTCCGCCTGCTGCTCCACCGACAGATCGGCGAGGCCCGGCACGTCGGCCACCGCATCGCGCACGGCGTTCCCCAAGCGCCGGAGTTCCTGGAGGTCGGGACCGAAGATCTTGATCGCGATCCCCGCTCGCGTGCCGGAGAGCATGTGATCGATCCGATGCCCAATCGGCTGCCCGATCGTGATGTTCACCCCGGGTACGAGCGCGAGGTCCTCGCGAATCTCTTCCACGACCGGCTCGAGGTGCCGCGACGAGAGGTCCAACACCACATCGATCTCGGCGGCGTTCGTGCCCTGCGCGTGTTCGTCCAACTCGGCGCGGCCGGTCCGTCGGGCGGTCGAGATCACCTGCGGATGGGCAAGCATGCGCTCTTCCACGAGTCGCCCGATGGCGTCCGACTCCGCGATCGACGTCCCCGGGACGGTCACCGCGGACACCGTGAGAGTGCCCTCCTGGAACTCGGGCAGGAAGCCGCGCCCGAGCGCGGGGAGGACCGCCAGGGTCAGCAGCACGACCACGCCGACCGCGCTCGAGACGGCGCCCGGTCGATCCACCACCAGCAGCAAGATGCGCTGGTACCCCTCGATCAGCCGCGTCGCGAGCCACCCCGTCGCTCCGGTGACCGGTCGCTTCCCGGCCAAGAGGTACGACGCCAGTGCCGGGGTGACCGTGACGGCCACGAGGAGCGATGCGCCGATGCTCACGATGTACGCGAGCCCGAGGGGGCGGAGCATGCGCCCCTCCACGCCCGACAAGAAGAAGAGGGGGACGAACACGATCGTGATGATGAGCGTCGCGTTCACGATCGGGCTCAATACCTCGCGGGCCGCCCCGAGCACCACGGCGTCCGCGGGTGGCCGTTCCTCGGGTGGCAGCGACGCGCGCTCGCCCAACCGCCGATACATGTTCTCGACCGCGATGATGGCGTCGTCCACGAGCGCCCCGATGGCGATCGCCATGCCGCCCAACGTCATCGTATTGACGGTGATGCCGACGACGCGGAGCGACAACACCGCCACCACCAGCGAGAGCGGAATGGCCAGGACGGAGATCGCGGTGGTGCGGAGGTTCCAGAGGAACAGGAACAGAATGAGCACCACCAAGATGGCACCATCCCGCAGCGCCGCGAGCACGTTGTCGATGGCCACCCGGATGAAGTCCGCCTGCCGGAAGATCTCGCGGTCGATGATCATGCCCTCGGGCAGCTGTGCCTGCAGTCGCTCCAACTCGGCGTCGATCCGTCGCGTCAGTTCGAGGGTGTTCGCCGCCGGCTGCTTTTGAATGGCGAGCACGACGGCCGGCTGCCCGTTGATGGCACCCGCGCCGATCGTGGGCCGTGGTCCGACGACGACCTCCGCGACATCGCGGAGAAGGATGGGACGGCCGTCCCGCACCTCCACCACCGTGTGCGCCAGATCGTCGAGGGTCCGGACGCGCCCCAGCCCGCGGATCACGACCTCCGACCCGGACGACGAGAACACACCACCCGATGCCACCGCGTTCGCCTCGCCCGCGGCACGAAGGACGGCGGCCAGCGAGATACCGAACCCGCGGAGGCGCTTCGGGTCGACGCGAACCTGATACTCCTTGACCTCCCCGCCGATCGGTACGACCTGCGCGACCCCCGGGATGGCGAGGAGGCGCTTCCGCACCGTCCAGTCCGCCGCCGAGCGCAGGTCGAGCGACGAGTGCGATTCACTCGTGAGTCCCAGGAGCAGGATCTCGCCCATGATGGATGTCACGGGCGCGAGGATCGGCGGGTCGATGCCTTCCGGGAGCTGGGCCTGCGCCATCTGCAGCTTCTCGTTCACGATCTGCCGCGCCCGGAAGATGTCCGTACCCCAGTCGAACTCGACCCAGACGATCGAGATGCCCTGCGACGACGACGAGCGTACGCGCCGCACACCCGCTGCGCCGTTCACGGCGGTCTCGACGGGGAAGGTCACGAGGAGCTCCACCTCTTCCGGCGCCATGCCGTGCGCCTCGGCGAGCACCGTCACGGTCGGGGCGGTGAGATCCGGGAAGACGTCGACCGGCGCGGTGAACGCCGCGTACGTGCCACCGACCAGCACCAACCCCGCACCGCACACCGTGAGGAGGCGGTTGGCGAGCGACCAGCGAAGCAATGCATCGAGCATGGTCGTCTCCTAGTGCGGGTGCCCGTGGTCGGAGATTTCGTTCGTGTTGAGCGACGAGAGCCTGACCTGGTACGCACCGCGGATCACGACGCGCTCGCCCGGGCGCACGCCGCTCCGCAACAGGGTCCACTCGCCGTCCGTCGAGCCGACGACCACCGCGCGCCGCTCGAAGCTCTCCCCGCTCATCTGGACGTAGACCACCATGAGCCCGTCCTCGTCGCGGATGGCGTCGGCAGGCACGGCGACGCCCGCTTCCCCACCGCCCAACAGCACGCGGCCCTCGGCGAGGAGCCCCACCGGCAGCCCGGCTGTCTCGTTGTCGAACGCCAGCGTGACGGGGATGGTCCGATGCGTCGGGTCGACGACGGAGCCGACCGCCACCACACGGTCGGTGCGGTAGACCGTGTCGCCGCCTTCGACGCGGAAGGTGGCACCGCTGACCTGGCCAACGACCTCCGCCCACCGAGCGGGCACGTCCATGCGCACCCAGACGCGACGCGGATCCACGAGGGTGTACAGCACGTCGCCCGCGTGGACGAGCGCGCCGGGCACGAGCATGCGCTGGTGCACGACGCCCGACAACGGCGCGCGAAGCGTCAACGCGTAGTCGTCGGACGCATTGCCCCCCATGGCGGTGAGCGCGGCCTCCGCCACCTCGAGGTCGTGCCGCGCGTCGTCGAGTTGGCGTCGCGGGATCGCCTCCTGCGCATACAAGCGTTCCGCCCGCTCCACTTCGCGCGCCAATCGCTGAACGCGCGCGACGAGCAACGCGTAGCCGTCTTCGCGCCCGGTCGGCGACAGGACGGCCAACGCATCACCACGCCGCACCGCCTGCCCTTCCACCGGCGCGCGGGCGTTCGTCGGGACGAGCAATAGCCCCTCGGCGGGCGCCACGACCTCGGCGCGCCCATCCGGCGGCGCTTCGATGTGCCCGCTCGCGGCCATGGAGCGCACGATCGTGCGCTGCTCCGCCTCCACGGTCGCGAAGTCGATCGCCCACTGCTGCTCCTTGACGAACTGGATCCCCACGGACTCGAGCGGCGGCAGATCGGGCACGTCCTCGATCGACGCGTGCACGATCACGGGCCCGACGTACACTTCCTGGCGACGCGCACCGCGCTCCAGAATGAAGATGAGATCGTATGTGCCCCCCGCCGGAAGCACGGGCGCGGGCGTGAAGATGCCGGGGGACGTCGGCGACACGGTGGTCTCGAGGGTGCCGTCGGGCCCCTCCAGCAGCATGCGGAGTTGGCCGTCGGTCACCGCGGTGAAATCCTCCAGGTCGGTCACGTGCACGGCCCACGCCTGCTCGCGCGCGCCCGCAATGAGGATGGGATGCTCGTAGAAGACTTCGAGCCCCTCCTCCCACAACGTGAAGCGTTCGCCGGAGGAGCCGTCGTCCACCGTCTCTTCGAGCACGGTGCCTCCACCGCATGCGGCGATCCCGAGCACGAGCAGCGGCACGGTCCAGTCACTCCAATGTCGTCGCGTCATGATTCGTCTCCCTCTCCGCGCGGCAGCGGTAGCGAGACGCCCAGGGCGCGCTCGAGCTCGAACCAGGCGTCCCAGGCATCGCTCCATCGGTCGATGCTCCGCAGCGCCGCAGCCCGGTACACGTTGGCGGCATCCAACAAGGCCGTGAGCCCGAGGGCGCCCTCGTCGTAGCTGGCCTCGGCAATGGAGAACAGCTCGCGGCGTTCGGTGGTGTCCACGGCCGAGGCCATCCGCTCCTGCATGACCACGACGCGTTCGCGGGCCGCGGCAATCTCGGCATCGATGCCCGCGCTCGTCAGCGCGCGGGCTTCCCGCGCTGCGCCGACGCGGGCCGCCGCCGCGGCGGTCGCGGCGCCGCTGCGCGAGAAGAGTGGCACGGGGAGTTGCACCCCGAGAAAGACACCGCGCATGCTGTCCGACTGCCGCTTGTATCCGCCCGTGACGGCGAGCGCGGGGATCCGGCTCCAGCGCACGGCACTCGTCTGCGCCTCCGCGGCCGCGACCGCCGCATCGGCGGCGGCGAGCCGGGGATGCATGTCCACCGGCGGCGTCGGCAGGGTCGGTCCGGGCAGCGGCGCGCTCCATCCTGCGGGCCGCAGCATGGGCGCGGCATCCCCCGTCACCGTCAGGGTGAGGGCCCGACGCCGGTCGCGCACGTCCAAGTTCGCCACGGCGCGCTGGTCGTCGATGTGCTGCCGCTCGATCCGGATTCGTCGCAACTCGTACCCGGACAGTTCCCCTTCGTCGACACGTTGCTGCGCCCGGCGCTCGACCTCACGGAAGACCCGTGCCGCCTCCTCCCACACTTGGGCCCGGCGTTCCGCCGCGACGGCGTAGACGAACTGTCGCTTCACCATCGCCACCAGCACGATGCTGTCGGCGTACACGTCGGCGGTCGACTCATCCGCGATCGCGCGCGCGGCGCGACTGCGCGCCGCCCGTTCCTGTGGCCACCGGAGGGTCTGCGTCAGGTTGAGGTAGGTCTCGGACGCGGACGCCCCGCCGCCGCGCAGTGACTCGTGCGTCACCGCCACGACCGGATTGGGATAGGCCGCGCCCTGCCGGGCATCCTGTGTCCGGGCCGCGGCGGTGAGCCGAGCCACCGTCAACTGGCGCCCGCTCCGTCCGAACAGCGCCACCGCCTCGGACATGGTGATGGCCCGCGCGTCGGCGCCGTCCTGAGCTTTCAGCGTCGGCGGCGCGGTCAGGATACACGCCACCAGCATCACGGAAGTACGTGTCACGTCGCTACTCCACCAAAGTGAATCGTCGAAGGGCCCGTCCGGCCGTGCGGGCGTACGTCGAGCCTGGCTCCCGAGGGAGGCCCGAGGAACGAATCAGCCGGCGGCGAGGGCCGGCGGAGGCCGGGCGAGCCGCGCCGTTGGGGGGTCCCGCCCCGACGGCAGCGGCCGGGCCAACAGCTGTTCCACTCGCACGTCGCCCCCCAATTCGCCGACCGTCACGACCGGCGCACCGAGGGCGGGAGACGTCTGTGGACCCGCGCGAAGTCCCGGATCGTCCAGGAGCACCATGTCTCCGTGACCGCCGTGGGCCGTCTCGAGATGTGACGCGGCCCCGTCGTGGTCCGAATGATCGGCGTGCCAGCCGACCGCGGTGCCGACGAACGTGAGCGCGAGGGCGACGGCGAGCCCGCGGCGAGCAGAACGGTGCTTCATGGGGGTAACGTGCCCGCCCCGCCGAGCGGCGTCAACACTTGCCTCATCGGGGCATCTCCTAAGACCTTGCACACGACGATCATCCCAAGGCACTGGATATGACACGCGCAACGTGGACACTGCTCGGCGGCCTGGCGTGTGCGGGAATTCTCGGGGCCGCGGCCCCGCCCCTGCACATCGAACTCGTGGCCAGCGCCCCTGCCGCCGACTCGACGGTCACCCAATCACCCGACGAACTGCGCCTCTGGTTCAGCGCACCGCTCGACGTGGCGCGAAGCGGCGCGGGCCTGCGCGGCCCGGACGGGTCCGTGAAGCTCGGAGCGGCGGCAGGCGCCGAGGACCCCAAGGTCCTGGTCGTCCCGATTCTCGATCCACTCGGTCCCGGGACCTACACGGTCTCCTGGACGGCGGCCCCGCTGGAGGATCACGGGGTGCGCGGGCGTTTTCGCTTCACCGTCGCCGCCGCCGACTGATCGTACAACGCGACGGGGGGCGACCGTCTCCGATCACCCCCCCGTCGGCAACTCCACGGCGCGATCCGCCGCCCGCCCGTACCTAGCGAGTTTCGAACGAGAGCGTCGCCCACTTCGACTCGTAGTCGATGTCGGGGTCGTTCTCCAGGCGCGCCATGTTGATGAACTTGACGTACCACCGGCCCGCCCCGTCGATCGTGAACCGGACCACGCCGTCGTCATCCGACCGCAGCGCGCGCGCTTCCATGGCCTCATCACCGGCCTGACCGCCGACGATTACCAACTGATTGGCCACGGGCTTCCCGTCGACCAGACACCGAACCGCGAGTTCGTCGCCCACCGACAGCTCATACGGATTCGAGAGCGGCACGATCTCCGCGGGGTAGCCCAGCTCGGTCTCCCACCCGCCGCTGGTCTCGTCCCCCACCTGCACCACCGCCTTCACATGCTTGGCATAGCGCTCCCACACGTCCACGTCCATCTCGCCGTCGCGCTCCCGGGCCGCGAGAACGTCCGGAATGCCGTCGTGCTCGAGATAGGCGTTGAAGTCGGCCGCCGACAGGCCAAAATCCCGGTACATCGTGGAGGCGCCCAGGACGTAGGTCCCCGCGCCACCCGTGCGGATGTCGATGAAGGTGGTGTCGCCTTCTGCCGTCCAGTGCCCTTCCTCGATCGTCTGATGCTTGCCGGCCGTGACGAGGCGTGCGTCGAGTACCCGATCCCACGTGATCGAGTTCTCGCTGAGCGCGAAGGTACCGTTGAGCAGAGGAACGCTCACCGCGCTATTGGGCTGCAGGAAGAACGTGTCCAGCTTGATGAACATGTCGTGCGCCAGCGCCACCCCGGCGCCAACCACCACGAACGTTGCCGCCGCTCCTAACCGTTTCCACATATCGAAGTCCCCTGTCGGAGTCAGAATGCGTGCGTGAATCTGTCCCGCCGTACCCGCCGCGGCAATGACGGCCGCGGGCGCTCGGGCCGGCGTGCTACATCACGACCCAGATGTACCCGGCCACGATCACGTCGTAGACGAGACAGAACGGCGGAAACCACCGCCCCGCCCCGGCACCGACCCGGAGCGGATGATGGAGCCCGTCCCAGGCGCCGTGGATCAGGTAGCCCAGCCCGAGCCAGGCGACATCGTGCGAGAGCCCGAGCACCGCCACGGCGGCGACCACGGCCCACATGACCGTCTCGATCCTGGTCGCGCGGGCGTCTCCCTGGTGGAGCGCCGCTCCCGGGTAGACCGCCGCCGCCCCAGCCAGGATGACACCGAGCACCGCGATGGTGACGTCCCGCGGCACGACGCTACCGACCGCGATAGTCACCGCGGCGAGCACCACGCCCACCAGCGCGGGCTGCCACGCGCGGTCCGACGTCGCGGCGGTCATGTGCGTTGCTCCCACTCCCCGTCGATTGCGGCCCGATACGTCCGACGCCAGATTGCAGACGCCCCCCGAATACCGAGGCCCCACATGCGTTGCACCGCCCGTTTTCTCCTTGTGCTCACCGCGGCGGCGGTTGCCGCGTCACCCGCGTCCGCCCAAGCGCCCCAGGACGCGATCGCCGTGGTCGACGCATTCCACGCGGCCATGGCCGCGGGCGACAGCGCGGCCGCGCTCGCGACGCTGCACGAAGATCTCGTCGTCTTCGAGTCGGGGCGCGTCGAGCACGGTCGCGCCGAATACCGCGCGCACCATTTCGGTGCGGACATGGCGTTCTCCCTGGAAACCGAACGTGCGCTCATCTCGCGGTCCTCGGGCGGCGACGCGGACGTCGCCTGGGTGCTGTCTCGCACGCACACGACGGGGACCTTCCGGGACCGTGACGTGGATTCCGAGGGCGACGAGACCATGGTCCTACACCGGACCGCGGCCGGCTGGCGCATCGTGCACATCCACTGGTCCCAGCGGCGACGCTCGTAGCCGGGCGCCGAGCGTCACGACGCCGCCGCGGCATCATCCCGGCTCCGGCGTGCGCGAAGCTGCCGGGCACGCCACAGCAGATACACGGACGGAATGACCACCAGGGTCAGCACGGTCGACGTCACCATGCCGCCCACCATGGGCGCCGCGATCCGCTTCATGACGTCGGCGCCGGTCCCATGGCTCCAGAGGATCGGAGCCAGGCCCGCCGTGATCGCCAGCACCGTCATCACCTTGGGTCGGAGACGCTCGACCGCGCCCTCGCGGACCGCGCTTCGAATGTCGGCCACCGACTGCAGCCGCCCTTCGTCGACCCATCGGCGGTACGCCTCGTCCAGATAGACGAGCATGACGACGCCCGTCTCCGCGGCGACCCCGGCCAGCGCGATGAAGCCGACCCACACCGCGACGCTCGTGTTGTACCCGGCGATCCACAGATACCAGATCCCGCCGACGAGCGCGAACGGGAGCGACGCCATCACGATGAGCGACTTCGTGACCCCACCAAAGCTGAGGTAGAGCAGCAGGAAGATGATGCTCAGGGTCACCGGCACGACCACCCGCATCTTCTTGGTCACCCGCTGCATGAACTCGTACTGCCCGCTCCACAGCAGTGAGTAACCGGTCGGAAGCACGAGGCCTTCTTCGACCGCCTCGCGCGCCTCGGCGACGTAGCCCCCGACGTCCCGTTCGCCGATGTCGACGAACACCGTCGCCACGGGGAAGGCGTTCTCGGTCTTCACCGCCATCGGCCCCTGCACGACCCGCACGTCGGCCAGCTGTCCCAACGGGATCTGGTGTCCGTCCATGTCGGGGATGAGTACGGCACGCAGTTTGTCCACGTCGTCGCGAAGCTCGCGCGGGTAGCGGACGTTGACCGCGTATCGTTCTCGGCCTTCGAGCGTGAACGCCGCGTCCATCCCGCCCACGGTCGCCATCATCGCTTCGTGAATCTGTCCCACGTTCAGCCCGTAGCGGGCCGCCTCCTCACGGTCGACGTCCACGTCGACGTAGTACCCCGACACCCCACGCTCCGCGAAGGCACTCCGGGTCCCGGGCACCTCCTGGACGATGCGCTCGATGCGTTCGGCGATGGCCTGCAGGGAGTCGAGGTCCGGCCCGAACACCTTGATACCCACCGGCGTGCGCACACCGGTGGCGAGCATGTCGATCCGTCCCTTGATCGGCATCGTCCATGCGTTGGTGATCCCGGGCATCTGCACCGCACGGTCCATCTCGGCGACCAGGCGCTCGTAGGTCATGCCCGCGCGCCAGTCCCGCTCGGGCTTGAGCGTGATCGTCGTCTCGAACATGTCCAGCGGCGCCGGATCGGTTGCCGTGTTCGCGCGACCGGCTTTGCCCAGCACGGTCTCGACCTCGGGGAACGAAAACAGCACCGAGTCCTGCCACCGCATCACTTCCCGCGCCTGCGCGATCGCGATGCCCGGCACCGTGGTCGGCATGTACAGGATGGACCCCTCGTGGAGCGGCGGCATGAACTCGCTCCCCAGCTGCCGCCACGGAAGTACCGTCACCCCGAGCATCCCGAGCGCGACGGCCACCACGGTCCACGGACGGCGGAGCGCCACACCGATCACCGGATCGTACACGCGCGCCAAGACGCGGCTCACCGGGTTCTCGTGCTCCGCACGGATGCGCCCGCGAATGAGATACCCCATGAGCACGGGCACCAGCGTGATGGACAGGAATGCCGCCGCCGCCATCGCCAGCGTCTTGGTGTACGCGAGTGGCTTGAACAAGCGACCTTCCTGCTGCTCGAGCACGAAGACCGGCAGGAAGCTGAAGGTGATGATGAGCAGCGAGAAGAACAGCGGCGGACCGACCTGCCGCGCGCTCTCGCGCACGACCTGCCACCGATCGACCCCCTCATCGCCGGCACGCTCCAGATGCTTGTGCATGTTCTCGATCATGACGATCGCGGCGTCGACCATGGCACCGATGGCGATCGCGATGCCGCCGAGGCTCATGATGTTCGCGTTGACCCCGATGAACCGCATCACGATGAACGCGATGAGAATCCCCATGGGCAGCGTCACGATGGCGACGAGCGCCGACCGGACGTGCAAGAGGAACACCACCGCTACCGCGGCAACGATGAGCGACTCCTCGATCAGCTTGTCCCGCAGCGTATCGATCGCGCGGTGGATCAGGTCGCTGCGGTCATATGCCGGGCGGATCCGCACCCCCGGCGGCAGACCGGCCTCGATGTCGCGCAGCCGCTCCTTCACGGCCTCGATCGTCGCCAACGCGTCCGATCCGAACCGCATGACGACGATGCCCGCCACCGTCTCGCCCTGCCCGTTGAGGTCCGCCACGCCGCGCCGGGGCGCCGGCCCCATCTGCACGGTCGCGACGTCCGCCACGCGGATCGGCGTGCCGGACGCGGTCGCACCGACGGCCACGTTCTCGATGTCCTCGATGTTCTCGAGGTAGCCCAGCCCGCGGATCATGTACTCGCGGCCGCCCATTTCGAGGACGCGCGCACCGATGTCCACGTTGTGCGCGCCGAGGGCCTGCGCCACCCGCGTCGCCCCGATATTGAAGGCCCGCAGCCGTTCCGGGTTCAGTTCGACCTGATATTGCCGCACGAACCCACCCAGACTCGCCACCTCGGAGACCCCGGGGACCGCCGTGAGCTGGTAGCGGATGTACCAATCCTGGAGCGAACGCAGTTCGGCGAGATCCAGGCTGTCCGATTCCAGCACGTACTCGTACACCCAGCCGACCCCGGTCGCGTCCGGCCCGAGCGCCGGGTCGACGTCCGGCGGGAGATCGCGCTGGATCCCGCTCAGGTACTCGAGTACCCGCGATCGCGCCCAGTAGATGTCGGTGCCGTCTTCGAAGATCACGTAGACGAGACTGAGCCCGAAGAACGAGTAGCCGCGTACCACCCGCGCGCCCGGAACCTTCAGCATCTCGGACGCCAGCGGATACGTGATCTGGTCCTCGACGATTTGCGGGGCCTGCTCGCGGAACTCGGTCTGGATGATCACCTGGACGTCGGACAGGTCCGGAATCGCGTCCAGCGGCGTCGTGCGCATGGCCCAGGCGCCGCCCAGCACGATGCCGGCCGAGGCCAGGAGCACCAGAAACCGGTTGCGGAGCGACCAATCGATGATCCACTCAATCATGGTTGTGCCCGGACATCTCCGTGTCCGGCTCCACCGCTGCCCCATGCTCGCCGTGCTGCATGCCAGGCATGCTGCCGCCCGTGGCCCCGAGTCGCGACTCGGCGTCGACGAGGAAGTTGGCCGACGCCACGACCATTTCCCCTTCCTCCAGCCCGCTCAGGATCTGGACGCGGCCGGCCGCGCGCGTCCCGACCACGACCTCCCGCGGCTGGATCGCCCCGTCCGCATCCCGCACGAACACGAGATTACGCTGCCCCGTCGCGACCAGTGCTTCGTCGCCCACCGTGAGCACGTCGTGCCCGATGTCCGCATCGAAGTAGATGGTCGTGAACATGCCGGGCTTGAGTCTGCCGTCGGCGTTGCGCACGGTGACCCGCACGCGATTGGTCCGCGTGAACTCGTCGACGGTCGGGTAGACGAAACTCACTCGGCCCATCAGGTGCTCGCCGGGGTATGCCGAGACCTCGATGTGCGCCTGCGCCCCGAGTTGCACGAACTGCAGATCCTGCTCGAATACGTCGCCCTCGACCCAGACTTCGGTGAGGTTGGCAATCCGGTACAGTCGTTCCCCCGCCCGCACCTGCTGACCTTCCACCACGGGCTTTTCCAGCACGATGCCGCTGACCGGCGATACCAGAGTCATCGTCTTCTGCGGTTCGCCGGAGCGCTCGACGGCCGCGATCTGCTCGGCGGGGATGTCCCAGTACTCCAGGCGGCGGCGCGCCGCGCGCAGCATGACCTGCGCATTCTCCCATGCATCGCCCGACGCGGAGTCGATCCGCGTCATCATGCGGTGAGCCGTCAGCAGATCCTCTTGCGCCGCGACGAGCGCGGGGCTGTACAGCCGCAGCAGCGGTTGCCCACGGCGTACCGCCTCGCCCGTGTAGCTCACCTCGAGCGCCTCGACGAATCCGTCGATCTTGGGGGTGATGTCCGCGATGCCCGTCTCGGGCGCTTCGATCCGCCCGACCGTCCGAATCGTCCGCGTCAGGTGCTCCCGCACTACTGGAGCGTAGGTAACGCCGAGGGCACGTTCCTGCTCCGCCGTGAGGCGAACCACGTCGCGTACCACCGCGCCGGTGCTGTCCGTCGCGGCGCCCATGCCCCCCATCAGGTGCTGCGAGTGGTCCATCTCGGCACCGCCCGCCACTTCCTCGGCCGTCTCACCGCCGCCGCAGGCACCAACCGTCAGGACGGCAACCAGCGTACAAAGTCGTATCCTCATGAGTCGCTCCTCGCATCCGCCGCACGACCGACGAGCGCCGTCACCCGCGCGAGCGCGGTGTGGTACTGCGCCGTGAGTCGGATCCGTTCGATGGCATATCGATTGAGAGTCAGTCCGCTCTCGACCAGGGTTCCGTAGTCGACCCGACCGACGCGGTAGGCCGACAGCGCGGACTCGACGGCCGCCTGCGCCTGCGGGATCACGGCCGTCGTGTACATCTCCAGCAGTTCCAGTGCGCGCACGGCCTCGGACCGCGCTTCGGCGAGCCCCGCATAGGTCTCGTGATAGACGGAGCGCTCGCGCGCTTCGCCTTCGGCGCGCTCCGCCTGCAAGGCGCGACGGAGCGGGAGCTGCTTGCGTCCCGCCCACACCGGCAGGGAGACCCCCACCATGAGCGAGATCATGTCGTTGAACTGCGGCCGCTGCCCGTACTGCACCGACACGGTGAGGTCCGGGTAGAGTTCCCGTCGCGCCGCGCGATACCCGGCCTCCGCCGCGTCGATCCGTGCACGCGCTGCGGCCAGGGGCGGGCTCGCCTGCACCGCGGCAGCCATGAGACTGTCCACCGGCGCCGGCGTACCGCCCGCCTCGGGAAACTCGAGCGCGTCCACGGGAGCGTCGGGACTCCGGCCCAGCACCCCGTTGAGCCGCGCGACGTGGGCGACCCGCTGCTGCTCGGCGACCCGAATCTCCTCGTCGATCCGCGCGATCGCGATCTGCGCCTGCAGCATGTCCTGCTGGAGGCCCTCGCCGACCGCGTACCGCGTCGACGACACCGCGAAGAATCCGTTCAGCAACTCACGGGTCTCGCGGAGCACCGCGGTGCTTCGGTCGAGTGCGGCAATCGCGTAGTACAGGGTCGTGACCCGCTCGATGACGTCGCGCTCGAGCCCGACGGCGTCGGCGGTCTGGGCCTGGGCCAGCAGCGTCGCCCGATCCGTCCGCGACCCGAGCTTCCCGGGCCACGGGATCCGCTGCGACAGCTGCAACGTGTTCATCGTCATGCGCTCGCCCGTGCCGAACCCGGCCACCGGCCGGTTCATGAGGCCGAACGACAGCATGGGATCGGCCCACGCCCCTTGGGGCGCAACCCGTGCTTCGGAAGCCTCCACCGCCAGCCACGCAGCGGCCAGGTCCGGATTCGCGTCCATCGCCGCCTCGACGACGACGGCAAGTCGCGTCGTGTCCGGCGTGGCGCCGGCGGGCGCCGCGAGGACGCAGCCCGCGACCGCCGCCGCGGCGCCATGGATCCATCGTGTTGTGATCACTGCTCGTTTCCTGTCTCGAAGAACACGGTTCACCAGGCTCGTGCGGTACCGCACGGTCCTGGGCACACTTCACCTACGATTCGAGATCAGGATCTGGGAGGCGGCGCGTCCGGAACCTGCAGCCGGCCGTTGGGATCGACCGGGGGAGCGTGCGGCTGGAGATCGTGAGGCGTGCGGTCGCCCACGTTGGTGTCCACGTGCAGCGTCGGAGCCACGTCAGCCGTGATGCAGCCTTCGAGGCAGCCTTCGACCGCATGGCACGACTCGCCGTGGTCGTGATGCGGCTGCTCCGTCACGCCGGGCATCGTGTGCTCGGTCGCCGGTTCATGCCCGTGCGTCCCCGAATCGCACGCGAACGCGCGGCCGGCTGGGGCCGTCAAGGCAACGAGCACCAGCAGGGCTGTCGCCGATCGGAAGACACGGAGCACAATACGCATGGTCTGGGAACTATAGCGCGGTCCGAGCCGGGAACCAAACCCCACCGGCCGTCTACCGCGGCAAGGGATCCGGGAGATCCGCCACGATATAGGCCATGACCGCCATTGCGGCCACGCACATCGCCATCTCCCGCGGATCGAGCTTGTCGACGGTGTCCGCCTCGGTGTGGTGATACCAGAAGTACTTCGTGCCGTCCACGCGCAGCCCCATACCGGGCACGCCCTCGTCCATGATGGGACTAATGTCGGCCCCGCCGCCGCCGCGCGTGATCTGCCCCGCCTCGATCGGCTCCAGCAGGCGGCCGATCGCTTCGACGATGGCGAACGCCTCATCGGACCCCGAGAATCCAAATCCCACGGGACGGAAGACCCCGGCATCTGACTCGATGGCCAGCACCGTGCGATCGAGCTCGTCGCGGTGCGCGTCACGGTACGCGGTCCCGCCGCGAAGCCCGTTCTCTTCGTTGGTCCACCCCACGACCCGGATGGTCCGGCGCGGCCGCAGGCCGAGCGTCTTGAGCAGCCGGACGGCCTCCCACGCCGCCACCACCCCGCCGGCGTCATCCATGGCGCCCTGCCCGACGTCCCACGAATCGATGTGTCCGCCCATGACGACGACCTGGTCGGGCAGCTCGCTGCCCCGCAGTTCGCCGACGGCGTTGCGCGACTCGACGTCGTCCTCGACGTGCGCCTCCATGCTGAGCCGGACCACGATGCGCTCGCCGCGGTCCTGCATCCGGTGCAGCATCTCCGCGTGCTCGACCGTGATCGCCGCGGACGGGATCCGCGGTACCGTGTCGCCGTACCCCATCGCGCCCGTGTGCGGCGTCTGCATCGAGTACGGGGTCACCGAGCGCAGCAGCGCGCCGACGGCCCCCGCAGAGCTCGCGGCGTCCGCCCCTCTCGAGCGGTACCGCACGGTGCTGCCGTACGTCGTGAACGGCACGTCGAACAGCACGATCTTGCCGCGGGCCTCGTCGGCGCGCTCGATGAGCTCGTCGAAGCTCTCGACCACCAGGACCTCGGCCTGGATGCCCCCCGGCGGAGTGCCGACGCTCCGGCCCAACCCCAGCATCGGGAGGTCCCGGTGCCGCGGCTCCAGCAACTCGGCCGACTCGCGTCCTCGCACCCACCGCGGCACCATGACCGGCTCGCCGCGCACGTTGTCGAGCCCGTCCCCGTCCATCTGCGCGAGGGTCCAGTCGATCGCGCGCTCCAAGCTCTCCGACCCGCTGAACCGATGCCCGAATCGGTCCACCATCTCGCTCAATCGCTCGTAGGCCGCGCTGTCCGCCAGCGCCGCTTCGATAATCCGAGTCGCCACATCCCGATACTCGCCCACGAGATCCTGAGTGTAAGCCGACCCCGGAGCAATGGATGTAAATGCATATATGGCAATGACTTGAACTAATACACGACGACTGCGCATTCGGGACCCCTCAGCGACTCTTGGAAGAGAATTCACGGCACCTTTAGAGCGTCCGGGAGAGCTTAACCGTCATTCAATCCCCGGCCCCCTCATGACACGGCCCATGACAGCAGCATCCAACCGGGTTCGCGCCCGGCAAGCCCGTCGACGTGCCGAAATCCTCCGTGCTGCCCTGGAGGCGTTTCGGGACAAGGGATACCATGCCACGACGCTTGACGATATCGCTTGTCGGCTCGGGATTCGCAACACCGCGCTGTACCACTACTTCGCGGACAAGGAAGCGATCCTCTACGCGTGCCACCAGGAATCGCTCGCGGAGCTCGAGCGCATGCTCGAAGACGCGCGGCAGCACGGGCGCGACGCCCGAGGGCGGCTCGCCTTCCTGGTCCGCGAGCATGTCCGCGTCATGATCGATACCCTCGCCGCCTCCCCGCTCGCATTCGAGGTGTCGTCCCTCACTCCCACGCACCAGGACGAGGTGATCCGCCGCCGCGACCAGTACGAGCGCGCCGTGCGGGACCTCATCACGGAGGGGATCGACGCGGGCGAGTTCCGCGCCTTGGATCCCAAGACCGCCACGTTCGCCATCCTCGGCGCGATCAATTGGATCGCACGCTGGTACCGACCCGGCGGAGGGCTGCCCGCCTCCACGCTGGGTCAGGACTTCGCCGAGCACCTCGTTGGAGGCCTGACATGACCGCCGTCACCGACACCCGGAAGTTCACCACGCACGACGCCGCGAGCCTCGAGTTCGAAGAAATCCTGTACGAGAAGGCCGACCAGGTCGCGCGCATCACCATCAACCGCCCGAGCGCCTACAACGCGTACTCCACGGAAGCGCTGGAGGAGCTCGCCCGAGCGTTCCGCGACGCAAGCTTCGACGACGGCGTGGGCGTCATCGTGTTCACCGGCGCCGGCGACCGGTCCTTCTGCACGGGCGGCGACGTCAAGGAATACGCCGAGAGTTACGTCCGCACGCCTCGGGACTACTGGAAGTACATGGCGCTCTTCCGCGCGTACATCGAGTCCATTCTCAACACCGGCAAGCCCGTCGTCGCCCGCATCAACGGCATGGCGGTGGGCGGGGGCAACGAGAGTCAACTCGCCTGCGACCTCAGCGTGATCGGTCAGCACACGTTCATCAAGCAGGTCGGCACCCACGTCGGCTCGGTCGCCTGCGGCGGATCGACGCAGTGGCTGCCGCTCGTGGTCGGCGACAAGCGAGCGCGCGAGATCCTCATGCTGAACGAGCCCATTCCGGCGCTCAAGGCCTGCGACTGGGGCCTGGTCAACTGGGTGGCGCCGACCGTGCGCAAGGGCGACCAGTGGATCGACGAGGCGGACGCCAAGCAGATCAAGCACGCTCAGAAAGGTGAAGAGGGGTACGTCATCGATCTGGCGAAGATGGATGAGATGGTGGACGACGTATGCCAGCGACTTCTCGCATCGTTCCCCGAGTGCACGCGGTACACGAAGCAGCAGGTGAACTTCTGGAAGGACCTCGCGTGGCATTCGACCGTGCGCCACGCCCAAGACTGGCTCAGCCTGCATTACACGTGCTGGGAACCCGCCGAGGGCATGCAGGCCTTCGTCGACAAGCGGCCCGCGCGCTACGACCTGCTGCGCGAGCGCGCGGCGCGTGGCCAGTCGTCCGAAACGCCGTGGGGCCCGCCGGTCGTGGCCTGCCGGCAGTGCGACGCCGTCGGCCTTCCCTCGGACCACAAGTTCTGCGGAGCATGCGGCGCACCGCTCTCGTAACCGGCGCGGGCCGCGGCATCGGCCGCGCCATCGCCGACGCACTCGCCGCCGACGCGTGGGTGGCCGGCCTGGATGTGGCGTTCCCGGACGGCCCGGGCGCGCTGGGCAGCGCGCTCGAGGTGGACGTCGCCGACCCCGCCGCGGTCGACCGCGCGGTGGGGACGGTCGTCGACGAGCGCGGCGGCCTCGACACGGTAGTGTGCGCGGCCGGTATCCTGCGCGACGGCGTGAGCTGGAAGCTGGACACCGCGCGGTGGCAGACCGTGCTGGACGTCAATCTTTCGGGCGCGTTCTACGTCGTGCGCGCCGCAGCTCCCGCCCTGCGACGCTCGACGGCGGGGCGCGTCGTCCTGATCAGTTCGATCAACGGGCTGCGCGGCCGCTTCGGGCAGGCGAACTATGCGGCGGCCAAGGCCGGCATCGTCGGCCTCGGGAAGACCCTCGCAGCCGAGTTCGCCAGGGACGGTGCGACCGTCAACGTGATCGCGCCAGGCTACATCGACACCGACATGACCCGGGGACTCAGCGCCGAGCTGCAGGCGCAGGCCGTCGCCCGCACCCCCATGGGGCGCATGGGTCAGCCCGACGACATCGCACATCTCGCCGCGTTCCTGGCGAGCGACCGCGCGAGCTTCATCACCGGGACCGTGATCCCCGTCGACGGCGGGCAGCTGCTGGGAGCGTCCGCGTGACCGCCCCCCTCGTCCACACGTTTCACGAGAACGGGATCGCACGGATCACCATCGACCACCCGCCGCTCAACATCCTGACGCGCGGTCTCCTGGCCGAGTTCCGCGATCAGGTGGCGCTCCTGGAGGGCGAGGAAACCCTGCGGGCGCTGATCGTGGACGCGGCCGGGAAGCACTTCTCGGCCGGTGCCGACGTCGCCGAGCATCTCCCGCCCGAATGCGACGCCATGATCCCGGAGTTCGCGGAGACCATGCGTGCAGTCCACACCTTCCCGACGCCCGTGATCGCAGCCGTGCAGGGCAAGTGTCTGGGCGGCGGGTGCGAACTGGCGATCGCCGCCGATCTGATCGTGGCGGCGGACTCGGCCGTGTTCGGACAGCCCGAGATCATGCTGGGCGTGCTGCCGCCGGCGGCGTGCGCGCTGCTGCCCGGCCGGTTGCCCGCAGGCATGCTCACCGAAGTGGTGTTGACGGGCGACCCCGTCGCGGCGAAGGAGTGGCACCGCGTGGGACTGGTGAACCGCCTCGTCTCCAACGGGGAAGTGGCCGCCAGCGCACTCGACCTGGCCGAACGGATCGCGCGTCACAGCGCCGCCGCCGTCCGGGCGGGCAAGCGCATGCTCCGCGAGGGCGCAGGCGACCGCTCCGACGCGCTGGCCCGGACGGCCGAACGGTATCTCGACGATCTCATGGCGACACACGACGCCGAGGAAGGCCTTCGCGCCTTCCTCGAAAAACGCGAACCCTCCTGGACCCACCGGTGACGCGATGGTAGACGCCGACCTGTTCCCCGCCTGGCGAGACCGGCCACTCGACGAAATGCTCTACGAGTGCCGGGAGTTGCTGGAGGACACCACGTACCCCACGGTCGCGCGCTGGCGCGAACGCGGCGGTTCGGTCCTCGGCCACTTCCAGGTCTACTTCCCCGAGGAAATCGCGCACGCCGCCGGGATGCTGCCCGTGAAGCTGCGCGGTGCGCCGGTGGAGGCCGCACGTGCCGACTCGCTGTTCGGCTCGTACCTCTGCTCCATCCTCAAGACGTCGCTCGAGATCGCCCTCTCCGGGCAGATCACCCTCGACATGTTCGTCACGCATCCCATCTGCGATGCCGCACGCAACCTGGCGGGCATCTGGGGCCGCAACTTCGACTACCCCTGTGAGATCCTCTACCTGCCGCAGAACGCCAACTCGGCGCATACGGTCTCGTACCTCCGCGGCGAGTACGCGCGGCTGCAGCGTCGCATCGAAGAGGTGACGGGTGCGACCGTTACCGACGACGCGCTGCAAGCGTCCCTCGGGGTCTACAACCGCAACCGGGCACTCCTGCGTGACCTGTACGCGCTGAAGCGGGAGACGCCGTGGCTCGTGTCGGCCGACGAAGCGTACGTGCTGGTCGCCATCGGCGGGGTCCTGCCGCGCGAGGAGCACAACGCCCTCCTCGAGACCGTGCTGCCGCTCCTGCGCGCACGGGACGCGAAGCCGCAGGACCGCATCCGCGTGGTGTTCGAAGGCGGGTTCTGCGAACAGCCGCCCCTCGATCTCATCCGCGTGCTGGGCCGATCGACCTACGTCGTGGACGACGACCTGCTGATCGGACTCCGCTGGATCACCGACGACGTCCCCGTCGAGGGCGACGCGCTCGCCAACCTCGCCGAGGCGTACATCGAGCGGTCGTCGTACAGCCCGGTCCAGCACGACCTGCGGAAGCGCAAGGAGTCGATGCTGCTCGACCGGATCCGCGCGGCCAACGCGGAGGCGGCGGTCGTCACGGCCGCCAAGATGTGCGAGCCTGGGCTCGAGGAGCAGGTGACCTATACGCGGACGCTCGACCAGGAGGGCATCCCGTACTTCGTGAGCGAGTTCGAGGAGAACATGACCAGCTTCGATCACCTCGAAATCCAGCTCGAGACCTTCGTCGAAAACCTCCTGTTCGAGTGAGGCTGCCGTGAACCCCGCACACGCCACACACGACCTCGTCGGTCGAGGCAACCACGCCGGCGCCCAGCTCTTTCGCGAGTGGTTCGAGGACCTGAACCGCGCCGCGGAGCAGGACCAGCGCGGCGCTTACGTGTTCGTCATGGGCAGCCTGGCGGAGCTGCTGCGCGTCTTCGACTTCCCGCTCGTGTTCCCCGAGATCAACTCGCTCCAAACCGCCGTGCGCCGGGTCGCCCACGAGTACCTCGACGAGGCCGAGGACTACGGCTACTCCCCCGACATCTGCGGATACGTGAAGGCCGACGTGGCGGTGCAGCTCCGCCGCGGCGCGCACCCCATGGGAACCATCCCCAAGCCCGCCCTCGCGGTCTACACCAACGCGTGCAACACCTACATCAAGTGGGCGGAGATCTGGGAGCGGATGTACGACATCCCCCTCTTCACGCTCGACGTACCGGGGACACGCGGCGCCGGGCGGCAGACCTGGCGGGGCGACGTCGACTTCGAGAACGACCGCCGCTACGTGCGCGCCCAGCTGGACGAGCTCATCACCCTGTGCGAGCAGGTGTCCGGCCAGCGTTTCGACATCGATCGTCTGCGCGAGGCGCTCGGCCATGCCAACGCGATGCACGGGTCGTGGAAGCGGCTCCTCGAACTGAATCAGGCCCGTCCGTCGGTCTTCAACGCCCTGTCGGACGGCACCATCTTTCTCGGCGTCTCGAACGGATTCCGCGGGTCCGCCCAGGGCGCCGCGTACTTCGCCGAGCTCGTCGAGGAGATGGAGTACAAAGTCGAGCACGGCATCGGGACGCTCACTGACGAGCAGTACCGGCTCCTGTTCGTCGGGGTGCCCTGCTACCCCATCTTCCGCCGATTCAACGAGCTGTTCACCGAGTGGGGCGGAACGTTCGTCAACTCGACGTACCTCTGGTTCGCGTCGGGCGGGTCGAATCTGGGCTTCGAGTACGACCTCGCCAATCCGCTGGACAGCCTCGCCGAGGGCGTACTGATCAACGTGCGCGACGCGATGGACAGCATGTTCTTCCAAGACCGCATCCTGGCCGACATGATCGACGACTTCGGAGCGGACGGCGTCGTCTACCATCCGATCAAGAGTTGCCGGACGGTGTCGACCGGCCTGGCCGACAACCGGCGCGCCCTCATGCAGCACCGCGACATCCCGAGCCTGTTCATCGAGTCGGACATGATGGACCGCCGCGTGGTTTCCGAAGCGCAGATCAAGAACCGCGTGGACGCCTTCTTCGAGGGCCTGGGGGCACGACGCCACCAGGCCGCCTCCCTCCCCACCGGCTAGGAGTCCGCATGGCCTACGCAGCCGGCGTCGACGTCGGATCGACTCAGACCAAAGCCGTCATCATCGACGAAGACCGCACCATCGTGGCCCGCGCCCTGACCGACACCGGCGCCAACGTGATCCGCGCGGCGGAGAACGCGTTTCAGGAAGCGGTCGCCGCGGGCCACCTGCAGGAAGAGGAAGTCGAGTACGTGATCGGGACCGGGTACGGCCGGTACAAAGTGACCTTCGGGAACGCGCAGGTGACCGAGATCAGCTGCCACGCCCGCGGCGCCGTGCACATGTTCCCGAGCACGCGGACGGTCGTCGACATGGGCGGCCAGGACACCAAGGCGATCCGCGTGTCGCCCGGCGGCGAAATCGTCGACTTCTGCATGAACGACAAGTGCGCGGCGGGCACCGGCCGGTTCCTTGGCGCCGCGTCCAGCGCGCTCGACATTCCGCTCGGCGACCTGGGGGCCACGGCGCTCCGTGGGGAGCGCGCCGTGAAGATCAGCACCACGTGCACCGTGTTCGCCGAGTCCGAGGTGCTGTCGTGGCTCGGCAAGGGCAAGAAGATCGAGGACATTCTCCTCGGCGTGCACCAGTCGATCGCCGCGCGCTCGCTCGGGCTCCTCCGCCGCGTCGGCATCGAGGACCAGGTCACGTTTACCGGCGGCGTCGCCAAGAACGAGGCGATGGTGAGCTGCCTGAACGTGCGGCTCGAGTCTCCGGTCAACGTGGGCGACGAGTCCCACTACATGGGAGCGCTGGGCGCGGCGCTCTTCGCGCTCGACCGCATCATGACGAGCCGCACGCCGGCCGAGATCGGGGGTACCCAATGACCTACGCGGCGGGCATCGACATCGGGTCGACCTACACCAAGGCCGTCATCCTCGACGAGGACCGCACCGTCGTGGGCCGCAGCATCCGCCCCACCGGCTTCAAGCTGGACGAGGTGTCCGCCGCCGTGCTCGGCGACGCAGTGACCCAGGCCGAGCTGACGCGTGGCTCCATCGACTACGTCGTGGCAACGGGCTTCGGTCGGCACCAGTCGGCCGACGCCGACGTGCACGTCACGGACCTCACGGCGGCCGCGCGCGGCGCGACCCACCTGTTCCCCGGCACGCAGACGATTCTGGACGTGGGCGGCCAGACCATGAAGGCCAGCCGGCTCGCGGACGGCTGGAAGGTCAAGTCGTTCCGGCTCAACGACAAATGCGCGGCCGGGACGGGCGCGTTCCTCGAGAAGACTGCCCGGTACATGGGCTACACCACCGAAGAGATCGGCCCGCTCGTCAACACCTCCAAGGAATCGATCTCGATTTCGGGCGTGTGTGCGGTGTTCGCCGAATCCGAAGTGATCAACCATCTGTCGCAGGGCGTCGCGCCCGCCGACATCATGCACGGCGCCATCGTGTCGCTGGTGGGACGCTCGGTGCAGCTGATGAAGCGGGTGCGCATGGAACCGGAGTACACCCTGATCGGCGGCATCCTGCGATTCGAGAAGATGCAGCAGGCCGTCGAGGACCAACTGCAGGCGCCAGTCAACGTCCCGCCTGGCGACGACGTCCAGTTCACGGCGGCCCTGGGCGCGGCACTGCTCGGCTTCCAGCGGGTCGGACGCCGCAGCTCGATCCGGGCCGAGGAGGGCGCGCCCGCGTGACCGGCCCCGACCCCCGCGCACTCGGCTTCATCGTCGAGCAGGAGGCCCAGCGCATCCTGCAGGAAGCCGACCTGCAGCCCGACCCGGCACGGGTGGCCGCCGGGTGGACCCGCCGCTTCGTGACCGACCAGAACCGGCTCGACGAGGTCCGGGCGCTTTACGAGGAGCTGGGGTTCGACGTCGAGGTGGACCCGGTGCAGACCGACCAGGTCGCTCCGGACTGTGAAGACTGTTATCTGGTCGCGCTCGAGCGGTTCGTGACCGTGTACACCAGACCCCGGCCGGCCGACGGGGATGCGGCGGGAGGTGCGGAATGAAGGCGGCTGTCTTTGTGGGACCCGAACGTCCTCTCGAGATCACCGAGGTGCCGACCCCCGAACCCGCCCCGAACGAAGTGCTCGTGCGCGTGGCGGGGTGCGGTATGTGTCACACCGCCCTGCACTACCTCGACCACGGGGTCCAGACGTTCAAGGCCCCGCCGATCGTCCTCGGGCACGAGCCCGCCGGGACCGTCGCCGGCCTCGGGGCGGACGTGACGGGATGGGCCGAAGGGGATCGCGTTCTCATCCCGGCCGTACTCTCGTGCGGGCGCTGTGCGTACTGTCGCGCCGGGCGGGAGAACCTCTGCGACGAGCTCAAGATGCTCGGCAACCACATGGACGGCGCCTACGCGGAGTACGTGTCGGTGCCGGCGTGGGAGCTGATCCGGGTCCCCGAGAGCATCCCGCTCGAGAAGGCGTGCGTCGTCGCCGACGCGCTCTCGACCCCCTACCACGCCGTGACGCGGCGCGCCCGCGTGCGCGCCGGTGAACAGGTGGCGGTGGTCGGCTGTGGCGGCGTCGGCCTCAACGTCGTGCAGTGCGCGGTCGCCGTCGGCGCCTCGGTCATTGCGATCGACGTCAACGAGGAGCGGCTTGCGATCGCGCGCACCTTGGGCGCCGAGGAAACGCTCAACCCGAACGATCACGAGCGGCTGGACAAGGTGGTGCGCAAGCGGACCAACGGCGGGGTCTCCGTCGCGTTCGAGGCGATCGGCGCGCCCGCCACGATCCGCATCGCGTTCAATCTCCTGCGCCGCGGGGGCCGGCTCTGCATCATCGGCTTTTCGCACGACGAGGTGAGCCTCGCCGCGGGCAAGATCATGTTCTACGAACTGGAAGTGATGGGCAGCTTGGGCTGCGGCGGCGGAACCTATCCCGAAATCATGGCGCTGGTGGAGTCGGGACGACTCCAACTCGATCCCGTGGTGTCGGGTACGATCCCCCTCGACGACATCAACAGCGGGTTCGACCGCCTGCGCGCCGGCGAGGGCGTGCGGTGGGTCGTGACCCCTTGAAGGCGCCTCACGACGATGGCGCCACCGATCCGGACCGGGCTCCGGAAGGAGTGAGTCATGACTGATCCACGATCCAACGGACGGGCAAGCGAGTGGCAGCAGAAGCTGCTCTTCACGGTCTCCGGCCTCTTGGTGTTCGAAACGCTCACCGGGCTGTCCATCTGGCTTCTGCCGTTCAGCGTCGCCAATCAGGTCCAGGTGATCCTGCACACGGTGGTCGGCCTGGTGTTCCTGCTGCCGTTCGCCTGGTACCAGGCGCGGCACTGGGGCATCTACCGGAGCATCCGGATGACCCACGTGAAGCTCACCGGGTACATCGCGATGGCCGCGACGATCGTGGCCTGCGTGTCGGGACTCGTGCTCACGTGGCAGGCGGTGTTCGGGACGCGGATCAGCTACGGGTGGGATCTCGTGCACATCCTCGCCACGATCGCGCTCGTGGGGTCGACGCTTCCCCACATCGGCGTGCTGATCGCGCGCGCGATACGGGCCCCCGACGGGGCACGCATGCCCATCCTCACGGGCGTGCGGCGCTTCGCCTCCGGGACCACGTGGGTGTTCGCGGTCGGCGCGGTCGCCGTGGCCCTCGGCACGTTCGCCTACGAACCCGTCCAGTTCGTGAACGCGTTCCCCGACGACTACAGCTACCTGTACGGCGACGACCGGCCTTTTGCGCCGTCGCTCGCCAGCACGACCAGCGGCGGGGCCTTCGACTCCCGCTCCCTCAGCGGTTCGGAGTCCTGCGGCACGAGCGGCTGTCACGAGCAGATCTACGACGAGTGGCAGGTCAGCGCGCACCGCTACTCGGCCATGGACGCGGCCTTCCAGAAGGTGCAGTCGGTCATGGGCGAGCAGAACGGCGCCGAATCGACGCGCTACTGCGGGGGCTGCCACGACCCGATCTCCCTGTTCTCGGGCACGAAGAACATCTTCACCGAGGACCTCACCAACCTCGCCGGCTACCAGGAGGGCGTCTCCTGCATCGCGTGTCACGCGATCGAGGAGACGGACGTGCAGGGCAACGCGAACTACCTCATGAAGCAGCCGCCGCGCTACATGTTCGAACTGCACGAGGGCGCCGCGGCCAAGTTCACGAGCGACTTTCTGATCCGCGCCTATCCGCGGGAGCACGTCGAGACACTGCAGCACACGCTCTTCAAGAGCCCGGAGTTCTGCGCGGCGTGCCACAAGCAGTTCATCGACGAAGAGATCAACCAAGTGGGGTGGGTCCAGCTGCAGAACCAGTACGACAACTGGCGGAAGAGCCGCTGGAACGAGCCCGGCGACCCGACCCAGACGATCGAGTGCCGTGAGTGCCACATGCCGCTGACCGATTCGCGCGACCCGGCGCGCGGCGACGAGGCGGACTACAACCGCACGACGGCGGACGGGAAGCACCGCAGCCACCGGTTCCTCGCCGCGAATCAGTTCATGCCGGTGGCCCTGGGGCTCGAAGGCGCCGAAGAGCACGCCCGGCTCACGGAGCAGTGGCTGCGCGGGGAGATCGCGATCCCCGAGATCGCGGACAAGTGGCAGCCCGGCCCCGCCGTCCCGATCGAGGTGGTCGCGCCGGAGACCGTGGCGCCCGGCGATCCGATCCGCCTGCAGGTCATCGCGACGAACAACAAGGTCGGACACGACTTCCCGACCGGACCGCTGGACATCATCCAGGCCTGGGTGGAAATCGAGGTGACCGACGACCAGGGCACCATCGTCTACGAGTCGGGTAAACGAGACGAACGGCATTTCATCGAGCCCGGATCCTTCATCTTCAAAGCCGAGCCCGTGGACCAGTACGGCAACCTGATCGATCGGCACAACCTCTGGGAGATGGTCGGCGTGCGGTACCGGCGCTCGCTGTTCCCGGGCTTCTCCGACCGTGCCGAGTTCAGCTTCGAGTGCCCGGCCACCATGCTGGCCGGCCCGGCGCCCGAGGCCGGCGAGGGTCCGCCGTCGCTGGATCAAGACGTGTCGTTCACCGCCCCGCGCGGGGCCACGCTCCACGTGCGCGCCCGGCTCATGTACCGGAAGGCTGACCAGTTCCTGCTGAACTTCCTGTTCGGGGAAGAGTCGGGCCTGACGGCGACCGTGACCGTGATGTCCGAGGCGGAGACCACCATCCGTGTGCAAAACACCGAGTAGCCTGCCATGGGACGGATGACCCTTCGGCGGCGCCTGCTGGTCCTGACCAGCGGCGTCGCCGTTGCCTTTGCCATCGCCGCCGGATGGGTCGTCCGCCTGGCGCTGCGACCGGCGCCGGAATACACCCCCGGGGGCGAGGTGGCGGGACTCACCGCCACGCTCGCTCGCGACATCCCCGAGGACCACCCGCGCATCACCTTCGTGGACGTGACGGAGGCCGCGGGGATCACCTTTCAGCACTTCCCCGCCGTGCGCACGTCTCAGCTCACCGAGGACATGGGCTCGGGTGCCGCGTGGGGAGACTTCGACGGCGACGGCTGGCCCGACCTCGCCATCGCCAATCTCCCCGCGCCGTTCAGTCCCGACGGGCCACGCCCACCGGGCGCGCTGGTGCTCTACCGCAACGGCGGTGAGGGGTCCTTCACGGACGTGACCGCCGCGTCCGGGATCGCCGCCGATGGCTGGGGCATGGGCGTCGAGTGGGCCGACGTCGACAACGACGGGTGGCTGGACCTGCTGCTCACGACGTACGGCGCGCTCGCCCTCTACCGCAATCGAGGCGACGGCACGTTCGAGGACGTCACGGCGGCGGCGGGCCTCGACGGCTTCGACGCGTTCTGGGCAGGACTCGGGTTCGCCGACTACGACCGCGACGGGGACCTTGACCTCTACGTGACGGGCTACGTGGAGTACACGACGGACCTCGTGGGCGCGACGAGTCAGCACTACGACGTCGAAGAGCCGGCGAGCATCAACCCGTCCTCGTTCGCGCCCGTGCCCAACCTGCTGCTGCGCAACGACGGACGCGGCCGCTTCACCGACGTGGCCGTGCGCGCCGGCGTCTCCGACCCGAACGGCCGGAGTCTCGAGGTCGCCTGGGCCGACTTCGACGACGACGGCCTGCTCGACATCTACGTCGCCAACGACGTGTCCGACAACCGCCTGTATCGGAACCTCGGCACGGGGACGTTCGAGGACATCAGTCACGTGGCGCGGGTGGCCGACTACCGCGGCGCGATGGGCATCGCGGTCGGCGACTGGGAGAACGACGAGGACCTCGACCTGATCGTGACCCACTGGATCGCCCAGGAGAACGCCCTCTACAGCAACCGGCTCAGCCAGCTCCGGGAGCAGCAGGACAACGCGCCGCTCCAGTTCATGGACGAAGCGGACCGTTTCGGGCTCGGCCAGATCGCGCTCGACTTCGTCGGCTGGGGCACGTCGCTGTTCGACTACGACAACGACGGGTGGCTCGACCTGCTGATCGTCAACGGCAGCACGTTCCAGAACCGGCAGCACCCAACCCGGCTCATCTCGATGCGCGACCTGCTTTTCTGGAACGCCGGCCCCGAGCGCGGTTTCTTCTCGGTCGGCACCGTGAGCGGGGAGTACTTCACGCGCGAGAACGTCGGACGCGGATCGGCGCTGGCCGACTACGACCGCGACGGCGACGTGGACATCTTCGTCGTCTCCCACGGCGGCCCGCCGACGCTGCTGGAGAACCTGGGCGAGACGGTTGGCTCGTGGCTGCAGATCGAGCTGCGCGGCGAGCGGTCCAACCACTTCGGCGTGGGGGCCCGCCTGCGCGTGGTGAGCGGGGACCACCGGCAGATCCGCGAGGTTGGGGCGCAGAGTTCCTATCTCTCGCAGAACGAACTCGCGGAACACTTCGGCCTCGGCGGGGCCGAGCAGGCCGACTCGGTCGTCGTGCACTGGCCGTCGGGCCTCACACAGGTGCTGCTGGACGTGCCGGCCGGGCAGCGGCTGGTCGTGCGCGAGTCCGCAGACCGACCATGAACCTCCGCACGCTCGTCCTGGCCGTCGCGGTCACCGCAGCACTCTTCGGTGCGACGGCCTGGCTCAAACGCGACCGCGGGCCCGTCGCCGAGGAGGCCGCGGGCCCGACCTCGGAGGAACGCGCGCGTATTCGGGCCTTCTGGGACGCCCAGCGCACCGCCACGCGCCATCGCATCGCTGGGAGGATCGAGGAGGCGGTCGCGGGCTACGAGCACGCGCTGAGCCTGGACCCGAACCACGAGGACGCCCTGTACTATGCGGGCGCCCTGCACCTGCAGCTGGGGCACGCAGCCGACGCACGCGACCGCTGGCAGCGGCTGATCGCGGTGAACCCGGTGAGTGCGCGGGCCCACTACCAGCTCGGCGACCTCTACATGTGCCCGGAGCACCCGGAGACGTTCGACCTGGCCGCAGCCGCCGCCGAGTTCCGCTCGGCGCTGGCGATCAACCAGGAGGAGACCGGACCGCTCCTGCAGCTGGCGGAGGTCGCGGTCGCGTCGGGTCAGTGGGACTCGGCCGCGACGCTCTTCTCGGACGTCCTGCGGTCCAACCCGGGAAGTCAGCCCGCTCTCTTCTATCGTGGCTACGTGGCGTGGCATGCAGGACGGCCCGACGCCGCGCTCGCGGACTTCGACGGTGCGGTGGCGCTGGCGCAACCCGACGAGGAGGCGCCGTCCGGCCTGCTCGAGGGCGAGACGGAGGGCGGGAGCGCGATGCTCGCGGAGCGGAAGTCGTGTCAGCAATTCGCGACCCCGGTCGCCGGGCTCGGCGATTCGCCCGGCGGGGCGGCGGCGATGAACGCGGCCTACGGTGGGGTACGGACCATGCTCGCGGAGTTCCGCCGCTAAAGCCGACCGCCTTCATCCCCAGTTCACAACCCGTTCAGGATCGCGGCTCGACCTTCGCAATGGAAGGTCTGCGAGGCCGCGCCGGCCCGCCGCCGCTTGGCTGCGGGAATCGCCTGTGAGGGGGGCGAACGACTCCTACCTTGGTCGGTCCGGCGCGGCCTCCGACCGCCCTTCGCTCAGACTACGGGTCGCACCCGCCGGCGGTCTGCGGACCGGGATCCTCGGTCACGCGCACCCGGTATCGCCCGACCTGTCCCGGCAGCGTCGTATTGACCACGACCCGGTACCGACCATCGTCCGGCGACGAGATGGTCACGCGCGAGTCGCACGCACCCGCCCCGTCGTCGTCACTCAGGACGTCGCCGTCCGGGGTCAGCACGAACAGGAACGCGTCGAAGGCGTCCGACAGCAGGTCCACGGTCACGCTGGGCGCGCCGAAGAGCCCGAGGTCCCACGCCTGCACCCACGATCCATCCGGGCCCTCTTCGTCCATGTCCGTCAACGCGCCGGAGAATTCCGTCCCCACCGTGAGCGTTCGCCCGTCCGCGGAGAGGTCGGCGATCCAGCTGCCCGACACCCCGCTGCAGTCCCCCTCCATGGCCGGACCGGGCGTCTCGGTCACCCGAAGCCGAAAGCGGCCCATCGCAAACGAACCGATGGTGTTCACGACGACCCGATAGGTCCCTCTCGTTCCGGCGGTGAAATCGATGCGAGCGTTGCACGCCCCGGCGCCGTCGTCGTCGTACAGCGGCTCGTTCATACCCGGCCCGATGAACCACAGGAACGGGTCGAACTCCTCCGAGATCAGGTCGACGACCACCCGGTCGCCCGCCCGCAGATCGAGGGCCCACGCCTGGACGTAGCTCCCGTCCGGTGACTCCTCGTCGTCGTCGCGCAGCTCGCCCGGGAACTCCTGGCCGATGCGAAGATCTCTGCCCCCCGTCGGCAGACCGAGGAGGTAATCCGTCGACTCGCCGAAGAGGTCGTCGACGTCGCCGCCGCCGCCGCAGCTCCCTTCCGTGACCGGACCCGGATCCTCCGTCACCCGTAGCCGGAAGCGTCCGACCGACTCCACCGACACCGTATTGACGACGATCCGGAACATCCCGCCGTCGGCGGCGCGGAACGTCAGCCGCGCATCGCACGCCCCGGCCCCGTCGTCGTTGCTCTCCACCCCGTCCATCCCGGGACCACCGACGAGGAGATACGCATCGAAGTCGTCCGACAGGAGATCGACCGTCACCTCCTCGCCGCGCCGGAGTTCCAGTCCCCACGCCTGCGCGTAGGTCCCGTCGACCCACTTGGCGTCTTCCGCCGTGAGGCGCCCGGAGACTTCCGCGCCGACGCGCAGTCGACGTCCCTGGAGCGGCAGACGGTCGACTTCACTCAGGTCCTGCGCGACGGCACCGGCAGGAAGGGTCAACACCACCGCGAGCACACCACTCCACACTCTCTGTCGATTCAGCACTGGTCCGGTCCTTCGCACGGGTTCAGAGGGACGTAATGGTGAAAGGTGAATTCCCGCTCCGGCGCTGGCAAGCGAAGCAGATCGCGGCCAAGTTTGCACGATGCTACTCTGGCTCGCGCTGCTCGGGGCTGCCGCGATCGGCGGCCCCTCCCCACAGGACCCGCCCCCGCTTCGGATCGCCGTCGCCGCGAACTTCGCGTCGGCGGCCGACGCGCTCGGGCAGGCCTTCGCAGCACGCGGCGGACGACGAATCGTGGTGGCGTCCGGGGCGACGGGGCTGCTCTACGCGCAGATCGTTCACGGCGCGCCCTTCGACGTCCTGCTCGCCGCCGACACGCTGCGACCCGCGCGGCTGGAACGGGACGGGCACGCCGTCCCCGGCTCGAGGCGTGCGTTCGCGCTGGGCCGCCTCGCCCTGTGGAGCCGCGCGGCGAGCCTGGCCGACAGCGCTGCGCTGTTCGTGGACGCTCCCACCCGTGTCGCGCTGGCGAAGCCCGAGACCGCGCCGTACGGCGCCGCCGCGCGACAGGTCCTCCGCCGGCTCGGCGCCTGGGACGCCCTCGATCGCCGCCTCGTGCGCGGGGAGAACGTCTCGCAGGTCTACCAGTTCGTGTGGAGCGGCAGTGCCGCCGTGGGACTCGTGGCCCGGTCGGCCCTCCGGCACGCCGCTCCCGAGTCCTACTGGCTCGTGCCGAGCCGGCTGCACGACCCGATCGTCCAGGAAGCGGTGCTGCTGCGGCACGGCGAGGACGATGCCGACGCCCGCCGCTTCCTGGACTTCCTTCAGAGCCCCGAAGCGCGCGCGATCATCCGTCGACACGGGTACGACCTGCCGACATGATGACCATCCCCCTGGAGCCGCTGTGGCTCACGGCCAAGCTGGCCGCCGTGACGACGGTCCTGCTCGTGCTCCTCGGGACCCCGGTCGCGTGGTGGCTCGCTCACACGCGGTCCCGCGTAAAGCCGTTCGTCGAGGCGGCCGTGGCACTCCCGCTGGTGCTGCCGCCCACGGTGCTCGGGTTCTACCTGCTCGTCGCGCTCGGGCCTGCCGGCGTCGTGGGCGGAATCTGGCAGCAGCTTGGCGGCACACCGCTCGTGTTCTCGTTCACCGGGCTGGTGATCGGCTCGGTACTCTTCTCGCTGCCGTTCGCCGTGCAGCCGCTGCAGGGGGCGTTCGAGGCGGTCGGTCGGGGCCCGATCGAGGAAGCGGCAACCCTCGGCGCCGGCCCCCTCGACCGGTTCGTCACCGTCGCGGTCCCGCTCGCGCGGCGCGGCTACGTCACAGCCGCGACCCTCGGCTTCGCACACACGGTCGGCGAGTTCGGCGTCGTGCTCATGATCGGTGGGAACATCCCCGGCGACACGGAGGTGGCGTCGATCGCGATCTACAACGCGGTCGAACGCCTGGACTACGCGCAGGCGCACGCGCTGTCCCTCGTGATGCTCGCCTTCGCCTTCGTGCTCCTCGTCACGATGCAACTCATCCATCGCCGGTGGAGCCGCGGATGAGCGAGGCCACGATCCTGCTCGCGCTGCGCCGCGCCGGCTTCGCGCTCGAGGTCGACCTGTCGCTCGAACTCGAGGGTATCGTCGGAGTGTACGGACCGTCGGGCGCGGGCAAGACGACGCTGCTCCGCTGCCTGGCGGGGCTCGAACGCGACGCGACGGGCAGCATCGCGATCGGACCATCGACCTGGCAGGATTCGGCGACAGGGCAGTTCCTGCCGCCGCACCGCCGCGGCATCGGGTACGTCGCGCAGGAACCGTCGCTGTTCGAACACCGCACCGTGCACGGCAACCTCGAGTACGGCTGGCGGCGGCGCGGCGGCGACCACGACACGTTCGAGCAGATCGTCGCACTTCTCGCGCTCGCGCCGCTGCTGAAACGCCGCATCACGGGGCTATCCGGCGGAGAACGCCGCCGCGTCGCGGTCGGGCGCGCGCTGGTCGCTCGGCCGCAGCTCCTGCTGCTCGACGAGCCGACGGCCAATCTCGACATGCGGACGAGGGCCGAACTACTCCCGTATCTCGAGCGCATTCACGACGAGACGGACGTCCCCGTACTCCTCGTGAGCCACGTGGTCGACGATATCGCCCGGCTCGCGGATCGCGTGGTCCTACTCGACGAGGGGCGCGTCGCGGCAGTCGGGAGCTTGGAAGACATCCTGACACGGGTCGACCTCTCGCCGGCCCTCGCCCCGGGCGCCGAGTCCGTCATCACCGCCCAGGTGGCAGACCACGACGAGGCCTACCACCTCACCCGTCTCACTTTTTCCGGCGGCGACGTGTGGGTCCCGCGGGAGCCGTTCGCGACCGGATCGGTGGTGCGGGTGCGCGTGGCCGCGCGCGACGTGAGTCTCACCCTCGAGCGTCCGGCAGCCACCAGTATTCTCAATCTGCTGGATGCGTCGGTGCAGGCGATCGTGGACGTCAACGCCGCGCAGGTGCTCGTCCGCCTCGACGTGGCCGGCACCCCGCTGCTGGCCCGTGTCACGCGCCGCTCGGCACACGCACTCGGCCTGGAGCCGGGTACCCCGGTGGTCGCACAGGTGAAGAGCGTCGCCCTCGCCGGGTAGAACGGGCGGCGGCTAGGAGCTGGGCTCCGTCTCCAGAAACGCGCTGGCCAACGCGGGGCCGGCGCCGGCGTCCTCATGTTTGAAAAACACGTACGCATGCGACCAGTCCTGCTCCGCGATCCACGAGCGCCACGCGACGAGCGCCGCCGCATCGTACGCATCCCGGCGAAGACGCAGGTATCCCCAGTCGGCCGTCGCCTCTCGAGGCGGTTCACCGTCGTCGGTGTCCGCGAGGCACAGCGCGGCGTTCCGCTCGCGGAGCGCGTCGTAGATCTCTCCGTCGAACCATGACGGGTGGCGAAACTCGAACGCCGCCGGCCACCCGTCGGGAAGCAGCGCGAGAAACGCGCGCAGGCGCTCGGCGTCTTTCTTGAGATTGGGAGGACACTGAAAGAACGAGGCGCCCCGCTTCCCACCGAGTCCGCTGCACGCCTCCAGATACCACGACACCGCTTCGTCTGCGTTGGCGAGCCGGTGACGGTGCGTGATGCGCTGCGACGCCTTGAGCACGAACCGGAAGCCGTCGGGGACCTGCGACGCCCAGCCTGCGACCACCGACTCACGGGGCATGCGGTAGAACGTGTTGTTGATCTCGACGGCCGGAAACCGCTCGGCGTAGTAGCTCAGCATCTGCTCCGGCCGCATGTCCTCCGGATAGAAGCTCCCCTTCCATGCCTTGTACTGGTACCCGCTCGTGCCGACGAGGAGCTCGGTCACGCTAGCCGCCCATCCGTAGCAGACGCTTCCACTGCGCAGCAGGCACCGGTACGACCGACAAGCGCCCCTGGCGCACGAGACCGAGATCGGCGAACGCGTCGTCCGCCTTCACCTGTGCCAGCGTGACCGGTGACGCCAGACGGCGCCCCACGCGGAGGTCAACTACCACCAGCCGCTCGTCGTCGGCCTCAGGATCGGGGTATGGGTCGGACGTGATGCTCGCGAGCCCCACCGCCGCCTTTTCCCCTCCGGTGTGGTAGATCAGGGCCTCATCCCCGGCGCGCATCGCGCGGATGTTCTTGAGTGCGACCGCGTTCTTCACGCCGTCCCACACCGTGGACGTGTCTCCCTCGAGATCGTCGAAGGAATACGACGATGGTTCGGTCTTGAGAATCCAGTAGTTGGCCATCGCTCACTCCGTGGCAAGCGGGCGCGCCCAGTCGACGATGGTGTCGGCCAGCTCGGCCATGACCTCGTCGTGGGTGCGCCCCGATTTCTTGAGGACCTTGAATGAATGGTCGCCGCCGTCGACTACATGGAGCGTCGACCCGGACCCCAGACGATCGCACAGCGGCCGCATGAGATCGAGCCCGGCGAGCGGGTCACGTGTCCCCTGACAGAAGAGCATGGGCACCTCGACCCGCGACAGATGTGCACCCCGCGCATCGCCCGGCCGCCCCGGGGCGTGCAGCGGAAACCCCAGGAACGCGAGACCGCGCACGCCCTCCATCGCGTCGTCTGCCTGGGCCGTCGAGGTCATACGCCCGCCGAAGGACTTGCCGCCCGCCACGATGGGCAGATCGGACGCCTGGTCACGCGCCGCGGCGACCGCCGCGCGAACGGTCGCCACCGCCCGCGCGGGTGGGTCCGGGCGGCGACCACCCCGTTCCATGTACGGAAACTGATACCGGAGCGTCGCCATGCCGCGGGCTCCGAGTTCGGCGGCGACCCGCGCGAGGAACGCGTGCTCCATTCCCGCACCGGCTCCGTGCGCGAGGACGTACACCCCCCACGCATTCTCGGGACGATCCAGTCGGCTCGACACCGTGCCGACGTCGGGCACCGCGATGCTCACCGATCGTCGCTCCATCCCATCCATCCGGGACCGCGCACGACCCGACCCGGCAGCGCGCCCGTGTGTTCACCGTCGCGGAGTACGTGCTCGCCATTCACGAAGACGTGCCCGACGCCGGTCGCGTAGCGGTGCGGGTCTTCGAACGTGGCGTGGTCTTGAATCGTCGCGGGATCGAAGACCACGACGTCGGCGTAGTACCCCGGCGTGAGGCTGCCGCGCCGCCGAATGCGGAGGTTGTCAGCCGGCTGGCTGGTGAGCTTTCGGATCGCCTCTTCGAGCGGGATCACCTGCTCGTCGCGCACGTACTTGCCGAGCAGGCGCGCGAAGTTGCCGTAGGCGCGCGGGTGCGTGCTCGACTTGATGAAGTTGCCCTCCGGGGCCATCGAGCCGGCGTCGGAGCCGAAGCTGATCCACGGGATCGCGACCTGGCGCGCCACGTTCGCCTCCGACATGAGGAAGTACACGACCTGCACGCGGCTGCCGTCCTCGACCACCAGGTCCATCGCCGCTCGTTCCGGCGTCGTGCCGCGCGCGGCCGCCACCTCGGCGAGTGTCTGCCCGGTCAGCGGCTTGAGGTCGTCGTTGCGGAACCCGACGAGCAGCGTCTGCGCCGCGCCCGCGGCGAGATACAGGTTCTCCCACTCGTCCGTCGGCGTCGACATCTCCCGCTCCACGCGCGCGCGGATCGCGGGATCCTGCAGCCGTTCGGCCCAGGCCTCGTAGCCGCCCTCCTGGACCCACGGCGGCATCGCCGCGTCGAGACCGGTCGATCCCGCGGTGTACGTGTACATGTCGGCCGTCACGTGCAGCCCATCGGCCTGGGCGGCTTCGACCCGCGCGATCACGTCGTCGAGCTTGTCCCAGTTGGACCGCCCCGCCGCCTTGAGATGGTAGATCTCCGCGCGGATGTCCGCCTCACGCGCGATCGTGATGAGCTCGTCGACGGCTTCCAGCAGTCGGTTGCCCTCCGACCGCATGTGGGACACGTACATCCCGTCGTACTCCGCCGCGACGCTCGACAGCGCTGCGAGCTCGTCGGTCGAGGCGTAGAACGCCGGCGCGTAGATGAGCGAAGAGCCCACGCCGAGAGCGCCTTGCTCCATGGCGTTGCGCACGAGCGTCTTCATGCGCTCGAGCTCGTCGGGGGTGGGCGCGCGGTCCTCGTACCCGATCTCGTGGATGCGCACCGTCGTGGCGCCGACGAAGGATGCCACGTTGGGCGAGATGCCGCGGTCGACGAGATGCTCGAGATACTCGCCCAACGTGGTCCACGGGATCTCGTAGGTGATGTCCCCCTGATCCGCGATCTCCTGCGCGCGCATGGCGTCCGTGAGCGGGCCCTCCGACCAGCCCTCGCCGAACACCTCCAGCGTGACTCCCTGCCGGATGTCGCCCTGCGAGCGTCCGTCCTCGATCAGCGACACGGTGGCCCAGCTGAGCATGTTGATGAAGCCCGGGCTCACCGCCATGCCCGCGGCATCCACCTCGACGCGGCCGCGTCCGTCTACAACGCCGCCGACGACCACGAGCGAGTCCGCCACGATCGCCACATCCCCGACGACGCCGGGTTCGCCCGATCCGTCGTAGATCGTTCCACCTCGAATCACCACGTCGTACTGCGGTCCGCACCCCACCATCAGGATCGCCGCCGCCAGTCGCACGAAACGCTGCATCACTCCTCACCCTCTGCGTAGGTGTGTGTCGATGGTCACCGCTGCACCCGAGCCGCCAAGCGCTCGAGCACGGCGCCCAGATCGGGCCGCACCTCGAGCACGGGCAGCAAGGGATCGTCGCCCAAATGCTGCATGCGCGTCACCGCCGTCGCCAGGGTGAACGCCCTCGGATCAAGTCCCGGCACGACCTCGTCCCACGCCAACGGCATCGAGACCTTCGCCCCC